>NZ_DBNG01000002.1:0-51955 GCF_002299105.1 Methylophaga sp. UBA678
AACGGAATAAGAATAATGATAATAACCACCGCCGTTGGCACAGGAGCCCATTGAAATAACCCAGCGTGGTTCGGACATCTGGTCATAGACTTTACGCAAAGCAGGTGCCATTTTGTTTACCAGCGTGCCAGCCACAATCATCACATCCGATTGACGTGGACTGCCTCTGAATACAATGCCAAATCTATCCAAATCGTAACGTGCCGCCCCGGCATGCATCATTTCTACTGCACAACAGGCCAGACCAAATGTCATTGGCCATAAAGATCCGGTTCTTGCCCAATTAATGAGTTTGTCAGCCGATGTGGTGACAACGCCTTTTTCGAGAACACCTTCTATTCCCACTCCAGCGCTCCTTTTTTCCATTCATATACAAACCCAACCACCAGAATGCCTAAAAATAGGAACATGGCCACGAGACCAAACACACCGATCTCATCTAAAACGATGGCCCATGGGAAAAGGAATGCAATTTCTAAATCGAAAATGATGAAAAGAATAGCAACAAGATAATAACGAACATCAAACTTCATGTGGGCATCTTCAAAAGGCTCGAATCCACATTCATAGGCTGATCGTTTTTCACTGTCAGGATGCCGAGGCCCCAATACAAAGCCGGCCAACAATGGCAGAACACCAAAACCGATGCCGATGATGATAAACAACAAAATCGGGAGATAATTCTCCAGCATGCTGTGCTTCCTTCGGATGTCTCGACAATTCAGCATGAGGGACTCGCGTCTCTACTCATGCCCCTGACTACATTCTTAAATATTTGATGTAATCATCATCCTCGATACTACACACTAAAAACGTCAATGAGAAGTCACAATATGCGTTAAATCATGATTTTGAGAACGGCTTTAATACTGGACAGGATAGGAATGTTTGTGCTCGAATAGCCGCTGCTTTAAATTTGGTTGATTATGCCAACAAAATGGCATTGACACTTTCATAATAAAAATAAAAAGGTACATCATTTCAGGTGAGTAAGAGTAAGTGGTTAAGTAAACCTGTTGTGGTTGCCATCGTTATTTTATTAGTCGCAGTGATAACAGCCACTGTGGCTGCGTCGCACCTGTTTTCCTTGATTCAGGAAGACGTGACTACACGCCTCAATACCGCACTGACCACTTCCATCAATCGCGTTAAACAGTCCTACACCAATCATCAACGTAACAGCCTTTACTGGGCAGAAAACACTGTTATCCAACAGATTGCTTTATTAGCGAATAAGCAGGATAACAAAGTGATGCAACAAGATTTATATCGACTTGTTGATGGCAACATCAAAGCGATATTGAGCAATGAAGGTTACCTTGACTACAAGCTGTTCTCAACGCATGGCGAGATGATTTTATCGGGCGTGAGTGGCTTTGCAAATGAAGACAATCAAGTCCAACTTCCACTCAACATCCGTACGGATTTACCGACAAACACAGTCTACACTTCCCATCCTTTTATGCCTTCAAGCTCATGGCAGAAAACACTTGGGCAGAATTACCCCACGCCAACCATGCTCTTTATTGCCCCCGTTCATGATTGGGCTGGAAAAACAGTTGCTTTTTTTGCTTTCGAAATCGATCCCGACAAGATTTTCAACCCTGCTTTTCATGAGAACCAAGTGGGGCAAACAGGCCAAGCCTACGCGATAGATGAACATGGGCGAATGCTCACTCAAAGTAAGTTTACTAAGCAGCTTATCCAAGCCGGATTAATTGATGCAGCTCATCCATTAAGCGAATTGGCACTGGAAGTGCGAGATCCCGGCGTTAATCTCTTAAGCTCTGAGAAAAAACCAGTTGCTGCCAATGCTCCGCTCACGCTAATGGCGAAATCATTGACCCAACACCAGACGGGCGTGAGCCTAAAAGGATATCGTGATTATCGCGGTGTCAAAGTCATCGGTAGCTGGCGCTGGGATGACCATCTGAATATGGGAATCGTGACGGAAACAGAAGTCGCCGAAGTTTATAAACTCTATCGTTCCCTATTATTCAGTGTGGTTATCAGCATCGTATTTGTGATTTTCATGACGGCATTTGGTACCTATTTCTACCGCCGCTCAACGCAACAACGCATTGCCTCACTACAACAACGTGATGCCATCATAAAACAGACTGATGATGGCTTTGTCACTATTGATGATGTTGGAAAAATCACCATGGTGAATCCCGCTGTCTGTCTGTTATTTGGTTATCAGGAAGCGGAACTTATCGGGCAACCAGTTTCCATTCTGATAGATAAAAATGAACGGCATAAACATGATAGTTATCTTAAGCATGCCAATATTCATGAGCCTAAAATCATACACAGAACGCGTTCTTTATCTGCCACCAGAAAAGACGGCACCGAATTTCCCATTGAACTTAACATCAGTCCGATGCAATTTGGCCATCGGAAATTCTATATTGGTGTAATTCGGGATATTTCAGAACGTCACCAATATCAGCAAGAGTTAATCAAGGCCATGCAACAGGCCAAGCACGCTAATGAAGCAAAAAGTGAATTTCTGGCAAAAATGAGTCATGAACTTCGCACACCACTCAATGCCATCATTGGTTTCTCGCAGCTCTTACAGCTAGATAATCTAAATGAAGATCAACGTGAATCGGTCAGCATGATCGAGAATTCAGGAAATCATCTACTCTCACTGATTAATGACATACTGGACTTATCACGTATTGAAAGCGGCCATATGTCAGTCTCAGTGGAAGATGTGCAATTAAAACCACTTATTGATGATCTTATTCCCTTTATACAAACTCAAATTCAGTCTTTAAATCTGCATATTGAAGAGTCATATCCAGCCAATATTTCATCTTTATTTGTGAAAGCCGATCACATTAAACTCAAACAGGTGTTACTCAATCTTTTATCTAACGCGGCCAAATACAATAAACCGAATGGCAAAATTAAGATTATTATAAGCAGTACTTATAAATCCTCTCTTCGTATTGCTATCCAGGATACCGGCTACGGTATTGATGAAAAATTACAACGTTGCCTGTTTGAACCTTTTGATCGTCTCGATAAAGACAACTCAGGTATACAGGGCACCGGTATTGGTTTAGTCATCAGCCGAGAGCTGATTAAACTCATGAACGGACGCTTTGGCTTTGAAAGTGAGCAAGACAAAGGCGCCACATTTTGGATTGAACTGCAACGTTCCAAGGTGACAAACGGCTCTCTATTATCATCAGAACATCACGAACCAGAACAAATGGAGGATGACTCCAAAGAGCACGTCAAAATCTTATGTATTGAAGATAACCCAACTAATCTCAATTTGATTAAAAGAGTCTTTAGACAATATATTCAGTTTGACCTTATCGCTGCTAGCGATGCTGAAATAGGCTTGGAATTAGCCAGACAATATGAGCCAGCAGTCATTCTGATGGATATTAACTTACCTGGGATGAACGGCTTTGAGGCATTAGAATCACTCAAACGTTCGGCGATCACCCGTGACATCAAAACGATTGCACTGAGCGCGAACGCCATGCCTCATGATATTGATAAAGGGTTGAAGGCGGGTTTCGATTATTATCTGACTAAGCCAGTCAACTTTGAATTATTAATTGAAACCATTAACCGGGCATTGGAAAGACCTATCTAACCCTGGAACCATCAACATTTAGATATACAGACTTTTATTAAACAGATTCAGACCAGTCACTCATCGCTTTCAGAGCAAGTTGATTCAGCTCTATGGCTCGTTCTTCACGACTAGCTTCAGTATAACAACGTAATTCAGGTGCATTACCAGAAGGCCTGATATGAATGATTTCATCATCTGCAAAAGATAGTCTGACACCATCAGTGGTATCCACTGCTTTGATCTCGCCCATAAAAGGAAACAACTGTTGTACCTGCTCGCTATTAATCTGCTTATCCACTATTAACGTATCCAGCAATAAACGGCTTTTTTCCAATGCGAAGTTTTTCAGGCGATCGCTGCTGGTATAAATCGCAGGCATCGATGCATTCAGTTCAGAGACTGTCTGTTGCCTTTGTTTTGCCAGTAATAAGACACTTAAAATCACAATGATGGCGTCACGTGTGGGTAGTGGACTTAGAGTTTTTCCTGATAGCTCAATGGCTGATTGCTGCAGAAATCCTCCATTCGCTTCATATCCAACGACACCTTCTTCAGGCGAGTTTGTAGCCGCTGTTTGCATGGCTGCTATCACATAGGGTGAGCCGATTCGTGTTCGCAACACCTGTTCAAAAAAGTCGGCGTTCACGCAAGAGTTACTACTGACAGGCGTAACCACGATATCCGCCCCCAGGTAGAGCGCGGTTAATAAGCCGACAATATCACCTCTGAGCCAGCGTCCATGTTCATCACTGATCAAAGGTCGATCACTATCCCCGTCTGTTGACACAATGGCATCCAAAGCATGTTCGCTTGCCCACTGTTGAGCAAGTTCGACATCTTCAGACCGAATAGCTTCAGTGTCTACTGAGACAAACTGCTCACTCCTGCCTAGACAAATAGTGTTGGCTCCTAGTGCCGACAAGATTTGTTGCAGCAGGTCTCGACCCACAGCAGAATGCTGATATACACCGATCGTCATACCTGCCAAACAATTATCAGGTAAAAACTGAGTAAAGCGCTCAATGTAGTGTTTTTGAGCAGAGAAAGATGGCTCACTTAACACAGCATCTTGTTTGATAAATGCACCATGGTCATCAAACAGCTCATCCGGAATATCAACCCATTGTTGTTTGATAGCTTGCTCATCAGCCTGAAGTATTTCACCAATTGGCAAATTAAACTTCATACCATTTCGATCATCAGGAATGTGGCTTCCGGTAACCATAATGGTCGCCATATGATGTTGAATTCCGTACAAGGCGACTGCTGGGGAGGGAATAAAACCCAGATTCAGTGGCTGCAGACTATAATACTGGCTAGCTTTGGCCACTGCATTCATAATACGTGGACTGCTGGACCTTAAGTCACCACCGATACCAACTTGATCCCCTTTCTGTATCTGCTTTTCGTGAATTAAATGCTGCAAAAATGCTGAGGTATAAGCAAAACACACTAAATCTGTCATGTCTTTGACAAGACCTCGGGTACCACTTGTACCAAATTTGACGCCAGAATCTGACATCAACTGTTCAATATGGATGTTCATTTAGATAGCTTAATGTCGATGGTAATTATCCTGGAAGCGAACAATATCGTCTTCACCAAGATAGCCACCGGATTGAATTTCGATAATTTCTAGAGGTACTCTACCAGGGTTATGCAATCGATGTTTTTGCCCAACAGGAATAAAGGTGGATTCATTTTCTGACAGTAAAAAGACTTCATCTTCTCTGGTCACCTCTGCTGTACCTTGAACTACTACCCAATGCTCAGCTCGATGATGATGCATTTGCAATGAAAGAGATGCCCCCGGTTTTACTCGGATACGTTTGACCTGAAAACGTTCGCCAAGATCGATGGAATCATAATAACCCCATGGTCGATAACAAAGCCGATGATTTTCGGCTTCAGAACGTGATTGTTTTTTTAGCTTGGCGACAATGTCTTTAATGTCTTGTGCTTGGTCTTTGCTGGCAACCATGACCGCATCAGCTGTTTCCACAATGACCAGATTTTCAACACCTATAGCCGAGACAAGTCGGTGCTCACTGTGTATATAAGCATTCTTTACATTCTGTATTTCAACATCACCCTTGAGAACATTATTGTTCTCATCCTGTTGTGAACACTCCCACAAGGATGACCAGGATCCAACATCGTTCCAGCCAGCATCAAGAGGAACCACCACTGCTTTTTGTGTTTTTTCCATTAAAGCATAGTCGATGGAATCAGATGGACAGGCCTCAAAAGCCTCTTTACTCAAGCGTACAAAGTCTAAATCCTGTTCACTGTTGGCAACAGCTAAACGACACTGTTCAATGATGTCGGGATGAAACTTGCTCATTTCCTCAATTAATACTGACGCTTTAAACATAAACATACCGCTGTTCCAGTAATAATCACCTGAGGACAGATACGCTTCAGCCGTAGCGGAGTCAGGTTTTTCGACAAACTGCTGAACAGCAGAAATCGTGGCTTTTTCCTCAGCTTGAATATAGCCATAGCCAGTATGTGCGCAAGTTGGAACAATACCAAATGTGACTAAATTTCCGACCATAGCTTGTTGTTCAGCGAGCTTTATTGCTTGATGAAAAGCGTCAATATCGGCAATCACATGATCAGCTGCCAACACTAAAAGTACGGGGTCTTCTTCACGTGACAATGCCTGAAAAGCGGCACTGACAATTGCCGGTGCCGTATTTCTACCTACGGGTTCTAACAGAATGCTGGGTTTCTCAATATCAATTTCGAGTAATTGTTCCGCCACCATGAATCTGTGGCTCTCATTACACACCACTATAGGCGGTGAATTATTCAAACCACCTAATCTAAGGATGGTTTGTTGAAACATGGAGTCATCACCAAACAAATTTAAAAATTGTTTGGGTTTATGCTTACGTGAAAGTGGCCACAAGCGTGTACCACTTCCTCCCGACATTACGACAGGTATCATTGAAATTCCCGATTTAACTTATTATCCGTTATCAATTGTTCAGTGAGCTGATGGCTGAATCAATATCCACTATTAAGTCACTTTCATTATTTTGTGATGCTTGCTGTTTAGCCGTGTTCAGATATTGTCTTGCTAGCTCACTATTACCTTGTTTTACATGTAACACACCTAGGTGATAATTAAATACAGCGACATTGGGCTCTAATGCTACCGCCTGTTCAAGTACTGGCTTAGCTTCATCCAGCTGATTTAATTTCACATTAGCCCAACCATAGCTGTCGAGGAAATAAGGTTGTGTTGACGTTTTAAACCGTTGGGTAATTTCCAAAGCGCGGTTTAAGTTCTCAGGCGACTCAAACCGATCCGTTAATAAGCTGGCCAGATTATTGGCAGCAATATCGACATTATTATTTTTTGCAAGAATGCCTTCATATAGATCACGTGCCTCAGCATAATTGCCACGTGATTCTTCAATGGAGGCTAGCTGTAATGAGAATCGAATATTGTCATCGACATTATCAACGGCTTTTTTCAGTATATTTGCCGCTTCGGATAACTTGTCATTCCGCAAATAATAGTCGATTAATAAAGAGTAACCCAGCGTCCATCTTTTCTGTTCGACAAGCTTTGATTCAAGAATATCGATTGCCTGTTCCGCTTTTTCTACTCTGAAATAATGAATGGCCAGTGTTGCAAATCCATTCATAGAGTTAGGATTTTGTTGGTTGAAATTGTTCAGATACGTTTCTAACTGTTCATTTTCTCCCAACGCTTCCATCGAGGTTGCCAGACCTTGCATCGCACGACTTGAATTTGGAGCTAATTCAAGCGCCGCTTGATACTCAGCTTTTGCCAGAGCATAGTCGCCTTGCCCTTCGTACAATTGCCCAGACAGTAGATAAGAAAGTAAGGTATCGCCTTGCTGATCTTTAAGTAGATCAATGGTTTCAATACCCGCCTGCCAGTCTTTTTTCAGAATTCTGACTTCAGTCAATTGCTGTAGTAAAGTGGCGTTTGTAGGGTTTTTCTCTAAAGCGGTGACTAAAACCTGCTCAGCTTTGTCATAATTATTTTCGTTAACTAACAACCCTGCCACTGTTAATGCTGCAGTGGCGTTATGTGGATTGGCTGCTAATGCTTGTCTGAAGCTATCTTCTGCGAGCGCATCAGAACCCTGTCTTTGATACGCTTGCGCCAGCAAGATCATGGCTTCATCTGAATCAGGTGAGTTTCTTAACACTGTTCTCAGGTCAGTCACCGCTTGATCATATTTTTCATCCATCAAGTCCAGTTTTGCTCTGACCAGCAATGCCCCACTTTCTTCTGGCGCGACATCCAAAACAGCTTGAGCCAGCTCACGTGCTTTTTTGAAATCCTGCTGTGATGCGTAATATGACGCAAGCATGACACGAGCCTCATTGCCATTGATACCTTGCGGATCTTCGTTAATGATATCATTGAGCTCTTTGACAGAACCTTCAACATCACCGTTCTTGTCTAACAACGCGGCTTTTGCGAAGCGTAACTCATAATTCTCAGGATCAGCTTCAATCATCTCATCGAGTTTTGATAACGCTTCTTGTGGGTTTTTCTGGTTAATTAAACCTAATAAGAATTGCTGAGCTTCATTATCCTCTGGATGATTTTTTAGGAAGGTTTGCAGAAGCGTTAAAGCCTGATCATATCTATCTAATTTTGATAGCAGCAATTTGGCATAAGACATGACCACTTCACGTTCATCAGGTTTACGAGCCAAGATATCTTCGTAGACATTCGCCATGCCTTTAAAATCTTTCATGTCGTTATACAAGCTGAGTTCGATCAAACGAAGCGACATATCTTCGGGATACTTTTCAACTGCCTGTTTTGTTTTTGCCAGTGCTGCTGGTAGGTCACCTTTATCTTTTAAAATTAAAATCTCCAGTGAAAGAATATCTTTATGTTCTGGATAATCCTTTGATACTTCAGCAAGCAATGTTGATGCTTCATCAAATTTTTGCTCTTTCGCCAGAATAGACGCTTTCAGAATTCGACCATCAAAACTTTCCGGTTTTATTGATAATGCTTTATCAGCTCGTGTTGTCGCCTCGTCAAGTTTTCCACCGAGCAGATATAATCTACCTAACTTTATCTGAGCATCAACGTGATTGGGATCAAGCTGCTCAACAGTGGTCAAGTTGGCAAACATTTGTTTCCAGTTTTTGTTTTGCTCGTCTAACAATGCCAGTCGATAGTAGGGCTCTGCTTGTCTGGGATCTATCTGAATAGCATTTTTGTATTCCAGTCGAGCCTTATCGTAGTTTCCATTATCAAAAAACTCATTACCACTTTCTACATAATCTGCTGCGCTATCAGCTGAACTGCCACAGCCAGCTGCCATTCCCAGCATCAACACCAGTAATAAACGTTTACTCGCTTTCATATCCCTACCTTATTCTGCAATATATTGTTTTAACTTCGGCTCGGCGACCTGCATAAATGACAACAAACGTTGTTCAGCCTGAGCGACAGTTTCATTATCCGCTACCATTGTTACCATTCTTACTAGCGAGCCATCGGTTCTGTTTTTTATAATTGAATCTTGTAATAAGTACCACTTATTGATGTACTCATTAGCCACAATACGTCCATGCCCTTGGAACCAATAATAAACCAGCTGTTCTTGTGTGCCTTTTTTGATAATGACGCGATTAGCTGGATGGCCATTTGCTTCAATTCGGTCAAATGCTGCAATCTCCCAGCCACCGCCAGGGATACAGACACGTGGTGAATGCGGCGATTCGCCTTTCCTTTGAGTTTCGTAATAAGCCACATAGAAGTTGACGGTTTGCTTTTGTGCATTTTGATAGTTGGCTAATAAATAATCCGTCATAGCCAGCTTCGTCTCAACTTCATTATTCAGTGGCAATTGATAACCAGTCCATTCATCCAGCTTCATTGGGAAATTCACTAAAGCGTTGTGCTCTGGAATAATTTCCTGGCGATTGTCGATGTAATGTGTCACGCCAAAACTTGAGACAAGAGTTAACACAGTCAAACTAAAAATCACCATATTCCGGGATGATGAGCTACTGTCCTCCTCCTGGAATATGGATTTTGTGTTTGAGTATTGCTCTACACCAAATACATCGGCAAAAGAGTTGCCTGTAGTCAGCTTTTCCATTAACCAAATCAGTAAGGCAAGTAGACCCGCACAAGCCATGAAGATGATCCAGCCTTCAAAATCATGCAGAAAGCCTTCTGCTTGAGCTATACCCCAGTTATCAACCAATACACCAATCACGCCAATGCGAAAGCTGTTCATCAATATCGTGATAGGAATCGTAGCGAGAAAAATCACGGCTTTTTTCCAAAAGCTGGCACGATAGAAATATGCAGCAATAAAGCCCAAGCTCATTAGCGGGAACAGGTAACGTAATCCACTGCAGGCTTCCACTACCTGAAGTTTATAGACCCCCAGATCAATGATATTGCCTTCTAAATAAACAGGAATATCAAATAAACGGATAACCTGGACCCCTAACCAAGAAGATACCAACTGTAGCTTCGCCGTCAGAACCACTTCAATGACATAAGGTAACGGTATGGCAAATAAGAGTAATAAGATAGGCGCGAGTGTGTAACGACTGGCTTTGCCCAGGAAAATCATAGACAAACCTACCAATGTCATAACAAATGAATATTGGATCAGGATGAATAACGCGCTCAGCTCACCAAGAATATATACAAGAAGTGAAAGAAGAATTAAAAAATAGCCACTCCACATGGGACGAGTGACCGAAGAGAGAATCAGGTTCTTTTTCTCCCATAGAATGTAAAGGCTGACTAATGGTATGAGAAAACCATGGCTATACTCTTCCTGCACATTCCAACGTCTTACTGCCTCAGCAATCCCCCCCCAGTAGGTAATAAAAGCCAACACAAGCGTGACGATAAATACACTTGCTTTTTGATAGCTCAACACTGTGCCTGCTCCTTGCCTTTACTTAATATAAATTAACCTGAGATTACCTTGAATCGTTTTAAAACGCCAGCTAATGACAACAATCGTTTTATTTTCTGCTGTGGATTCAATATGAGAAGCTCAGAACCAGCCGAATAAAGCTTACCTTGGAGCGTTAATAGTCTCGCCATGAATGCACTATCAATATAACTGACACTAGCAAAATCAATTTTTAATTGAGAACGATTGGCTAATAATGTCGTATTTATCAATGCGTCCATTTTTTCAAGGTTAGTTGACTGAAAACAGCCCGTAAGAAGCAGTGTCTGAGTATTTGGTTGCCAATTAACGGTATTCTCGTGACTTTTACTTTTTTTATATTTCTTATCAACAAAATAATAAGGAAGTTGCTTGGTGAGTAATAACAAAGCCAAGCCCCAACCATCTTTAAGATAACGCTTCCACAAATTCGGCTCTTGTTTAATCCGCCACAACCATTCCAAGCCAAGTTTTCGCCACTTTTCTGGTGCACGTTTCACCGAACCTGCAACAAAGTTAATCACCGCTCCTAGATGGCTAATGACGGGCGCATTCAGATTAGCCATATTATTCATAATCCAAGCCTGACCTTTTTTAGCACCCAAGGCAACAAGGACAAAATCTGCCTGAGAAGCGTTGATTTGCTCAATAATGTGATCCTGACTCATCTCTTCAATGCTCACAAAGCCTGGATCATAAAATCCAACACTGACCATACCTTTAGAATAGCTATTGAGTTGCTCATGAGCTTGTTCGGCAACACCTGGTTCGCCACCGAAGAAAAACACCCGAATCGGTTTTTCTCGATGTGTGTCAGACAAAAATTGAAATAAGTCAGAGCCAGCTACGCGTTCCTTGACGGGTAATCCCATCAGCTTGGCCAACCACACCAAAGGCATGCCGTCGATAACAGACAGATCACTTACAGCAACAGATTGATAAAAAGCGTCATCCTCGTGAGCTGCAATGGTGAAGTTGATATTCGGTGTGGAGAGAAAACAGCGTTTGTTTGATGAAATGGCTTGCTCAATCAGCTTTGCGGATTCAGTAATACTGAGAAAGTCGAAAGGTAGCCCCATCAAAACATGCTGTTTATGGCGCTCATGAATGCCAGGAAACGTGGAAATATTAGTCATTTTTGAGTCTCATCACGAGTTAATCCCCACATTTCTTGGTGAGAACCCTTGGCAGGTAACTCAAAACAACAATGTGCATACACCCAGCCGATAAATTCAACTAATACCGTTTTCGCTCCAGCACTGGTTTGCCACCAATTGGCTAATCTGAATTCTTCAGGAGATGCACTGATAATACCGATAGGAATAGCTAAAGCATCAAATGCCTGTTTGTACAAAAAATGGGTTCTGCGACTATGCACATCAGCTGAAAACACATTAATCCCTTTCATCTTGTCTATTAAAGGCTCTGCTTCAATAAACTTTCGTACCATCACTGCGCTGAGATAGGTCCTATCCTGAGCAGAAGCAGGCGTTGGAATTACCTTAAGACTGTCCATACTCAGACCTAACAAATTCAATTGATGAGCCGCTTGCTCTGCATAAGAATCAAACTGATCGGTAAAATTTCTCGCTTCAGGCCCCCCCGTGGTGATCACTAGATCATAGTGGCCAGATTTATATTCTGCATAAGCCTGGCTGAGCGCATCTGGCTCAAGCCAGCCCTCTACAACCAGAATATTAGCTTCAACAGGCGCTTGTTTAGCTAAAAAAAACGCAACATTGTGTATAAAAAGTATGGCGATAGCTAGCGATAATAAAATAAAAATGATGACTGACCATATAGTGGGAACAAGCATAAAGCGTCGCCTAAAAAACCATCCCTGTTTCTGCATCTATTGATTACCAATTGATTCAGCAAATAGTGTCTCTAAACGCTTAGCGTTAATATCTTGTGCAAATTCCTGCTGCACTTTTTTCTCAGCATGACTGATGAGCGCTCCCCGTAAAGCTTCATCCTTTATCAGTTCGAGTATAGCCCCAGCTAATTGCTCACTATTACCTGGCTCAATTAATTTACCTGTTTCCTCATCAATCACAAGCTCTGGGATACCGGAAATTCTAGATGAGATGACAGCAGTCCCCACCATCATCGCTTCCATCAATACAACAGGAATACCATCCATATCGCCCTGTTTATCTTTTTTACAAGGTAAGACAAATAAGTCCAACTCTCTGACAAATTTGACGACCTGATCATGAGGCAATGGCCCCAGAAATACGACATTGTCATTCAAATCAAGTTGTGTAACTTGCTGTTTTAACTCTTCTTCCAGTGGACCCGACCCAGCTATTTCGACAGTAAAATCAGAAAATTGAGTCTTTAGGATAACCAGAGCAGAAATAAGCGTATCAATCCCTTTTTTCTCTACCAGCCTACCAACAACACCTATACGTACCGGGCTTGATAGTGCTATTGAAGACTTACGAGTGAACACGCGACTATCTACACCACAGCGAATAATCTCTAACTTGTCAGGATCAACTTGATAAGTTTGCTGAATATAGTGACGATTAAAATCTGATATCGTGGCAAAAAAACCTGATCTTTCCACTTTTTTATCCAACAATAAACCACGCTCGAATATATCATTGGCATGGGCTGTCACGCTGAAAGATATGCCCGAGAGCATACTGGCATACATAGCAATATCTGTAGGTACATGAGCAAAATGCACATGCAGATGTTGAATAGAATTCTCTTTTAATTCTTGAGCTAGCTTAGCGGCATAAAAAAACCGATAAAACAAGGCTAATGCATCACGGGATAATATGTTCACTTTGAACATATCCTTCACGCACTCACCAAGTGCTTTTACATAATGAACAGGTTTTTTTGTCAGTAAGTTGAGGTGGCTAAAAAAAACTTTCTTCTTTGGTGTTGCATAAAGATAGTTCACCTTTGAGCGCAGTGCGTCAAGATGTTTATCAGTGGCAGGCATTATCGGTTTATGAACAGAGAACGGTATTATCTCGTGCCCTAGCTCACTTAGAGCCAAAATCTCGTTATACACAAAAGTGGCAGATAACGCGGGTATATCTGGTGCAAGATATGCCAGTTTCAAAGGTTGCTCCTACTAGCTGTGTGATTGTTGCCAAACAACAACTTGTTGTTCATTTAACTGCTGGGTTGCTTCAGCTTTCCCTTTAACAAGACACTGCCATTGGTAATGGCGAATAAACGCAACCAGTGCTTTATCAGCAAATCTTGGTTGACGTGTCAGCATACTTTTCACATAGCCCCACCACATCGCCGCGCCTCCGAGAAAATATGGTGGGTGCAACATACGGAATACAGATGATGCCGTCATGTAAATCAGCCCGGTGCCCATAAAGTATTGGCCAAAGCCATGGCGCATACGGCCAGTGAAAATACCTTTTTGGCTTGACCCCATAGGTCTGAGATGGATGAATTGTAAATCAGGCTCATCCCAGCTAACGGCAATCCAACCTAGCTGGCGACATTTATGACAATCAATGCCATCCCACATCACCTGGCGAACAAAACCTCCAATTTCTTCAAAACACGTACGACGATAAAATTTTGTCATACCAACCGACATCTCATCACCACACTTTTCACTGATAAGCTGGCCCGATTTTTTATCTCTAAAATAGGCTTTACCACTGCAAGTACCAATGCGTGGGTTCTGGTTCATACGCTCAATTAGAATCTCAAAGTAACGTGCTGGCAAGTCTAAATCCAAGTCAAACTTACAAATAAAATCAAACTGACTGACATCGACCTGATCATAGCCATAATAAAAAGCTTCGATCACGCCAGGGCCAACACTACGGTGACCACGATTTTCACGGGTGATGACTTTGATAAAGGGATATTTCTGAGCATACTCAGCCAGAATTTGTGGTGTTGCATCAGTGGAGCCATCATCAACAATCACCCAAAGGTCTGGCTTGATGGTCTGATTCACAACACTATCCAGTGTTATCCGCATATAGTCAGATTCATTGCGACATGGGGAAACTAAAAGGTAACTATTTTCCATTGCTAATCCCTAACATTAAAACTATTGATAACTGACACCATGTAATTTTCTAAACATCGCATATGAACCAATAAAAAATAATATCATTGGGACAAGTAGCGCGACCAAGCTGCTCACACCAAATACCATCAAAATCGCTTTAGAAGGCATGACCATCTCGTGAAATACAAACAATGGAAACGCAAGCATACCAATGATAGAAAAAGCTTGAAGTATGAATTGTTTAGTTTTAGAGCTTCTGTCGTAACTCTCTAAAATATTAACTGTGAAGGCGAGAAAAATCATAACCACACCAGCATAAGCTAGCCACCGCCATATATATAAGGTCTTAATAGGCCAATAATTCCATGGGTCAATATTGTCAGCATACATCCAAACCATCATTCCTGTGATGAGTATTGTTGCACCTAAAAGGTAAAAAGGCGTTAATGTTTTTTTATCTTCAGAGAGCTGCTTAAGCATAAACCCTATCGCAACACCTAACAGTGTTCCTGATAACATTAGAAAATAAGCATATTTAGCTGTAAAAACCAGCTTAATGAGTTCAAAAATACCCTGTGTATCTAAAACAGCAAACTCTTGAATAACAAACACATGAAGACAGTACGCCATTACAGCCAATAATAACGTGAAAAACATTGGATAGGACGATCTATCGATCAGCTTAAACCAGAAATACAAGGTACACGATATGAATAAGTAATAACTTAAAACAGAGAAAAAACTATTTGTATAGTCAGTGACGCTAACAGTTTGTTTTGTCAATAACATCTCAGTAATTCTGACGACAGCCAAAAGTAAAATACCGACGAACAAAAAGGTAGCTGTTTTTCTTAAAATAGACTTTAAACGCTGAGGATCTTTATAAAATAAAGGAAATAAAGAATAACCTGCCCCCACACCATAAATAATAGCGAAGCCAGGGGTTCCGAATGACAAAAGTGGACCTGCATATGAGGTGAAAAGCTCAACATCAATAGCGGGTATTCTCTCCATTAACCCCTGATGCCAATGAGCGAAGATAACTAAAAGCACCATCCACCCTCTCACAATACTGATAGTCATGGTGTTTTTAATAGATAAAGAACGAATCCTGTGCTTCGACTCTTGAGAAACACCATCAGCCTTAGACATCTTTCTGGCGATTTCGCGCACCGTCAATCCTTGCAGCATACCTTTCGATATATCTTTTGGTACGCCTTTAGACTCCATAGCTACCAGAGCACCAATGGCTGACAAGGAGTCGCCACCTAAATCATAAAAATTTCGTTCAGGATCGACATGTTCCAGCTTCAATACTTCACCCCAGATTTGTGCAATCTCAGCTTCTTCGGCACTCATTTCATGACGTGATGCCGTTGAATCTTTAGTATTTTTCGTTTTTACACTCAATGATTCGTAAAGTTTTGCCAATTCTTTTCGTTGTACTTTATTTGTGGAGGTGACAGGAAACTCATTAAGCTCAAGTAACTTTATGACATTTTTATTGTTTATCCCCAAACCTTTAAGCACAGAAGATAATGAATCTATCAAATCATTTGGACTTATTGCCAAATCATCACGATACGCCAGTAAAACAGCATGTCCTGTTAATTCATCTGGAACGGCGCATATGGCAATCCCTTCTTTTAACTTCGTTATTTCTCGTACTTCTCTTTCAAGGGCATCGGGTGATAATTTAACACCACCGCAATTGATAAGATCATCAGCACGACCTTTGTAATAGAGGAAACCATCCTCTAGAACACCTAAATCACTTGTCTCAAACCAGCTGTCATCATCGACGTTGGATATGTACTGACCTGATTTAAGCAATGTCTTGGCGACATGCGGACCACGGATGCAAATACGTCCTGCTTCAGAAATTTTAAATTCTGTTTTACCGTAGGCCCTGCCTACAGACTCCAGCGATTCACCTGTCGTTTGGTCGAGACGTAAGAAGCTACTCCGCGAAGCTTCTGTTAAGCCATAATGTTGAGCAATTTTTGCTTGTGGAAATAACTCAACGAGTTCTTCTTTCTCAGCACGACTCATGTACTGACTACCAATCTCTATCCACTTTAACTGAGCACGCTCATCACCAAATATCTGTTTATTTTTCAATAAAACACGCCACAGACTTGGAACGGCAGAAACAGCATTTATTTGATCCGAAGCCAGCATATCTCTGATTTCGATAGGGTCAAAACCATGCTCAGGTAGAAATGCCATGCCACCGATAGCCGCTACCGCACGAAAACGCCCCAAACCAAAAGAAAAATTAGCAGGAATACCAACATATTCCCTAATTGAAGAATCCACCTCCATGATCGAGTTCAATCGTGTAGTAACGTCATCCAGTGCTTGATGTGTTAATAAAACGCCTTTTGGCTCACCTTCCGTACCTGATGTAAATGCAATTTGTGCTAAAACATCATCGTTTCTGAATTGTATATGCTCATTAAACCATCCAGTCTTTACTGGAGGATTAATTACTTTTGTTACACCAGTCAGATCTATTCGACTATCGTCTTCATCACGAAGCAAAACAACAGTTTCACTAGATGAATAACACTCAAATATGGCTTTGACATAAGCGATCGAGTTCTTTGAAACAATCCCAGTAATATTCTTATTCTTCACTTGTGCCTCGCAGAGCAATATTATGTAAACCCAATCTTTCGTAATGAGATGCCAAGAGCGTACAATTGTCTAAAAAGGTATTAAAGTTAAATCCATATGCGGCTGTGTTGTTTTCCAGAAAAAATTTATTTTTCATTTAGTTTTTCAATGATTCGTATAACCAAGTCTCCCCACAACTGATCGGATTTTTTAATTTCATGAACGTAATGTTCGAGGTTATTTCTGAGAGAATTGTAATAATCAGGATTTTCTATGATCTCAATCAACTTTGTTTTTAAATCTTCTTTGTCATCAGCTCGAAAAATTGAGCAAGCACCATTAAAGTAATCTTTTGCAGGAACAACATCAGAGTATAAGCAAGGAACTAGATGAACCGAAGACTCAAACCCCACTTTGGCTAATCCTTCATTAAAGCTGGACATAGTAGGCACGACTAACAAATCACAAGAATGTAAAAATTCATGAACCTCTTTTCCTGATAAGGCTCCCACATAACGAAGAGTATCCTTAGGCGAGTTGCTGATGTGTTCTTCGAGAAGTCTCACAGCAGTACCTGACCCTGCAAATAAGCATTCTATCTCAGTGTTATGTTGTCTTAATTCATTGACTGCTTCAGCCAACATTAAAACTCCTTTATCTTTTTCAATCCTGCCTAAATATGCAATTCGCCTAACAGTTGTTGATTTATTCGGAGTAAACTCATGTGTAACAGCAGGGACTTGTGTAAAAACTGGTACATCATTGATTTGCATAGATTTATATTGTTTCGCGCATGCAATAGATGTACATAAAGCGCCATCTGTGATTCTGATGTTACTTCGAGTTATGTAATATTTTATTTTTGACTTGAAATCAAAGTAAGGACGTCTACCAATGTTCCAATATGTATTATGTATCGATAAACAGAGCCTCCAGTGCTTACTTCTCAATAAAAAAAGAAATATCACGGGAATATCAGAGCCAACAATGACTATATCAGGACGAAAAGCATCCAGATTTTTTCTAATGTTTTTTACTCTTTCGAACTGTGCAAGAAAATAATTTTTCTTAGTGGATGTTACGGATATTTGAGAAAATGTAATCCAATCATCTTTCACCTCAGGAGGCTCATAAGTAGTGATAACCTGTAATGCAGCTTTCAACTTTGAGATAGCTGTATACATCATAGAAGAATAAGTTAAAACTGGTATTCGAGGATCTTCTAATCCTTGTGTCCAATATTGGTATGTACCTACAACATCACCAGGACCAGGAATGTACGTTACTTTAAGCATTTATTAACCTTATCGTATTAGACTATTCTTCAGCGGAAAGCTTAATTTAATTAAATATGATAAAGACAAAAAAGAGCCTCTTGTTTACAGATAGTCATTTATATTCAATTAGGCGTTGCTTTCTTCCCATCAAGATATTTTTATAGAAAACAAAAATTCCTAGAGTTTGTGGCAATTTAGATAATAGATTTGATATTGATACCAGTAATTTTTGTTGAAAATTTTTATTATTTGATTTATCTAGTAACACTGCTCGCAGAATTTGCACTATAAAAAATATTAAGCACAACAAAAATGACGGGCTCCATACAGATAATGACAATATGACAGCTAAAAAACCAGTCCAAAATAGATTACTTCTGACTTCTTTCATTCTGAACTTTTCTGAACTTTGACCATGTAAATAATAAGACTCAGCATAGGCATGTCCAGCTCTTGTATGACGCTTCCACCATTGTGAGATTCTAGTCATGTCTGCATCATGTAGAGTCATTTCTACATCCAGGCGCATGATTCTCCATCCTTTCCTCCGCAACCGAAAACACATCTCTGGCTCTTCTCCTGCGATTAAACTCTCATCATATCCATTCACCAGTTTAAGAGCTTTTACCCTTATCAAAGCATCTCCACCACAAGACTTTGCATCACCGATAGGTGTGTTCCACTCAAAGTCACATAGTTGATTGAATACTGAAGCATTTGGGTAGCGTTCCCGGCGTCTTCCACAAGCAATCGCATAATCAACTGATTCTTTGAGAAAAACATAGGCTTGATCAAGCCAACCCGCTTGAACCTCACAGTCACCGTCGACAAACTGAATAAACTCAATTTGTGGGTTGATCTTTAATAAAGCTTTTGCCCCTTCATTACGAGCTCGTGCAGCGGTAAATGGAATAGTGAGGTCAAGATTAACTACATAAACGCCTAATGACTCGGCTAATTCTACACTAGAGTCTGTAGAACCAGAATCTACATAGATCACATATTTCAACTGTTCTCTAATTGACTCGAGACAAACTCTCAGACGATCGCCTTCATTTCGACCAATAACAACAGCACCTACCAAATTGTTATTCAAAATCAACTATCCATTTCTTTTGTGGAACCAATGACTTTCGCAGGTACACCAGCAACAATAGCAAAGTCTGGAACATCTTTCGTTACTACTGCATTAGCACCAATCTGAGCATGTTTGCCAATAGTGATGTGCCCGATTATTTTTGCACCTGCCCCAATATCTACATGTCCTGCAATTATAGGTGCGCCGTCATTGCTAGACTTAACACCAATCGTGACTTGTTGATGAATCAGGCAATTAGGCCCAATCATAGCTGCAGAGTGAATAACAATTCCATTTGGATGTGGAATCAACACACCACCACCTATCTGGCAATTCAATGGAATATCAGCTCCAGTAATCACCGTCCAGAACCTGTGACGTAAAACAGCAAGTTTCTTTAATAATTTATTCAAAAATCCCGTGTTGGCTGTATATCTCTGATAGTCTCTTATGGCACGTAATAATTTTTTGGAAGGCGACCAAAAACATTCACTCTGTTCGCGTGTCCAGTCAGGTATTTCAGCTGAGATATTATTCATTTATCCTCACTTCTGATTTTATTTTTTATTACCTTCGCTGGAATACCAACAGCAACTGCGTAATCAGGTATATCATGTGTTACAACAGCATTGGCACCAATACTGGCATGATGACCAATAGTCACTTTACCGAGTATTTTAGCTCCAGCGCCAATATTGACATAATTGCCGATAATCGGCGCATCGAATGGCGAATCAAGACTTTTATTTCCAATAGTGACACCTTGTCGAATAATACATTCATCACCGATTTTGGCATTACCATGAATCACAATGCCGTGTTGGTGTTCAAACACAACACTTCTGCCCAACTCCACTGTGTATGGTAACTCTATGCCATATTTAAAACGGACATGCTTTTCGAGCATACGATACACAATACTCAACCCTGCCCTTAAAAAACGAGGTTGAACTGACATACGCCAACGACCAAAGCGATAAACAATCAATGTTCTAAAACCAGCGTGGTTAATCGCTTTATTATTAGCTTTATGGTCATCTCTTATATTGGGAAAAAACATGTTAGAACCTATCTAACCATGACAAAAAGATACTATTTCGCCAAAAATCTCTAAGCATGTGTTCGGGATCAGTTCTTTTCTTCCGCTGTATCAAATAGCGGAGTTTCAATAAGCTGAAACCTAAACCCCAAGCTAAGTCTGCCAACATAGTGTAAATGACACCATAATTTTTTTTGAAATAATACTGCCTTGACTGAAACCAGTACTTTGGACGTCTTCTTCTCTGAACATCACCACTAACAACACCTGTACTCTGTCCTACGTAATGCACGACACGACTTTCTGGTACATACCAACATTCCCATCCAGCTCGTTTGGCCTGCAAACAGAAATCTGTTTCTTCGAAGTAGAGAAAGTACGTTTCATCCATTCCCCCTGTATCTTCAAAGACTTTATAGCGGACAAACATGCTTGCTCCAGCTACCCAGTCCAGTTTTTGTTTAGATGAAATAAGTGCTTTTGGGGAAACCAAGTATTTTTCGAATAAATTATCTAGAAAGCCTAGTCTTAAAGCAGATAATAATTCACTTGTCGCTGTATGATACCGAAAACCAGAACATTGATAGACTCCATCCTCACTTTCCAAACGGCTGCCCAAAATTCCTACCTTTGGTTTATCCATCATACAATTAACTAAAGGAGTGAACGAATGTTCAAAAAGATATGTATCGGGGTTTAGAAGCCAAACATACGATGGTTTAGTTTTATATTCTTCGATACTGGTTTTTATGGCCTTGTTATTACCAGCAGAAAAGCCATCATTACTATCTGAAGCAATTAGTCTAACAACTTCTGTTAACTCATGAGATGATAAAAATTTTTCTAATATAGCTAATGAGTCATCTGGAGAATTATTATCAACAATGAAAATTTTATCAGTAGCGAAATCTAATTGTTTCAGTAGTGTAGGTAGCATATTACAAATAAGCTTCGCTGACTTGTAATTTACAATTGATACTAATAATCTAAAGTTATCCATCTTCCCCAAAATAGCCTCATTTTTTCTTATTTTTAAAGATATTCGAATAAAACAATTCTAAATGCTCTTTTGTATTATCTAAGCTATATTCTGATGCTTTGATATAACCATTCTCTCTGATACGTTCTTTAAGGGTTTCATCTTCACTTAGAAGATTTAAGCTATGGATAACACCTTCACAGTCACCGTCATTTGAAACAAGCGCAGTTTCACGATCCAGCATAAACTCACCTGCAGCACCTCCAGTGAACCCAATGACAACACAGCCACAACGCATAGCCTCTAATGGTGGTAAAGAAAAGCCTTCAGGATATCCGAGGGCTATAAAAATATCTGCAGATTGATACTCTTTAATCAATTCTTCTTGAGATAATCCATCGACTACTCTGAGGGAATAATCACTTCGTTCTAACAAACTAGATATTTTTGCAAGATCGCCAGGGTTCTTTCTTGACATGGCTAAAATAGTATTAGGCTTTCTGCTGGAGTCTTTTCTACAAAACTTAGATAAATCAATCCCATTAGGAATAATTGTAACTGGAACAGACATTTTATCTTGTATGTATTCTGAACAGTACTGTCCACATGTCAGTACATAATCATATCCCATATCAATGTAAGACTTACTTAGATCGTCTTTTTTTCTTCGATGGTCAACACCCCACCAATTCTGAACGAATATTATTTTCAATGATTTATTCTCAATAAGTCCATCATATGGAGCAAATTCAGTTGCAACAATAACATCAGTCTCGGAAATATAGGGTTTAATATCATCAAAATGCTTGACCTCAACATTAAAACCAAATACGTTTCCGTCATTTTTGCCCATACTCACAGGATAGGCCTCAAATCCGAGCTCCTGAAGTAAAATACAATGCTGATATATTACTTTTATACCACCTGTGGGTTTTTGCACTTGAAATAAACATCGTCGAAGATAATCTAAAGCATTTTTTTGAATAAGATGCCTTAGAAAACGTTTCGGAGAAAATGGCAGTCTTCTGTACAAATCTGGTATCAAATAAAAAATTCGAGTCATTAACTGTCCTAAATTTAGAAAACTAAATACAAATTCATTAGTTATTGCTTGTAAAACGTGTATGTTTTGTTAATTCATCAAGCCTACCCAGCAGACTTCCAGCCAACAACCAATAAAGAGAGTTGCTTGAAAATGAAGAATTGGGTATCTGGTCAATCATTATCAATGAAATGATTAGGGCATGACTAACTAGTAAAGTCTTTGTTGATTCATATTCAACATTCATTTTTGTATAGTTTTTAAACAAAAAAACAATCGGTAAAAATAAAAATAAAAACTTTGATAGAAAACCAACCCAGCCAGATGTCCCCAAAACTATTACCCAATAGCCATCAGTGACTGTGATATCTTCTCCTGTTATAGGATCAAAAACTCTATTTCTCCCCCAACCTCCCCACCCAAATAATGGTTTCTCATTTGCATGACTAAGCAAGATATTCTCATTTTCAAAACGATAATTAAGAGATGCAGCTCGATCCGCACTTAACTCTTCAGCTATAGAAATAAGCTCTTTGTGAGGAAATAAACCTGTAGCGGATGAAATAGGGTACGTAAGAAACAACAGCGCAATCAGCATTGATGCAAGTATTTGCTGATTCTTCGGTAAAAAAGTTATTGCAACATAGACAAACAAACCATACAAAAACGCAGAATATGTCTTCATCAAGATTAGCGTCAGAGCGAGAATAGCAAGAACAACAGTAGCACTATAACGAAAAACTTTGAGCTTACTCTTCTGTATTGCAGCCCAAAAGCCCACTCCCAAAGCTATGAAAATTGCAACTAATAGGCCATGCCCCATAAATACTACGGCTCTAAAACCACCATCTCGGTATTGTTGTCGCCAGGAATGTGGGAAATAACCATAAAGCGTTGAATGTAGGCTCGGGCTCATCCTAATTTCGTATAATGCTAAAAAAGCATACGCAAGCGTAGCAAGTGCAAAATATTGGAATAATTTAGTGTGAGATTCTTGGTCTCTAAAATATTTAACACCGATGAGAAAAGGAAAAAAATATAAAAAACTAACAATTGATGTAGTTAAACCATCATAAAGAGTTAGTCCAGGAATATGCATGTATCGCTCACTGTTGTTCATAGCTGTAAAAAATGGGGCTATGAAAATTACCGCAATTAACCATCGATAAATTCTTGGTAAAAAATTGAATCCAAGTGAGAGCTTCTTGGCTACTAATACTGTAAGTATGGTTAGTGTGGTTACACTAAACTTATCTAAGGGTGGTAAGACAGGTAGATCTACACTCATGTTAGCGGGTAGAAACATATATGACAGCAGAAGTGCTAATAAGGAACCATTACCGATTTTAAAGCGGTTCAGAAGATATAGAACTACTAATGGCCAAGATAAGAGAACAACGTAAGCAAAGTTATTTGGCATTTTTTAACTCTTTTTTGTGTTCTCAATATATAAAAGTTAAGAACCAGTATGATTTATCACAGTTAAAGTTTAAATAACATTTCGCACAAGAAATCAGATAAAACTTTACAGCAAGATTAGAGATATATGAAACTGAATTAATCTAATGATTTTTTATTCATTGCATGGAGTTTCTTATTTAATAATTATCAATAAAATATTTTTCCATGCAGCAAATCTAAAAGGATAAAACTTTATCAACTTCGCTGCTTCAAGAACTGCCCGCCACTTATTGCTATGCTTATGCCAGTACCATGATTGTGAAAGGAGTTGATTGAAAATTTTCGTACTACTGTTATGAGGCTCATCGATCATTACCATGTCAGGCTTCATTTTAATACCTTGTTCTACTGAGTCATTCTGACCTAATAACCGCTGCCGATGGCATTTTCTAGCGACTGATTCGTAAAACACCCTATGGGAGTTAGACTGAGTGTGTGTTATTGATATATCGTGTAGCCTGTAATAATAAAAATTTTTGGAAAGAAAAAATATCTTCCCTTGACCAGATAAGCGTAATTGTAAATCAATATCTTCACCTGTCACAAAAAACTCTCTACAGCCACCAATAGCTCTCAAAGAGTCAGTTCTCGTCATGAATGTACAATAATGAGTGATAGTTTTTTGCTCTAAGAACTCAGCATCAATATTTTTGCTTTCATTATCACGGTGGTATTGAATAAGATGCCTGCCTTTTTTATCAATGGATGCATACACTCCGCAAACAGCAATATAATCAGAATGCTCTTCAAGCCAATTCACTTGAGTTTCAATCCTGTCGTGAGGATAAATGTCATCGGCATCACACCGACTAAGATAATCACCCTGAGCATGACTTAAGGCAAGGTTAAAAGCATTAGAAATGCCTGAAGCATTTCCAGGCAATACTTTAATTCTGTCATCATCAAATTGTTCAATTATCTCTAAGGTGTCATCAGTTGATCTGTCATTTATAATGATCAGCTCTAGATTGGAATATGTTTGGTTTAGAATTGACTCAATGCTGGTCTTTATGAATGCTGCAGCATTTCGTGCCGGCATAACAACAGTTACAAGCTTGGACATCAGGCTCCTCAAAGTTTAAAAAGGCTAGCTAAGAATAACTTCCAACTTTGCGTGTTTACAGGACAAAGTATCATAGCTCGCTTAGCGTATTTGATAGCTGCTTCTTTATTTTTGTACTGAAAAGCCCACCACCCAAATTTTAGCGTAAACTCAAATTTTGATTGTCTATTCTCCTTCATACGCCACTCATTACTGGCAGTGTATTCAACTTCAATGCCACGTCGTTTGCATGCTTGCTCACAGGCCAATCTTGTTATTTGAGCTTGCTTAGTTTGATTTTTAGCACTAATCGATGTGCTTAGGTAGCGGTACTTCAGAAGAGGTTTATTAATATTAGCTAACTTACCAATTTCACCCAATCTTAACCAAAGGTCATAGTCTTCTGCAGTCTCAAACTCTCTACGGTAGCACCCTACGCTCTTGATACTCTCTGTTCTATACATCACTGAAGGATGTTCAATTGGACAATGTCCAGATAACAAAAGCGATTGGATTTCATTATTATTAGTAGGCACACTCAGTACCGTTAACTCATCGCCATCTTCATCTATGATTATGGGAGACGTACCTACACAAACCACATCTGGGTTTTGATTTAAATATTTAACCTGCTCATCAAAGCGAGATGGTAAAGCAATGTCATCAGCATCCATTCTTGCTATCAGTGTTCCTTTTGCTTCCGCTATTCCTTCATTTAGACTTGCAACTAAACCTTTATTTCCGCGAGATATAATAGTTATTCTCGGATCAGATTTTTGATGATGAGCTAAAATTTGTTGAGTATCGTCAGTGGATCCATCGTTGATAACAATTAGTTCGAAGTTTTTGTAGGTCTGATTCATTATACTGGTTAACGCCAACCCCAAATACTTTTCACCGTTATAAACAGCCATCACAACAGAAACTTTCGGGCACATATTTAACTCATCGTTTGACATTGTCTATTTTACTCATCTAAAGCTCTAAAATTTTGAACATCTAGTTTGGATTAGTAATATTTTTGAAGGTTGAAGGTTTAAGATTCAATAAATATGCAATTAACACCCTTTCTGTCTATTTAATACCATATTGTTATGATTTAGGTGATAGCAGTACCACTGTTTTAATAAGGATAAAATAGTGAAAACTATCTATTCATACATAACATATCAAACGCTCTCAACATTTGAACTCCTTCCTTGCCAGTTATAGCCAACTTCACTCATAAGTTTTCTAGTATAACGCCACACAATGGCTTTTTGATACCAGTTTAGGTCCTGTCGCCAAGCCTCAGAAGACCCTTTTCTAAGAAAGCCTTCAGGCTCTTTTTTTCCAATATCCTTTTTTCCAGGAATTCTTGCTCCATCCTTCTTATTCATTTTGAATGATTGATTAGTAATAGAGTTTTGCAATTCAATCTCATCAATTGGTAATCCAGCAAATTCGTAAATCTTTAGTAAATTGGACAGAGGGTTACTTAGAAGGTCTTCATAATGGATTTCCATATATCGACTTGAGTCCTCAGCTGTTTTAGAGGCTCTCGCGTACTTCACATGCCGATACCATTCGAGAGCAGCTTTTTTTGTATCATTCGGAGCCCAGTAATCCCCCCAACTTTTTGATGCTGCCAGTAGTGAAGCCGTAACAGAACGACTATCCCTTATTAGGTGAATAAATTTCGATTTGGGTAAAAACTCTGTAATTTTATCTATATACAAAGCATGAAAAGGCGTTTTCTCCAGCAAAAGTCTAGATTGAGGTTCACACAATGAGGCAAAGGTATTAATCCAAACCTCACGCATCTGCTCATTAAAACGCTCATGTGTCCAATACGATGATAATCCAATTCCTCTTCGATCTGTCGTGTCTAGAACAGAAGAAAAGGCTGGATAAAATAGTGAATAAAAATGAGATTCCTGCCCACCGAAAATATATTGAGATTCCAATAGAAGGTTCTGCAGCCATGTTGTTCCACTTCTTGGGGCTCCGACGATAAACATCGGTGATAGCAGCAGCTCTTTATCAACTGTCATAATTTGATAGCTCTTGGTTTGTTATAAAAGTTCTTCATAGTTCGGAACTCTAGTACACTCCTGAGTATATGGCAACAAACAGAAATGACCACTTACATTCACTCAATAAAGTTATATTAAATGTTTCACTCAGTTAAAAGACAAAAAAATCATCATTCCCTTAAAAGTCTTGTTTTAACTAGCTCTACTTGGGCTATTAGCGGTTATGCTTTCGCGCAAGTACTTCGCTTAGTCAGCAATGTAATAATGGCTAAACTGCTCTTCCCCGAAGCTTTTGGTTTAATGACGCTTGTAGCTGTCTTTATGCAAGGTATTAGTATGTTTTCGGACATAGGAATCATTCCAAGTATCATCCAAAATAAGCGTGGTTCCGAACCAATTTTTTTAGATACAGCATGGACTATGCAAGTTATCAGAGGGGTTATTTTATGGGGGGTTGCGATTATTGGTGCTTATCCTTATTCGATATTCTATGATGCACCTTTATTAACCAGCCTAATTCCCGTTGCTGGCTTTACTGCAGTCATAGCTGGGTTCAACTCCACGGCATTGGCAACAGTAAATAGAAATCTCAAACTAAAAAACATTACCCTTCTCGAAATTGTCGCACAGTTTATTTCAATAATTATAATGATTGTATGGGTTTACATATCACCAACTGTATGGAGCTTAGTAGCAGGAGGTTTAGCGAGTGCCTTTATCAAAATGATTTTGAGTCATTTATGGATAGCAGATAGACGTAATCAGTTTCGTTGGGAAAAAGAGGCTGCTTTAAGTTTATTTAAATTTGGAAGATGGATTCTAATCAGTACAGCTCTATCTTTCTTTGCTGCACAAATTGACAGAATTTTACTAGGTTATTTGATGGGTACAGCTACTTTAGGTATCTATTCGATTGCAGCTATGTTTAAAGAAACGGCGTCTAAAGCAATTCAAATGTTGGGAAATAAGGTTTTATTTCCATCTTACTCAAAACTCGAAAGAGAAAACGATCCAAAGAGACTCTACAGAGCATTAAGAAAATCAAGAGTTTTAATGATAGTTGCGACATGGCTCGCTACTTTAGTTTTACTTTTACTTGGTAGTCAGATCATTGAATACTTATATGATGAAAGGTATAAAGCGGCAGTATGGATGATTCAACTATTGCCACTTGGTACTTTAGTAGGTGTGCTATCGACCACATACCACAATGCATATTTAGCAAAAGGTAAATCGTCATTCATATCACTACTCTTGTTTTATCAGATAATTATTCAGTCAGGCGCAATATCAATAGGATACTACCTACACGGTGTCCACGGGGTAATAATTGGGCTATCAGTAATAGGTTGGCTTCTATATCCCGCTAATCTTATAGCAGCTATAAGACTAAAAATTTGGCAACCTGAAGTTGATATTCCAATTATTATTATGTCGATAACAGTTATCGCTGCTTATTTTCATTATACTGATATTATGTCTTTAGCAATGTTATAGATGGATATTATATTAGTCTGCACCATATTTGTGGTAAGGCCTGAGAAGTGGAGATTTTTGTATGATAAAAAATGTAATTAAAACCATAAGTCAAATATGGGAACAATAATCCGTCATATGGACGGGTTTATGTAAGAAGCTGTTAATCAAACCAGTCTTCATGGCTGGCTATGAAGTCACTGATCTCGTAAGTCGACTCGACGTCAACACGAAGCTTCTATTAATGGATGGAGCTTTTCATGAAGCCAACGACGATGCCAGCTCTAAAACTGAGGTTGCTCGACAGAAACGTGTCCAACAAGAACGAGGTATATTAAAAGACAACGCCATGCTCTTTGCCAGCGAGAGAAAGAACTTACCCGTTCATAAAAGCCCGTAGTACTTATCGCCTGTTCGTTTGCTTTATGATGCGTTGAGCATTCTCACTCTAGCAGTCACTATGCCTCGCTGAAACAACCAATAAGCCACCATCAGCATCAAGATAAGTTACTTATTCCCAACATCAACTAGTTCTGATTGGAAAGTATTAGTCATTATAGTTACCGTAGTATCTATCTGGATTTGAAATAAGCAAGAATTAACTGTGCCGGAGACAGAGTTTTATGGCTAATGTAGGATCCGGGTTGAAAGCGCAGCATGAATATACCACCCCAAAAGGCGATACGAGGGGTGCACCCGATATAATTCGGCTCAACATGCATTTGATGTTGATAAACCAGAACTATGGTAGAACAGTGATATTACCTATATTAATACCCAGAAAATTTTTTTCTAACTGTAGTAATGGATTTATAAGTTCAATATATAGTGGGTCGGTCTATGAGGAACCGAATCAAACATGACCTGCCCCTCGATGCGTTCGCTATGGCTTCTTAGCGACAAAAACCAATTAATCAGGTCTGGTTATATTCCGATCAAAGTGCTCATTACTCCAGTCAACGATTCAGAAAATTACTAACTACGTTGAATATAGAACCGAGGTGTGATGCGCAGTGGTAACTGCTGGCGATGATACAGTCGCAAAAAATTTTTTAGTAATTTGAAGAAAAAAATTCGACGAACCATACTCGAAAGCAAAGTGAAACCAGACACAGATTTTTTCAATACATCGAAATGTATTAGAAAACCCAAAGCGTCGCCATACTAATAACAACAAAACATCACCTAAGAAGTATGAACGACTATTTTCAGAATATGATAAATGTCTAGAAACTCCAGACGTCGTCAATTGCCGATTTATCTTCACGTCATTAGTTATTTGTAAAAAATCTAAATAAAGTCGAAAACCAACTGAGAAGAGTGAACAATTTTAATTAATTGTATTCAATGACTTATATATCTTAACTGCATCTAGAGCTCTTGCCTCCCATGAATGCTGTTCAAGCGCCCTTTTCCTCGCACTCTTTGAGAGCATTTCAACTTTCACGCTGTCTTTAGATAATTCTTCCATACTTCTGATATAAGCGTTTAAGAAAGTTTCTTTATCAGAAAGAGGAATCTTAATGCCAATAGTTTCATCCACTAACTCACTTGGACCGCCATAGTTAGGAACAATGCAAGGAAGTCCTGAAGAAAGCGCCTCTATAATCACATTCCCTCCCACCTCTCTGATCGTCGGGAATGCAAAAATATCAGCATTCCTCATGTATTCAGCGACTTCTGACTGAGTCTTCCAGCCTTCAATTTTGACGATACCATCTAAATTATTACTTGATATAAGCTCTTGAAGATATTGTCTTTCTGGGCCGTCACCTACGATGATTAATTCGCTATTTATTTGTAATAATTTACTTTTAACGAATGCATTTATAAGTACGTGGGCACCTTTGTATGGTACTAACCTTCCAACGAATAAAAAACGAGTTTTATTTTTATTATATTTTTTTGACTCCAACGGGCTATAGCTTGAAGTATCAACACCCAATTCATTATATCGAATAATTTTATGCCTCTCTGTCAGAGGTACATCGTTATCGGAATGTTTGAAAGCTGACAAAATTACTGTTGATGATTGAAAGCTCTTTTTATAATAAGGGAAATATTTAAAGATATTCCTGATATGAGAAATCAGCTCTCGTTCTTTCTTTATTTCTTCCGTATACTGCTTAGGCCAAGGTAAAGACCCGTTCAAAGGGCCCAAAATGAAAGGTGTAGTTACCTTACTTGACAACAAGCTTGGAAGTGTCGGCGAGACTGGAGAGATGCGGTGAATACAGGAAAATTCTCCTTGTTCAATTCTTTCTTGTAACAGATTATAAATTTTCTTCTCAAACAGAATGTATTGTGGATACTTTAATGCCATTTTAGTCATCCAGCCACCAATCCCGATCTTTCTCAAAAATTCGCTGAGTTTATGTAATGGTTTAGCAATGACTTCTGTATCTATATAGATAATTTCTTTTATTACTTTATTTTCTGTGGTTTCGATATTTTGTTTATTTCTAATATGTGTGACTAATACTACAGTTGTTTTTTTTGCAATTTCATTAGCAAGCGCATATGAGAAACCAGGCAATGAAGGCCAATCAGGATTACACTGCTCTGCCAGAATCAAAACTTTCATTATTTAATTTATTCCTTTGCCTGATAAATCTGTTTTTCATTTGCAACGCTACTATTAAAGTCTCTAATCAATTTATTAACATCATAGTAAGTTGCAGGATTATTTTTGAGTTTGTCTAGAACTGATGTTATGTATGATTCATAATCAGAAAATCCCTGACTCTTCACATACAGATCAAGAACATTTAGGTTATCAATTTTCGCTATATAAGTATTATTACTTCCAGTAATATTCTCTGCAGAATCAAGAACTGATTTGTCTTGAGCAATTCCAAGGTTTATAAAACTGTTATTTTTTACTGTTAAATCACGTGAGTGGCCAGCCACACTTAAACCATACGTGTTTGATATATTGGCAGCATTATCAGTGACAGTATTTCCGCAGACAACACCAGACTGCCAATCATTAACGTCAATATTGAAAGCCAGAGATCTATTTGTTGGTTTTGTTCGGCCTATATTAGTCAACACGTTATTTATAACTTGTATATTGTCCCATCTATAACCATTATTAAAATCTCTATTTCCTCCAATTGAGAAACCGACCTCGCCTTCCACTACAACATTATTCTTGAGCAACATATTGTAAGAGTTAATACTATCTAAGTTAGTGTTTTTGTCAGAATTGGAAGCAAACTTCATTCCAATGCTTGATGAACGTGATGAGAGATTGTTTTGGATTATAAGGTTTGTACTGTTGCCAATATAAACATTATGATTAAAGTACGTTGCATACCCATATTTTTTTGTATTCATAGGAATATTAGATGGTCGTTGTTGATACCAGCCATTGTGATCAAAGATATTTTCTTCAACAAGTACACTATCAGTTAGATACATATACAGCCCTTGTGAATGGCCTGCTGTACTGTATGAATTCATAATTTCATTTCTTCTGAATACAATATTTTGTACTATTCCGCCTTCAACACCACTTATGCTGACTGCCAAACCATAAAAATTAAAGCGGTTATTTTCAATATGCAACCCTTTAATGCCGTTTCCTGCGATGTTACTGAATACCTTAGGACTATTCGTGTCAACATCCCATCCGACAAAATTACTCGATTTAGGGTCTCGCTTACTTGCGTAAAACTCGATACCTGTTAAAGTCACAAAGCTCCTATCTTTAATACCTGTTATCACATCACTGAACCCAGAATCTACAATTGGTCTCTTATCAGTGACATTACCGTAAGCACCAAAAACAAGGTGTGCAGATTGCGACTTGCCTGACTTCAACCAAATTCTATCGTTCAATTCAAAAGTATCGCCTTTTTTTAACAATATCCAATCTGGTTTACCATTTCGAAGCTGCGAATAAGCAGCTTTAATAGTTCTATAAGCTCGTATGCCAGATGGGTTAAATGGGTCGTTCACTTCAGCGCTAAGATATGGCCGTGCTAGACTGTCATTGCCCTCTGTCGAGCTAACGTAAACAATTCTTGTTTCAGTATCTGGTGTAATTATGGACCAGCCATTGCTATCTTGAGGATATGTTTGTATAGCTGATCTCCAAGGCGCATTTACTTCACAGCTTATCGACTCATAATTTGGGGCAATATCTTCTCCAGACTCCACTACTTCATCAGAAGTTAGCTGCTCCAAGTCTGATATTTTTTGCTCATCAGACTTCTCAGTAAGATTTTCTACTTTAATGGAAGTTGTATTATTGAGTCTTGCTCTACCATTAACATTAGTACTGATTGAAGGGTCTGACAGGCTTTGATTTGATACTTCCAACCTCTGGTTAGAAGAAGAATTGGTGTTAGTTCCCCTGCTTGAGCCTCCCGAAGAACTACTTGATGAGCTGCTTCTTCCAGATGAACTTGAAGACTGAGTTGTATCATTCGTATCGGATGAAGTGATACCAGGTAACCTAATAGGGGACGTTTCTTGTGTTCTGGCCAGAGTCACTTCGTCAGGATTGCTGACAAAATCGGTTGTTACGGGTTGTTGATCAGGTTGGTTATCATTAACAGCGGAAGGAACCCATGTTAGTGACTCACCTTGACACTGTCTTTGTGACATGCCACTTGCCTTCATGACTTCTTTATTAAAGTCCGATAACTTGTTACCTTCCCATGCTTCGTAATTTGTCCACTGACGGCCAGTTTTGATTAAAATGAGATCACCGTTTCGTTTATCGGCTAATAACTTCGCTTTTTCAATACTCTGAAAAGCTGCCACGTTGTTGGCTTCGTATGGGTTTCGAATGTTATCAAGAGAGTATGTTTTTGCGAGCTGATCACTTCCGTTGTATTGGTTTACGAAAATAATCTTTGATGACTTATTGAAGTTATTGTTAGTAACAATGCAATCAGCGAGTACATGCGTTATTGTCAGAAACATGCCAAAAATTGCTAAAAATATTTTATATTTGATAGACATAACATGTACCTCTTAATACGTTAGCGTTAACGGTAACTCTAACGCTATCCGTTACTTAATACTAGCTTCATACTTGATGAACTTCTCATTTAGAGAAATATTCTTGTGCAAAAGAATATCTTAATTAACTTGAAAGAAATCAGACCAGATGGACGTTGTATAACTCAAGAAGCCAACTACGAACACGCTTAACATCAGGATTTTGACTGTCTTTTGTTTTAATAATGGTAGATGAGCGTTTGTCTTTAATCATGTCGATTACAGTATTGACATTGACCTCTTTCGAATCATCAGCAAAAGCATATACTAGAGCAAAGTCACATAGGTTATTGATACGTCTTGGTACACCTTCGCTATAGCAGAAGATAGCAGCGCAGGCTTCATTGGTAAAAATCTTATGGTCTGCACCGGCAATTTCCATCCGATGTTCGATGTATTTTTGTGTTTCTGGATAGCTCAATGCTTTTAAGTGATATTCAACGCCAATTCGTTGAGCAAACTGTTCAAGCTCGGGTAAATTAAGTTTATCACTGAGTTCAGGCTGTCCAGTTAATACCAACTGCATAAAGATATCTGCATCAATATTGACGTTTGAGAGTAGTCTTAACTCTTCCAAAGCCTTAACGGATAAGTTTTGAGCTTCATCTACAATCAGAACAATTTTTTTACCTTTTGCATGTTGTTCAATAACAAAATCGACATAATCACGATAACGACTCGCATTATCAGTGGCTGAAGATGGTATTTCTAGTGCATCAAGCACCCACTCCATCAATTCGCCGAACGATTCACTCGTGTTATTAATCAATCCGATCAGGTATTCATCATCCAGTTTTTTTAAGAGAGACCGAATTAATGTTGTTTTACCCGCACCAATCTCTCCGGTAACGACTGTAAAACCCGCCTGACTCATTAAGCCATATTCGAGCATAGTTAAGGCTTTTTTATGTACAGGGCTAAGATATAAAAACTTAGGATCAGGGACCAGGTTAAACGGCTTGAAATTCAGACCAAAATGTTCTGTATACATGAATTAATAATTCTGATGGGTTGGATGTCTTTCTGCTTTATTAAGCACAGTCCCGACAAGATGTGAACCTTCTAACAACTGTAATGACTTTTTAATGTTCTCTTCATTATTTTTTCCGTCTTCCAGCACCAGTAAAGTACAGTCAAAATAATTCGAAGACATTAAAACATCGTCCGTCTGTAATAAAGGCGGTACATCAAAAATAATTAATCGCGAGTTGTATTGCGATTTAATATCTTTCACTAAAGATGCCATTTTTGGGCTTGAGAGTAACTCGGCTGAGTCTTCAGCTCTTCCCTTCCCTGGTAATATCACCAGCCTCTCTACGCCAGGGTTTACTAGAACATGGTGAAGATACAAATCATCTTCTAGATATTCTTTTAAGCCCACTTCCACATTTAATCCAAAGTAGCTGGCAATCGAAGGATTTCTCAAGTCCATATCGACTAAAAGCACTGTCTGATTGAGTTCCATTGCAATGGCAACGGCCAGATTAGCGGAGACCAATGATTTACCTTCCCCTGCTGTGGGCGATGTAATCGCTATTGTTTGCCAATCATTCTGCCGCATTTTCTGCAGTACCTGTGTACGCAACATACGGAACACTGCTGATTGAGGATTGTTGTAATGACCGGCAATAACCCGATTGTTTTCCAGAACACTGGGTGGCGTTTTAACCACTTTTGTTTGCGTATATTCAATATTCTGTAAAGGCGGTGCTAATGGATCTTCAGGAAAAGAAGTGTTTCTATCGTTTTCCGTAGACACAATTGTATTTTCTGGCTCACCCTCGATCCCTGCATGCTTTTGCTTTGCTTTGTCCAAGGCTTTTTGAATTCTATCCATTCTTATTTCCTACTCGAAGAATCAGGTGACAATTAAAGCAAACTGACTTTTCGCATTAATCGATACCACAGCACTTCGAGATTCATGACGTAAAAGTGTACAGCTATCACTGATGCGATAGCTAACAGAATAGCAATAATGATCCAGCGGTTTCTTAATGTTTTTCTGCGAGCCAGCTCTCGTGTTGTTGTGATAACAGGGATGACTACCAGCGGTGATTTACCAACAATATGAGCAACTTGTGTATACCCTCTTACGCCACCGAAGAACATCTCAACTAAAAGAGCTAATCCTAACCCTGCACCTACAGATGCGCCTAAGCCGAGAACAAGTAATTTGGGTCTATTGGGCTTCTCTGCCTTTGAAGGCACTGCTGGCGGTTCGATTAGTGTAAAGCTTTCACCTTTGTTTTCTGACTCTAAATTCTGTGCTAATTCAGCTTGTAACTGTTTGGCACGTAACTCACGATATTTAGCTACTGTATTTTCGTGATCGCGTGTCAGCTCATCATATGCCCGCTGAACTTGGTATGTTTCCGAAACACGGCGTTCAAATTCAGCAAGTTTTGTTTTAATCTCTTCCTGGCGAACTCTTAAGCGAGACACTTCATTTTCCGTTGAGTCTATTTTGGATTTGAGTTGCACATAAGCGGGATTCAATCGTTCGGATGATGACGTTGTTTCAGCTGGCTGACTGTCAGCGTTTTCCAGGCGTTTTTCCAGGCCAGCAATCTTATTTTTTTGTGCTTTTATATCAGGGTGATTATCAGCATATTTTTCACTCAGCGTGTTTAACTCTGTTTTTGCTTGGTCCAATTCAGCTTGAATGACTTGAGCATCATTCCCTGTGACACCCAGCTCTTTTTCTAATGCATCAATTTGTCGTTTAACTCTTACTACATCTGGATGGGTGGGTTCATATTTTGATAATAAAGTGCTGTATTCAATTCTTAATTGTTCCAGACGCACTTCAGAGGTGTTTGGTTCATTTCCACTGCTTGCAGTTACACCCAGAGGTAAATACATTGGGATAGTAGAAAGCTGAAGACTTAATGTGGTGATTTGATCTTTCAATAATAAGATTTCATTTTGATTGGTACTTTGTTCGTCACCAAGCCGTTCAATCATCGAAAGATTGTATTGTAATAACTCCGGCAGGCTACCGCTGTAACGATCTTTAAATTCGGCAATTTGTTTTTCTAATTCACGTACTTTTGCCTGAAATTTATCGCCCTCCTCCTTAAGGAAGTCTTTGGTTTCTGCAGCTCGGTCTGTGCGTGCTTTGACATTTTCATTGAGAAACTCTGTCACCAGCTCGTTCGCTACTTGCTGTGCTTTTTGTGGTGATTTATCCATGAATGAGACAGTAAAGGCGATACTTGCCCGTTTTGCTCGCCCACTGACAGGGTCTGTTACGTTAGCTTGAACCAAGTCCACACTGACATTGGATTTAAATAAATCGACAATACCTGATGTGGCAGCTGTTTTTTGACGCTCAGCACGATAAAGATCATATTTTCTGACCATGCCCATCACTCTGGATGTCGTCATTAATCGTTGCTTAATCACTTCGATACGCTGATCAGCATAGCTGGTGACTGTTGAACGAACTAGATCACTGGGAATTTCTTGTGACTCAATCAGTATTGTGCCTTGAGATTTATAAGTAGCCGGTAGAGAGAAAACCACCACTACAGTTGCAATGGCTAACAGCACAGCGGGAAAAATAACCCAATATTTTCTGCGCCAGAGAATATTGAGATAGTCCCCTAAGCCCTTTACTTCTTCTTCCATTTATTATTGCTCTTTGCTGTGATTTAGCGAGAAAAACGAATACCATTCCAATTGTAATCGATGTTGAATGTGAGTGCATTGCCATCTACATTCTTTCCGTCTGATTCATCGACACTTCGATACCTGTATCCAAAAACAAGGGACCAGTCTTCATCTAACTTCCAAGATAAACTAGGTGAAAAATCAAAATATTTTGTTTCTGTGCTATCTAAATCATCAGCACTACTATATTTACGATAGCTCGCAGATAAGTTACCTGTAAGCTTTTCTGTGAAGTTTCTACGATAAGTAATGGTGTAGGCATCTTGCTCATTGACATCCCCCTCACTTGAAGGTGTTAATGATCTACTTGCAGATAAGGTATAACTATTCAGCTCATCTTCTCGGGTTGTGCTGACTGAGTAATCTAACCCTGTACTTTGGTCTGATGTTTCTGGACCTATTACCGGGCTATTTACACTATCCAGATAACGTGCACCCAGTAAGCCATTGACCGACCAAAGTTCAGACAGTTGATATTCACTAGTCAAACCCAGTGAATAGGAATCATATTGATTATCGAGCCTATCTGATTCAGCTTGATAATTAACGTAGGTAAACGATAAGCCACCATTTAATCTTTCTGTGTATTGATGCTGCCAAGCTAAGTTCAAACTAGCTGTTTCATTATCTGTGAGGTTAGATGACGATCCAAGAATTGAGTTATTGTTGCTTGAGTCATCAGATTGCTTACGCGTTTGATAAGATAAACTCGTGCTTATGGTATCTAGCTCAGTTAGCCTGTAACTAAATGATGGTGAGATACTCTTTGTAATCGTTGTAGAAATATTACTGAAGTCAGCTGTATCCTCTTCAGCAATATCCCGTGACTCACGTTCAGCATAGTCTAATTTCAGTCCGTAAGTACTTCGCTCAGTGGCATAAGTCGTATTAAAACTCGCAAATGGATTTTCTTTATCAAGTTCTTTTAAGTCTTGATATCGACTAATTCTATACCCGAGACGTATTTCAGATGTCGAGTTCTCTAATGAGCGAGTTAGTGAAAGGGTTGGATCAATGTTCAAGCTAAAGTCATCTAACTCATCTTCTCGTAGTAGTTCATTATCATCGTATTTAAATTTAGGATCTGCCTGAGCATTAAATACCCATTCAGCTGCCGACGCAGTGTTGCTTAGTAACATAGGCAACAGTAGCGGAATATATTTTATCATTGACACGCTTCTCAGCTATTATTCTGCTTAAGGTACGATGATGACGTCACCGCTTTCTAGTGTGATATTGGTATTCAGTGCTTTACCTTTTTTTATTTCAGCATATTTCACCGGTAAGACTTGTTGAGTTGTGCCGTCTCTTCGTAGCACGATAATGTTATTTTCTTCTGCATATGGAGATAATCCACCAGCTAAGCTTAAAGCCTGCATAGCATCCAGAGGTTGATTCATTACAAACGAACCTGGATTTAGGACTTTGCCCAGAATGTGTACCCTATTACCTTCAACGCTAGTAACAGAGAGTGTGACAACAGGATCAGCTAAGTATTCACTGAGTTTTTTGGTTAATTCTTCTTCGACGTCAGCTACTGTTTTATCTTTAGCAACAATTTCACCGGCTAGTGGGAAAGTAATAATACCGTCTGGCAGCACGACGGCTTGTTTTTGTAACGCTTCCTCATTCCATACTGAAATATCTAGGATATCGCCCGAATTTAATAGATAACGCTGGTCTGCAAAGACGCTTGAGGAAAATAGGGAAGTGAGAATCAAAAAGAAGAAAATGAAGCGTTTTGACATGAGGGAAAATCCTTATCTATAAATGACATTCAAATTTGATATTAACACTCTATTTTTCAAAAAAAAAGGGAGCTTTTGCTCCCTTTCATTTTGTTACAGTAAGTTACTGTTAATATGAATCTTAATTCTTATGCAGCAACTGCTGATTTTCTTCTAAGCCCTAAGAAGCCTAATAAAGCAGGGGCAAACAAGAATAATGCTGCTGGTACTGGTACGGCAGATACTGACACATCATATTTTAGGATGTTAGAAGATGCATCAATAATATCTAAACCATAAACAACGCCAGCTGTTAAAAATGCTGTGAAACTAAAGTCGCCAGTAATATCAAAAGTTTGTGCGCCAGGTAAATAATCTCCACCTAAATCTAACTCACCAAATACTAATGTAGCCCCTGTTAAAGCTGCGAACGGGTTGAAAGACCATTCCACTTTGACTGCGGTGTTGTCATCTGATGAAAGATCAAACAGTGAAGACCAACTTGTCACTTCACCAACTGTTCCACCAGCTAATACAGTACTGTTATTATTGACATCAACTGACTGTGTTGCGCCACTTGACCCTACACCAGTAAGAGTCAATGTTGCAGCATTAACACTGACCGAAAACAAAAGAGCTACAAAAAATAGCATCGCTTTTTTCATAATAAACTTCCTTATGCATAAGTTAATAAACAAGCAATGCAACCCAGCCATCTTTATACACAAAGATCTGTGGCTTTCCGACCCCGCCTCGCGGCGAGTTTGGCTTTAAATCAATTATCAAATTGTTAGTTTGATAATTACCTATCTGACTTTTCAGATGGTTTCATCTTACGAGTCCAATCGAGTTCGTGTCTATTGTACCTTGGTACAATGTCTATGATTAATTTTCGTGCTTAATAAAATACTATATTGAAGGATAATATAATTCCAATAAAAAAGGGAGCTTAAGCTCCCTTTTTTAATTTTGTGTAACTTTTACTTACGCTGCAACAGCTGTTTTTCTACGCATACCCAAAAAGCCTAATAAGGCAGGGGCAAACAAGAATAATGCAGCTGGAACAGGTACTGCAGATACTGATACGTCATATTTAACCACACCTGAAGTCGCATCAATGATTTTTAAGATGTAGTTTGTGCCAGCAGTCAGCATAGCAGTGAAACTGAAGTCATCGGTAATTGCATATGACACTGTGTCACCCAATGTACCGAATACTAATGTGGCACCAGTAATCGCTGGATTAAATGACCATGCAATCACAACTGGTGTAGCTTCGTCAGTTGATAATGCAAACTCAGAACTCCAAGTACCAGCAGTAGAAACTGTACCACTACCTAATACAACTGAACCAGATGTGACATCAGCACTTTGACTTGCGACAGATGAACTTACTTCAGACAGAGATAACGTCGCGGCGTTAACACTTACTGAAAACAATAAAGCTACGACAAATAGCATCGCTTTTTTCATAATAAACTTCCTTATGCATAAGTTGAAAAAACAAGCAATGCAACCCAGCCATCTTTAAAAGTTTAAAGATCTGTGGCTTTCCGACCCCGCCTCACAGCGAGTTTGGCTTTAATTACACAACATCTAACCCGCTGACGTTGTGTAAGATCATATGATTAAGATCTTGCTACAAAGCCATCACCGTTGATGTCTATTGTTCTGATTGCTATTGAAAATAATGACGATAACAAGTGTTATCTGGCATCGATGATTGATGCATCTATTTCAATAGTAGTTATATGATACCGTGTCTCATTGCAGGCAACAAGTTTATTTTCCTAAGTAAAACTACTGATACTCAGTCGGGAATTCAATAGGCATTTTTACCCACAAACCCTTTGAATATCGTTAAGAAAATAATCTCAATATCTAATAACAATGACCAGTTCTGGATATATTTTAAATCGTAATGCACGCGACCTTGCATTTTGTCCAAGGTATCAGTTTCCCCCCTAAAGCCATTTATCTGGGCTAAGCCCGTAATACCTGGTTTGACTTTATGTCTCAACATATACCCTTGAATCTGAGCGCGGTATTGTTCGTTATGTGCTACAGCATGAGGCCGTGGGCCTACAATGGACATGCTTCCGCCCAATGAATTAAAGAATTGAGGTAACTCATCCAATGATGTTCTTCTCAAAAAACCGCCAAATGGTGTGATACGGCTATCATTCTTTTGTGCCTGTGTGACAGTATCTCCATCTTCTGTTACCGTCATCGTGCGGAATTTCCAGACTTTAATTTTTTCACCATCCATGCCATAGCGTGTTTGCTTGAAAAACACAGGGCCCTTAGATGTCAATTTAACCCCTGCGGCAATCACCATCATAGGAATAGCGATCATCGTCAGAATAAGGCTGCTTAGGATAATATCTTCCAGCCGTTTAAGGATACTGTCGATACCAGCAAAAGGGGTTTCATAGACTGAAATGGCGGTAATTCCTTGGTAATCAACCCACCTGGAATTAAGCAAGTTAAATGTGAATAAGTCCGGAACAAGATATACAGAAGCCGTACTATCGGCTAATAGCTCAGTAATGTGTCTGATTCTATGCTCAGCAGACATAGCCAAGGTGATGTAAACAGTATCCACCTTCCCTGCCTTACAATCTTCAATGAGTTGATTGAAATCACCTGCTTTATTATTTGTTACGACCAGATTAGGTTCTGTTTCTACCCGTTTTTGTGACCGGTCATCATAGTATCCAACCAGTCTAAATCCAGACCAATCCATTTCGTTAAATGCACGTTCTAAGCGCTTACCTAGCGTTGTTTCACCGACAATAGCCACATTTCTGGTATTTACACCTCGAGCTCGAAGAATAGCCAATGACGTTCTTACAATGGCATGCCAGGAAATTAACTCTATAGGTGTCAGTAAAAACCATAAGAAGACAAAGCTATCGAGGTAGGTGCCAGAATGGATAAAGAAGATATCAATCATGACCAGAATGAAAACACTGGTAAACCATGAAAACATGACGGCAGAGACTTCTTCTCTTAACGCCGTGCCTCGCCACGAGCGGTAGGCATCTTGTGACTCAGCAAAGAAGTTAAACAATACAATAGCGAACAGAAGACTCCAGATGTAAAGTACATCCCAGGTCGCATGGAAAATATCGAATAATGCTAAAAACGTTAGCAGGATAATACCGCTATCAATCAGTCTTGATATGGCATTAATTTTTGCATCGTATTGTCTGATCCTGCCCTGAGCCATCTGTGCTAATTTATCCTATCGTTTTTTAGTCTTTTGATTATAAGTATAAATGACTTTGTATTAGTTGATATTGCTACTGTAATAGTCCTGAACAGTAGAAATTAGTCTTGCAAGCTCAGTTTCTTGTAATAAGTTTATGCCTGCTGCTGCTTTTCTGCCGCCACCTGTGTCGAACTGACCTGCAATAAAATCTGCTCCTTCCTGACGTATTTTAGGCGCTCTGATACTCACGACATAAGCGGCTGAATCAGGTATTTCTGTAAGAATTAAATGTGCTCGAGAAGGAAACTGGTTACTCAAGTAGTTGCTGTAGGTCCCGCTAATACGTCTCGCCCATTTATCGTCAGGTAGGGTAATAACGCCTACCATATCGCTCTCATAACTCATTTTCTGCTGCTGTGCTTGAGACAAATCTGAGTTATAGCCAGAATCCAGAGTCTCCATTATCTCTGTATTTTCATTAATAAAATCTAAAGGTGATGAATAGTATACACATTGTCTATAGAGTTCATCAGGTGCAAAAAACAAATCATCCAGACTCGCACCATAGCCATTGTAATTAATATGCTGCCCTAAGGTTTTGAGTTTGATTGTCTGAGTTTCAGTGAGGTGTAGTTCCTTTGCATACTCCTCGGCAACACTAGATAGATTATCACCAAAAGCTGCCGTGATTGCCCATAGCTCATAGGCATGATTGAGGTGCTCATTGACAATTAATGCTGTGCATTTATTGGGGTGCATATCAATCAACGCCTCTAAACGCGGATGACTGATTTGATCGCCTGGATTGTGGTGATCGGCATAAAAGACATCAACATCATTTGATAACAAATTTAACAATGCTTCGCGGTTTTTCTGCATTGATATATCTAAAACAGTGACTTTTGATGCATTTTCAACATCCACCCTGCTCAGTAATTTGATATCTCGCTTAACGCCTGTAATTAGTTCTGTCTTACTTGGGTTGGCCAGTCTTAATTGAACTAAGGCACATATACCGTCAGCATCGCCATTAAAAACATCAAAGTTGGTCATGGATTTTAAATTATCTCGTTTTGTTTTAGATAGGAAATCACTCTCTCTACACACTCATCCACATTGAGCTCAGCAGTGTTTAATGTCACTTCTGCGGAGACCGGCGCTTCATATTCTGAATCTATACCTGTGAAATTTTTTATCTGTCCACTTCTTGCCTTTTTATATAGGCCTTTCGGATCGCGTTGTTCACAAGTACTCAGTGGGGTGGAAATATAGACTTCAACAAATTCTTTCTCTTCAACGAGATCTCGAACCAGTTTTCTATCACTGCGGAAAGGTGAAATGAAAGCACTCATGACAATGAGGCCAGCATCAGCAAACAGCTTTGCCATTTCACCGATACGTCTGATGTTTTCAACGCGGTCAGCATCTGAAAAGCCTAGATCTTTATTCAAGCCGTGTCTGACGTTGTCACCATCAAGTAAATAAGTGTGATGTCCTAGCTCAAACAACTTTTGTTCCACCGCATCTGCAACTGTTGATTTGCCTGCGCCACTGAGCCCTGTAAACCATAGAATACATGGCTTTTGTTTTTTTTGTGTTGACCGGTCTAACTTTTCTACTTTGTGTTTATGCCAGACAATGTTATTCATAGTAAAAAAACGTCCTTATCTGAGTAAGTAAGTAATCTATTGAAATAGATATTACCGACTTCAGCAATTATTCCTAGTCTTATTAGTGTAAAAGTTAATTATTTCTTTGTTTTGACAAAGTCATTGGGCAAAAAAAAGCCTGACAGAAAGTCAGGCGTTTTAATTTGGTACCGACGGCCGGAGTCGAACCGGCACACCCGAAGGCACTACCCCCTCAAGATAGCGTGTCTACCAATTCCACCACGTCGGCAAGGGTAATCAAGGTTGCGTATTCTACGGTAATTCAGGCAAATCTGCAGGTGTTTTATCGACTTTTTGTTCTGTTGTAGGCACAGACTCTGTCACACTTTTCGCCTTTCCTGGTGTATCGACTGAAAAATAGGCTAATGTCAGGCTGGTGATAAAGAAAATTGTTGCCAGCACAGCACTCGCACGACTTAAAAATGAAGCCGAGCCTTGGCTGCCAAACAAGCTGCCTGAGGCACCACCACCGCCACCACCGAATGCAGCGCCTGCATCAGCGCCTTTACCGTGCTGAATCAGAACAAATCCAATCAGCATAAGACAGGCAATAATATGAACTGTGAGAATAATCGCGTGCATGTGTTGTTAACCTAATTTTAAAACTGCGGCCTGACATATTTTAACAAACTCATCGGCATCAAGCGATCCACCGCCGACGAGCCCACCGTCAATATCAGGTTGTAGAAACAATGGCGCAGCATTATTACCTTTTATGCTGCCTCCGTAAAGTATTCTTATATTTTCTGCTATTTCTTTATCGTGTTTTGCTACACGTTGACGCATAAAGCTATGTACGTCTTGCGCCCATTCTGGCGTGGCTGAGCGTCCTGTACCAATAGCCCATACAGGTTCATAGGCTAAGACAGTATGCGCTAAACCTTCAACGCCTTGATGCGCAATCACGGTGTCGAGTAATCGCAATACAACCTCTTCTGTGCGACCGACCGCATGCTCGTCTGGACTTTCACCAATACATATGATGGGGGTGATACCAGCCCTGACTGCCATTTCATATTTCTCAGCGATAATACGATCTAACAGACATTGGTCTAAATCTAACTCAGCATATAAACAACGTCTCTCTGAGTGCCCTATCAGCACATACTGGCAACCAAAATCAGCCAACATGCTTGCCGAAATTTCTCCGGTGTAAGCGCCTCTTTCAAATTGAGATAGATTTTGTGTACCCCATGCCAAGTCTGTTCCTGAAAGAGCTGACTGCACCTGGCCCAGATAAACGGCTGGAGGAAATAATGCGACTTCTATATCGGAGAATGTATCGGCTTTTGAAAGTATTCCCTCAAGTAGTGCTTTGTTACTCTCACTAGAGCCGTTCATTTTCCAGTTGCCAGCGACTAGTGGTTTTCGCACCTAAGACTCTCTCTGAATATAAAATGAAACATCAGACTACATACCCACCATGAATAATGCAATGTATGAAATATGACAAGGATTGTACTCATTGATCCATCAGAGCCAACAGACATGGAAATTAATTTTTCAGTACCTGTTCAATTACCGATGCCAGTTCTTCTGCTAGTTGTTTAGTCAATGTTGCATCAATGCCTTCCACCATCACTCTGATCACAGGCTCCGTTCCCGATGCTCTGAGTAATACGCGTCCCTCATCACCTAATCTTTTCTCTACAGATCTAATGGCGTTATTGATATCTGCATTACTGCTGATATCGATCATTTTATCTACCCTGACATTGATTAAATGTTGAGGATATTTTGTGACGACTGAGCGTAGATCATGCAGGCTATTATTGGTTTGCTGAATTTCGGCGACAACTTGAAGCGCTGCCACAATACCATCACCTGTCGAGGTTTTATCTAAACAAATAATATGGCCTGAGGCTTCACCACCAAGCAGGCCGCCTACCTGTTGTAGTTTTTCCATCACATAGCGATCACCAACTTTGGCTCGGTGAAGTGACATATCAAACTTTGCCAAGGCATGTTCTAAGCCCAGATTAGACATCTGAGTACCGACCACGTCAGGCATGCTCGCACCCATGCGCTGTCTTGCTCTGGCGATAATAAATAAGAGCTCATCACCATCAACAATCTCACCACGATGATCCACCATGATAATGCGATCACCATCACCATCGAGTGCCAGCCCTAAGTCTGCTTTGTTTTCCAGTACTGCTTGTTGTAATAACCGAGGTTCAGTTGAGCCACAATTTAAATTGATATTAAACCCATCAGGTTCAGCGCCCATCACAATGACGTCAGCGCCGAGCTCTTTGAAGACATCTGGTGCAACGTGGTAAGTAGCACCGTGAGCACAATCGACCACGATTTTGAGTCCATTCAGATCCACGCCGCTCGGTATGGTGCTCTTACAAAACTCAATATAACGACCCGCTGCGTCACCAATACGGTGCGCTTTACCTAAGCGAGTCGAGTCAACTGTTTTTAACGGTTGCTCCAGCATGGCTTCAATTTCCAGCTCTATCGCATCAGGCAGTTTTGTGCCTTGGGCAGAGAAAAACTTAATACCGTTATCATGATAAGGATTATGGGAGGCGCTGATGACGATACCTGCTTGCGCATGAAAGGTGCGCGTCAGGTAAGCGACGGCTGGTGTCGGCATGGGTCCTAATAAATAAATATCAACACCCGCGGCAGATAAACCTGCTTGCAGGGCAGACTCAAACATATAACCTGAAATGCGGGTATCTTTACCAATAATGACGCGACTATTACGCTCTTTGGCCAGAACACGGCCAACTGCCCAGCCCAGCTTTAATACAAAGTCTGGTGTAACAGCACCATCACCGACACGACCACGGATTCCGTCCGTACCAAAATAACGTCTTTGTTTAGTCAAAATCTTCTACCTGCATTACAGCCTGACTTAGTTTTACAGCTTGATAAGTTTCTTTTACATCATGTGTTCTAATGAGCTTTGCTCCTAACCATGTGGCAATTGAAGCCAGCGACAAACTTCCTGCCAATCGCTCATCTACAGATACTTTCAACATATCCCCGATAATAGATTTACGGGAAACCCCGACGAGCACTGGATATGGTAAATCCGTCAGTACAGACAAGTGCTTCATTAATCGAAGATTGTGACGGGCACGTTTACCAAAACCAAACCCAGGATCAAGCATGATATGTTCTGCTTTGATACCTGCTTTTAGACAAGTATCTACACGTTCCAGTAAGAATGTTTTTACTTCTGTCACCACATCATCATAGTGTGGTTCTTGCTGCATAGTTTGAGGAGTGCCCTGCATATGCATCAGGCAGACGGGGACATTTAACTCAACTGCAGCTTCAAGTGCACCTTCCATGCGTAAGGCATTAACATCATTGATAAGACCTGCACCCGCTTTGACTGCTGCTGTCATCACGCCAGGCTTCATAGTATCAATGGAAATTGGGATATCGAATTCAGCACTTATCATTTCGATGACAGGCGCGACACGTTCGATTTCATCCTGCTCAGCCACGATATCTGAACCAGGTCGCGTGGACTCACCACCAATGTCCAAGATATCAGCACCGTCTGAAATTAACTTTTCAGCTTGTTTTAAAGCAGCATCACGATCAAAAAATTTGCCACCGTCAGAAAATGAATCTGGGGTGACATTAATGATGCCCATAATACGAGGAACGGACAAGTCCAAGGACTTGCCCGCACAGTCAAAAATCACGTGATAACTTCCTGATATTTAGTGTAACTGATCAGCTGGTTTGCCAGATGGTGTTTCAGACGAATCAGATTCAGTATCACCTGATGCTGGTGGCGGTGAAGAACGGTCAGTCCAGTCTTTAGGTTCACCCGGTTCACGGCCTTCCATGATGGCATCAATCTGATCACTATCGATGGTTTCATACTTCATCAATAGTTTTGACATGGTATGTAATTTATCCATGTTATCAATCAACAGTTGTTTTGCACGCTCATAGTTACGATTGATGACTCGTCTGACGTCTTCATCAATCTGTTTAGCTGTCAGATCAGACACGGCTTTATGTTGAGTAACACTTCGGCCTAAGAAGACTTCGCCTTCATCTTCACCATAAGACAAAGGCCCCATATTGTCAGACAAGCCCCATTTGGTCACCATATTATGGGCAAGTTCTGTAGCCCGTTGAATATCGTTCGATGCACCAGTAGTTACTGCTTCTTCACCAAAGATAAGTTCCTCGGCTAAACGACCACCATACAGACTTGAAATTTGGCTTTCCAAAGTCTGCTTACTGTAACTGTACTTATCTTCCGTCGGTAAGAACATAGTCACACCAAGAGCCCTACCTCTCGGAATGATGCTGACTTTATAAACAGGATCATGTCCAGGCACTAAACGACCAATAATGGCATGGCCGGCTTCATGATAAGCCGTCAATTCTTTCTCTTTCTCGTTCATGACCATGGAGCGACGTTCTGCACCCATCATGATTTTATCTTTGGCGAGTTCGAGCTGTTCCATGCCAACCAGACGTTTGTTACCACGAGCAGCGAACAATGCCGCTTCGTTTACAAGGTTAGCTAAGTCAGCACCTGAAAAGCCGGGTGTACCACGAGCAATCACTCTTGCATCCACATCATCTGATGCTGGGACTTTTCGCAGGTGGACGTTAAGAATTTGCTCACGACCACGGATATCAGGGAGCGGTACGACAACTTGACGATCGAAACGACCTGGGCGTAATAGTGCAGGGTCAAGTACGTCAGGACGGTTCGTTGCAGCAATAACAATGACGCCTTCATTACCTTCAAAACCATCCATCTCGACCAATAACTGGTTAAGCGTTTGTTCACGCTCATCATTACCACCGCCCATGCCCGCACCACGGTGACGACCAACAGCATCAATCTCATCAATAAAGATGATGCATGGGGCATGTTTTTTAGCTTGTTCGAACATATCACGAACACGCGAAGCACCAACACCAACAAACATTTCAACGAAGTCAGAGCCAGAGATAGAAAAGAATGGCACTTTGGCTTCACCAGCAATTGCTTTAGCCAGTAATGTTTTACCCGTACCAGGTGAACCCGCCATCAAAATACCGCGTGGGATCCGACCACCTAATTTTTGGAATTTGCTTGGGTCACGAAGAAAGTCGACAAGCTCGGCGACTTCTTCTTTGGCTTCTTCTACACCAGCCACATCTTTGAAGGTCACTTTGACTTGGTCTTCATTCAGCATGCGTGCTTTGCTTTTACCAAATGACATGGGGTTTTTACCACCACCACCTTGCATTTGTCGCATAAAGAATATCCAGACACCAATCAGCAGCAGCATTGGGAACCAAGAAATAAAAATCTGCATAAGAAGACTGGTTTTTTCAGCAGGCTCTGCTTTTATCGTCACACCATTGTCTAGCAGATCACCAATCAAGCCTGGATCGTAGTCAGGACTGTAAGTTGTAAACTTACTGCCGTCAGTCAGTTCACCTGAAATGGTTCTGCCCTGTATATCGACTCTGGAGACTGCACCGTTTTTAACATTGCTGATAAAGCTGGAGTAGTCCATGGTGCCTGAATCGTTATTTTGCGGACCAAAATTATTAAAGACAGACATCAGCACTACGGCGATGACGACCCACAAAATAATATTTTTCATCATGTCATTCAATGTAAGGTACCTCTGGTTACCATTAAATGTTACTTGAGACCACGTCCCAATAAATAAACTTCACGACTTCTTGCTCTGGAAGCCCCCGGTTTACGGGTCACTACTTTCGTGAAATTGTCTCTCATTTCTTTCAAAAAAGCGTCAAATCCTTCGCCCTGAAATACTTTGACAAGAAAGCAACCGCTTTTACTTAAGTTGTTCAATGCAAAATCTAAAGCCAACTCAACCAAGTGCATACTTGAAGGCTGATCAATCGACCCTACTCCTGTCATATTGGGGGCCATATCTGATAATACAAGGTCTATTTGTCGGCCATCCATTACTTTATTCAATTCATCTAGTACATCGTCCTCACGAAAGTCACCTTGAATAAAATGTACACCCGTCAGTGGCGTCATTTCTAAAATATCCAATGCGATGACTTTACCATTGTCGCCGACTTTACCTAAAGCATAATCAGACCAGCCACCTGGGGCTGAGCCCAAATCAACAACACTCATACCAGAACGGATGAGCTTATCTTTATCATCAATTTCTTTTAGCTTAAACGTGGCGCGCGAACGATGACCTTCTTTCTGTGCCTGTTTGACATATTGATCATCAAAATGTTCTTTTAACCAGCTTTGACTTGATTTACTTCTTGCCATATCAGGACACTTGCTCTGCTTCTGCACGTTTATCGTTGGTTAACACTAACATTAAACCAAGCAAGCTCATCAGCATATACAGGCTTTCACTGAATTGATGTAATGTGTTAAATCGTTCACTAAGAACAGCATCTGCACGCCAGTCTAATAACTTTATTGATGTCATCTCTGGCTGAATAAATGCCAAAAAGATAAAACTCATAATAAGCATGGCTAAAATAAGCCAGCTGCGCCAATAACGATGAAATGTTTTCAGACCGAAAATAAATAGTCTACTCACTAATAATATACAAGCACTAATGAGGCTGATTATATTAACGGCATAAAACAATTTGCCGGCATAGTCACCGGCAATTGTTACATCTAAGTTGGCAAAGGCCATGGGAACAGCTAAATAACCTATTGACCATAACGCCCCTATCCATAGAGTCAGAAGTAGCCGTTCACCTGTATAGCCAGACAGCATGCTTATGCCTCGTAGCCTATCTCAACGATTTCATATTCAATGTTACCGCCGGGCGCTTGCACTGTCGCTACATCATCAATTTCTTTACCGATGAGAGCTCGAGCAATGGGTGACGAGACTGATATACGATTTAATTTAATATCAGACTCATAATCACCCACGATTTGGTATTTCACTTCTTGGTCTGTATCGATATTCAATAACGTAACGGTAACGCCAAACACCACCCGACCTTCTTGGGGCAATGTTGCCGGGTCAATAATCTGTGCATTCGATAATACAGACTCAAGCTCTTGAATACGGCCTTCGATAAAACTTTGCTGTTCTTTTGCTGCATGGTATTCGGCATTTTCTTTTAAATCACCATGTGCACGGGCTTCTGATATGGCAGCAACGACTTCAGGTCTTGCTACCGTTTTCAGATGTTTCAATTCTTCTTTAAGTGCTTCAGCACCACGTGAAGTAATAGGTACAGCCATTAATTTAACTCTCCATGCAAAGATTGCAGTCTGTTAACAGAACCAACATCTTCACTATTTAATGCTTGAACAGTGGCCCTTGCCGCTGCCAATGTGGTTGTATAATTGACTTGATGCTGTAAGGCCGCGCGACGGATTTCTCTTGAATCCGCGACAGACTGACGACCTTCTGTGGTATTCACAATCAAGTCGATTTCATCATTTTTAATCATATCAACGATATGCGGTTGACCTTCTGCGACCTTGTTTACGGGTTCACATGACACACCAGCTTCTTCCAGCACACGTTGTGTACCTCTGGTGGCTAGTAAAGCAAAACCAAGTGACGACAGGTCTTTTGCAATTTGAATAACTGCTACCTTATCAGCCTCACGAACGCTGATAAAGGCTTTACCACCTGTCGGTAACACGACAGAGGCGGCTAACTGTGATTTTGCAAAGGCTTCACCGAAGGTTCTGCCAACCCCCATGACTTCACCCGTTGATTTCATCTCAGGCCCAAGGATCGGATCAACACCTTGGAATTTGATGAATGGGAATACCGCTTCTTTAACTGAATAATAAGATGGAATTACTTCTTTAGTGACACCTTGATCAACTAGTGATCGGCCAGCCATTGCCCTAGCAGCAATTTTAGCGAGCGGTTCACCAATTGATTTCGAGACATAAGGAACCGTTCTGGACGCACGTGGGTTGACCTCAAGAATGTAGATTTGCTCACCCTTGATAGCAAACTGCGTGTTCATTAAGCCTTTTACACCCAGCTCTAAAGCCATTTGGCGTACTTGTTCACGAAGTTGATCTTGTGTTGCCTGACTTAAACTGTATGGAGGTAATGCACAAGCAGAGTCACCAGAGTGAACACCGGCCTGCTCAATATGTTCCATAATG
>NZ_DBNG01000002.1:52248-53445 GCF_002299105.1 Methylophaga sp. UBA678
CTCAATATGTTCCATAATGCCACCAATCAGCACATCTTTACCGTCACAGATGGCATCCACATCAACTTCTATCGCATCATCGAGGAAACGATCCAGTAAGACTGGTGATTCGTTCGATACTTTGACAGCATTTAACATGTAACGCTGTAACTCATCTTCGTTGTAAACAATTTCCATCGCACGTCCACCTAATACATAAGACGGACGAACAACTAATGGATAACCAATTTCAGAAGCAAGTGACACTGCAGTATCAACAGAGTGTGCCAGTCTATTAGGTGGTTGCAGCAAGTTCAGTTTTTCAACCATTTGCTGGAAACGCTCGCGGTCTTCAGCATGATCAATAGCATCTGGCGAAGTACCAATAATAGGCACACCTGCCGCTTCAAGTGCACGCGCTAATTTTAGAGGTGTTTGACCACCGAACTGAACGATGACGCCTTTTGGCTTTTCTAACTCGACAATTTCTAATACGTCTTCTAAAGTCAATGATTCAAAATATAAACGGTCAGATGTGTCGTAATCAGTGGAAACAGTTTCTGGGTTACAGTTGACCATAATGGTTTCATAACCATCTTCACGTAAGGCTAATGCAGCATGAACACAGCAATAGTCAAACTCAATCCCTTGACCGATACGGTTAGGCCCACCACCCAAAATCATGATCTTGTCACGGTCACTTGGGTTGGCTTCACATTCCATATCATAGGTTGAATACATATACGCTGTGCCAGTGGCAAACTCAGCACCACAGGTATCAACACGTTTGTAGACAGGACGGACCTGCATCGCCTGACGGTATTCACGGACTTGTTTTTCAGTCTTCAGTAACAGTTTAGCCAGACGTGAATCAGAGAAACCTTTGCGTTTTAAGGCATACATCTCTTGCTGATCGATATCATTCAGCGAACGCTCTTTGAGTTGGTTTTCTAATGTCACCAATTCTTCGATCTGGATCAAGAACCATGGATCGATATGCGTTAGCTTTTGAATTTCGTCAAAACTAAAGCCATAACGGAAAGCATCTGCTACAAACCATAAACGGTCAGAACCTGGCAGACTCAACTCACGGCGTAATGTTTCCGCTGTGTTTTCCTCTGTCAGTTCAATGATTTCTGTCAAACCATCACGATCAATTTCCAGTCCACGCAGGGCTTTTTGTAATGATTCCTGGAAGTTACGGCCAATCGCCATCAC
>NZ_DBNG01000002.1:53743-54020 GCF_002299105.1 Methylophaga sp. UBA678
GAAGTTACGGCCAATCGCCATCACCTCACCAACAGACTTCATCTGTGTGCTCAGACGGTTGTCGGCTTGAGGGAATTTTTCAAAGGTAAAACGCGGTACTTTTGTTACCACATAGTCAATTGTTGGCTCAAACGAGGCCGGTGTTGCATTACCTGTAATTTCGTTTTGCAATTCATCCAGCGTGTAACCCACTGCCAGTTTTGCAGCAACTTTTGCGATAGGGAAACCTGTTGCTTTAGAGGCCAGCGCAGAAGAACGTGATACACGAGGGTTCATC
>NZ_DBNG01000002.1:54321-54470 GCF_002299105.1 Methylophaga sp. UBA678
GAACGTGATACACGAGGGTTCATCTCAATAATAATGAGGCGTCCTGTCTCGGGATTAACGGCAAACTGCACATTTGAACCACCGGTATCGACACCGATCTCACGCAGTACTGCCAAAGAGGCATTACGCATGATTTGATATTCTTTATC
>NZ_DBNG01000002.1:54777-54922 GCF_002299105.1 Methylophaga sp. UBA678
ATATTCTTTATCTGTCAGAGTTTGTGCTGGCGCAACCGTGATTGAGTCACCCGTATGCACGCCCATTGGATCCAGGTTTTCAATGGAGCAGATAATGATGGCATTATCTTTACGATCGCGCACCACTTCCATTTCATACTCTTTC
>NZ_DBNG01000002.1:55225-221386 GCF_002299105.1 Methylophaga sp. UBA678
ACTTCCATTTCATACTCTTTCCAACCAATGATGGATTCTTCAATCAGTAGCTCAGATGTAGGGCTGAGGTATAAACCGCGCTGACAGATTTCAATGAAATCTTGTTTATTGTATGCGATACCACCGCCACTGCCACCCATTGTAAAAGATGGACGAATAATCACTGGGAAGCCAAATTTTTCTTGAACTTTTATTGCTTCATCTAATGTGTGAGCAATATCAGACTGCGGCATATCCAGACCGATTTTACGCATCGCTTCACGGAATAAATCACGGTCTTCAGCTTTGTTAATCGCTTCACTGTCAGCGCCGATCATTTCAACACCAAATTGTTCTAAGATGCCGTGTTTTTCCAGATCTAATGCACAGTTCAATGCCGTCTGACCACCCATAGTAGGCAAGATAGCATCGGGGCGTTCCGCTTCAATGACTTTACTTACTGCTTGCCAGGTAACAGGCTCAATATAGGTTGCATCGGCCATATTGGGATCGGTCATTATCGTGGCTGGATTCGAGTTCACCAGAATCACACGGTAACCTTCTTCTCTCAGCGCTTTACACGCTTGTGCACCAGAATAATCGAACTCACAGGCTTGACCGATAACAATCGGTCCTGCACCCAGAATCAGAATACTTTGAATATCAGTACGTTTAGCCATCGTGTGTTATTTACCCGTTGCTTGTTCAAGTAGATCGATGAAGTGATCAAAAAGAGGAGCTGCGTCTTGCGGACCAGGACTTGCTTCTGGATGTCCCTGAAAGCTAAATGCAGGCTTGCTGACATGATGGATGCCTTGCAAGGTGCCGTCAAATAGGGACCTATGCGTTGCTCTTAAGGTCTCTGGCAGCGTTTCTTCATCAACAGCAAAACCATGGTTCTGACTGGTAATCATCACCAATCCAGCCAGTGATTCTTGTACTGGATGGTTAGCACCATGATGACCAAATTTCATTTTGACTGTTTTGGCACCACAGGCCAGCCCAAGTAGTTGGTGGCCAAGACAGATACCAAAGGTAGGGATATCTTTTTCCAGTAAGGTTTGAATAGCGCTGATGGCATAATCACAAGGTTCTGGATCGCCAGGTCCATTAGACAAAAACACGCCATCTGGATTCATCGCCAGAACGTCTTCTACAGGTGTCTGTGCAGGAACAACTGTCAGTTTGCAGCCACGTTCCACCAGCATTCTAAGAATATTCTTTTTCGCGCCATAGTCATAAGCGACCACATGGTATTTCGCCTCAGCTGTTTTTGCTTGCCCATCAATATGCCAGCATCCCTCATCCCAAACATAGCTTTGTTTGGTGCTGACTTCTTTAGCCAGGTCCAGTCCTTTTAAGCCTTGAAAGTCTTTAGCTACTGCAATAGCTGCTTCGACATCAATATCATCACCAGCAACGATGCAGCCTTTCATTGCACCTTTTTCACGAATCAAGCGTGTGAGCGAGCGAGTATCAATACCTGCCAGGCCGACGATATTGTGTTTGACCAAGTACTCATCTAGTGCTTGTTCACTTCTCCAGCTACTAACAACCGGGGACAGCTCTCGAATAATGAGTCCACTTGCGTAAACATTGTCAGACTCTTCATCCTCCACATTCACACCCGTGTTGCCGATATGAGGATAAGTTAATGTGACTATTTGTCGACAATAAGAAGGATCAGTCAGGATTTCCTGATAGCCAGTCATTGACGTGTTAAACACCACTTCACCGACTGACTGGCCAATGGCTCCAATCGACTCGCCGTGATAAACCGTGCCGTCTTCAAGAGCAAGTAACGCACTCGTTCGCAAGGGAAACCTCCACCAGATAAAAATAATGGGGCTAACATGACGTTCTCCCCAGACAAAATCTTTGCAATTTTATCGCAAAACAGCAGGTCGAGTCCACGCTAAAAACGATTATCCCTCAGTGCTTGTGATAACTGTTTCAATTTGCTGAAAAGTAGTCTGCCTGTCAGACGTAGAGTTCTGGTCTGCGATGCGTATGCAGCGGCATATTCGAACGAACTTGTCGAAGGTACTCAATATCAATTCGACTCAATGTTAATCCCACTCTTTCAGGTGCACAGCAGAGGATGCTTCCCCATGGATCAATAATGACACTGCTGCCGTATGAAGTTCGATCACCGTAGTGATGCCCCCATTGATTCGGCGCAACGATATACACCTGATTTTCAATAGCCCGTGCAATTAATAGCGGTAACCAATGGTGTTTACCGGTATGAAGAAAAAAGGCGGCAGGCACGAAAATGATTTCAGCCCCTTTGTCAGAAAGTGAACGAAAGAGATCGGGGAAACGAAGATCATAACAAACGCTAAATCCGAGCCGACCTAGTTCGTGATCAATCACTACGGTTTTGTCCCCAGGTTTAATACCCGCAGATTCCATGTACCCCAAAGGCACTGCATCACACATATGGATTTTTCGATAACGAGCCTTTTCTTTGCCATCACGATCAATGAAAATGGAGGTATTGAATAACCGCCCACTATCTTCATCTGTCAGCTCGTAGACACTGCCCAGTAACAAAGCACAATGACTCTGTTTTGCAAGTTGGCTAAAGCGCGGCAATATCTCTGTTTCCAGTTTTTCTGCCACTTTACGCTTAGCTGAGTGATCCTTGCCGACATAGAGAAAGGTTTCAGGAAAGGCTAAAAGATTAAGTTTGCGTTCCGATGCCTCTGCGACCATGTTCTCAGAAAAAGCCAGGTTATATTCATAGCTTTCCGATGAATTCATTTGCACGATACCGACGTCTATTACCATCACATCACCTTACATTTTTTGTGCCTATTCCTATTTGACGAAAAATATAACAAAAAATCGTTCAATACAAACTCATACGCAACACATCAGAAAATCACTGGTGACATTAGCTTTGCTTAGGTATATTGGGGTGTTTACTCTGTAATCAATGAGGTCAGGCATGACGCAATCAATTATCACTAGTGGTTTCCCTAATCAGCGCCCAAGAAGAATGCGTAAAGATGATTTTTCCCGACGCTTGATGCAAGAAAATGTCCTGACAGTCAACGATTTAATTTACCCCTGTTTTGTGCTTGAAGGAAGCAATCAACGTCAACAGGTTAGCTCTATGCCTGGCGTAGAGAGATTGAGTATCGACCTGCTTCTTAAAGAAGCTGAAATTATTCATCGTTTAGGTGTACCCGTGATGGCTTTATTTCCAGTGACGCCTGTTGAGAAAAAAACAGAAGATGCCAGTGAGGCTTATAATCCAGAGGGTCTTGTTCAACAAGCTGTTCGAGCGCTACGACAGGAGTTCCCTGAGCTAGGCATCATGACCGATGTGGCGTTAGACCCTTTCACGACGCATGGGCAGGACGGTCTTCTCGATGACAATGGATACATCGTCAATGATCACACTGTTGATGTATTAATTAAACAAGCCTTATCGCATGCCGAAGCTGGCGCTCAAATTGTGGCACCATCCGATATGATGGATGGCCGAATCGGTGCTATTCGTGATGCAATGGAGTTCAACAGCCATATACATACCCGCATCATGGCGTATTCAGCCAAATATGCTTCTAGTTTTTATGGCCCATTCCGGGATGCTGTTGGTAGCTCAGGAAATCTAGGTAGCGGTAACAAATTTACTTACCAGATGGACCCCGCTAACAGTGATGAAGCCCTCCATGAAGTCGCATTAGATATTCAGGAAGGCGCTGATATGGTGATGGTGAAGCCAGGCATGCCTTATCTAGATGTTTTATATCGTGTGAAAGACACTTTCAAAAAACCCACTTATGTCTACCAAGTCAGCGGTGAATATGCCATGTTAAAAGCGGCTATCGACAATGGCTGGTTGACTGAGTCAGTTATTTTGGAAAGTCTTCTGGCTTTCAAACGTGCTGGGGCTGATGGCATTTTGACTTACTTTGCCAAGGAAGTGGCTCAGCAATTAAAAGCTGGCATCTAATTTTAAAAATACATTTGCAATGACTCTATGACTGATAAATACGCCGTTATAGGCAACCCAATTAAACACAGTAAATCCCCATTCATCCATGCTGAATTTGCCAAGCAGAGTCAGCAAGATATTGAATACACGGCTATCGAAGTGCCAGTAGACTCACTGGCTTCAAGTCTTCAGCAGCTGCGAGATATTCTCAAGCTTAAAGGGATTAACATCACTGTTCCTTTTAAAGAACAAGCCTGGGCCTTGGCAGATAGTCTGTCAGATCGTGCACAACGGGCTGGTGCCATCAACACAGTCATTTTTGAGAATGACGGCACTATGCATGGCGACAATACTGATGGTATTGGATTATGCCGAGATTTGGAAAACCATGATATCAGCCTTAAAGGTAAGCGGATTTTGTTAATAGGTGCAGGTGGTGCGGCGCGAGGCGTCATCGCCCCGTTAATGACTTATCAACCAGCCGAATTATTTATTGCCAACAGAACAGCCAGTAAAGCGACTCAATTAGCTGAGTTATTTTCCGATTTAGGGGATATCAAAGGCGGTGGTTTTACTGACGTATCCGGGCATTTCGATATCATCATCAACGCAACGGCGGCGAGTTTGCAAGGAGAAATACCTGACTTACCTGACAGTATTTTTACTACACAATCATGTTGTTATGACATGATGTATGCGGATAGTGATACCGCATTTATCAAGTGGGCAAAACAACATAAAGTCAGTCAAACCATTGATGGCCTGGGAATGTTAGTCGAGCAAGCTGCTGAAGCCTTTTATCTTTGGCGACAGATCAGGCCTGATACCCAAGCTGTTTTGCAGCAACTTCGTGAGAACATGAAATCAGGCTAGCCTAGCCTAATAAAAAAAGCCTGCTAAAAAGCAGGCTTTTTTTTGCGAAAGTACAGACTTCATTTATGTTCCTGAGCTAATTCAGGATGTGTGTTTTGCACATGATGTTTTTCTCTAACTGGACGAATAGACAAATTCGCCAGGAATGCCACAAGAAGTAATCCAGCCATGGCATACATAGTTGAATTATAAAGGCTTGGAGTAGGATCTAAAGTCCCTGCCGGTGCAATCTCCATCAGCTGTGAAATGGACACTGTTTTCGCGGCAATCAACTCATCGAGATTATCAATACTCGCCCCAAACTTTTGCAGGAATGCAGCTGGATCAACTTTAGCTGCTAATTCATGTAAAACCTTATTCATCGAGTGCTCACGCAGATGCGTAATCACATATGGTCCTAAAATGCCAGCGGTACTCCAGGCTGTTAACAATCGACCATGAATACCACCCACATGCATCGTACCGAAAATATCAGCCAGATAAGCTGGAATAGTGGCAAAACCACCGCCATACATAGTGAATATGATCATGGTAACGGCATAGAACATGATTAATGCAGTCACACTCGGACTCACACTAGCTTGTGTAGCTATAAAGGGGATAGATAAATACAACAATGCCCCCAACAAGAAGAAGCAATGATAGGTATTTTTACGCCCGATGTAATCAGATGCTGTAGACCATAAAAAACGCCCTGACATATTAAACACGCTAATCATCAATACATAGGTAGCAGCGAAGCTGGCATCAACAATTCCTGGCAGGCTCGGACTAAAAATATCAGTAATCATGGTTTTTGCCACCCCGATCACCCCAATACCTGCCGTCACGTTAAAACACAATACAATCCATAGTTGATAGAACTGCGGTGTTTTTATCGCTTGATCAATATGAACATGGTTGTCAGAAATCAGACGGTTTTTTGTAGATTGATCTTTGGCTGGAGGCGTCCAGTTGTCTGGTTTCCAGTCTTTAGCTGGAACTCGAAAACTAAACGCTGCGATAGTCATCACGATAAAATACACGATACCAAGCGTGATGAAGACACTGGTCGCTCCGGTATCACCTGTGCCCACGACATAGACCCCTTCTGGCCCAGGCACAGGGGTCTTTAACATATCCGCTGCGGAAGCAATAACAACTTCAACTTGTTGACCTGCCACTTCAGCATAGCGCCTACCCGATTCAGTAATCAGGTTAACGTCGGTGACTTTGCCTAAATATTCAGGCATTCGATAATACAAACTCAATAGGTAAGTAATTAATGGCGCGCCTATCATCGCACCACCACCAAACCCCATGATGGCGATACCTGTCGCCATACCACGTCTATCAGGGAACCAGCGAATCAAGGTACTGACTGGCGTGACGTAGGCAAGCCCTAAACCACAACCACCAATAGCACCATACCCCAAATAAATGAGCCAAAGCTCGTGTGTGGCAATGCCGATACTGCCAACGAGAAAGCCACCACCCCATAAACAAGCAGCGAGAAATCCGGTCGCTCTTGGCCCTACTTCTTCAAGCCATTTCCCCCCAATGGCTGCTGCTAATCCCAGAAACACAATCGCGGTAGAAAAAATCCAGACAACAGATGAAAAGCTCCAGTCATCAGCAGCACTGGCCACCACACCAAACTGTTTCGTCAGGGCTGGATTAAAAATACTCCAAGCATAGACCGAACCGATACACAAATGAATAGCGACAGAAGCAGGGGCAATTAGCCAGCGATTAAACCCAGGTTTGGCGATGATATGTTTCTTGGATAGCCGACTGGCCAAGTTATCAAACCATGACATCAGTAATATTCCTCTCTTTAATATAGTTTTTATGTTTTTCAGCAACATATCACAACTATTGATCAAGACGGAACCGCCACAGAAAAAAAGCCTAAAAAAGCAAACCATTGGGAAATGGTGGTGATGGTGAAAACCAACAAGGAAAAACATCCCCACCGATGAGATCGGCTTCTTTTTATGATTAAGATCGAGGTGAGGATGAAGGGGGAAATTGAGCCCCACAGTGTCGGTGCGACGGGGGTTCTTGAACCATGAGATTCAAGAGGGAAACTTCATGAAGATGGCAAACTTCCCGTCAAGCGGGCCTGTTTTTCAACTTCGGATTGTCAGTTTCCTTAAGCATTTGCTTATCGGCTCAAGACACACATGTCGCTATCGAGCACCGCAGGGACATAACCTATGATACGCAAATTCCCTATGCTTAGCTCAAGTTTTTCAGAGCTCCAATTGTCTATCTTCTTCCAGAAAAGCGCTAACACGCTCTTTCAACTGCATAATTTTGTTGTTTACTTTTTCCATGTCATGACCTTCGTCATGTTTGAAAATAAGCAACTCGTGCGCTAAGTTGAGTGCTGCCATGACTGCGATACGATCGACACCTACCACTTTGCCACTTTGACGAATCTTTTCCATATTGTCATGGACCATCTTGGCAGACGCAATCAGCGCCTCTTTTTCTTCTTCCGGACAAGCAATTTGATATTCCTTGCCCAAAATCGTCACAGTTACCGGTGAACTCATAATTCGCTATCCAATTCTCTTAAACGACTCACCATCTTCTCAATCCGGCTTCGAGCCACATCGGTTTTTTCGATCAGTTGAGAACGTTCTGAGAGCCACGCTGTTTGTTGAGAGCGCAACAGCATGTTCTCTTCCCGCAATCGACGACTGGTACGAAGTAGCTCATCCACTTGTTGCTCCAATTGTTGTATCGCGTTCTTATCCATTAATATGAGTTCTTTCGCTGTGCGAGAATAAAGCCTAACTATAGACGTGCGCTGCCGACTCGGTCAACAACTGTCATAATAGGAACAATTTATGTTCCAATGCATAACATTGAACAAGATATCTTTTTTGCCATTATTCAGGTTTTAAGTTTATGTCACAACTCTACTTTCCATCTCTATCGCCCGATAATCAAAACGGTGATGGGCCTGCCAGTCTCGCTGAACTCCAGGGCGCTTTATGTGGTTTGCTTTGTATGGACGCTCTCGCCGATCGTAAAAGCTGGTACACACGATTATTTGAAGATTTCTCGCCTGCCGAAGAAGAGAAACAAGATTTAACACACCTGTTTGATGACACGATTCAGTCTCTTAACAGCTTGGATTTTGACTTTCAAATGGAACTTCCGGATGACAATGCACCAATTGTCTCACGTTTATCGGCGATGGCAGACTGGTGTCAAGGGCTTGTATTCGGTCTCGGTACATCAGGCATGACCAATGAAACGGAACTCTCTGATGATTGTCAGGAATACGTGACTGATGTCATCAAAATCAGTCAGGTTAATTTTGACAATGTAGAAGACACAGAAGAAGAACGTGCCAATTTTGAAGAACTCGTAGAATATATTCGTATGGGTCTTTTTTTACTTTACGGAGAATTGCAACCTACCGACCCAACTGAGGAAGCGACTGAACACTAATGCAAAAGAAAGAATTCGCCAAACGCCGTCAACATCTGATGGATATTATGGGCCCAGATACGATCGCTGTATTACCCAACGCGCCAGTGGCTAACCGTAACCGTGATGTCGACTATCCCTACCGAAGTGATAGTAGTTTCCACTACCTGACAGGGTTTGATGAGCCTGAATCCGTACTGGTGCTGATTCCGGGAAGAGAACATGGCGAGTATATTTTATTCTGCCGTGAGCGGGACCTGGATAAAGAAATCTGGGATGGCTATCGCGCAGGTCAGGAAGGTGCCATCGCTGAATTTGGCGCCGATGACTCTTACCCAATAAGTGATCTTGACGATATCCTGCCTGGTCTGCTGGAAGGTAAAGAAAAAGTCTATTACACCATGGGAAATCAGCCGAGCTTTGATCAGCACATGGTGTCTTGGTTGAATCACCTGCGTCAGGCAGCACGCTCTGGTAAACATTCGCCAACAGAGATTATTGAACTGGAGCATTGCCTGAATGAGCTGAGATTATTTAAAAGCAGTCAGGAAATCAAAGCCATGAAACAGGCAGCAAGCGTGTCGGCCCAAGCTCATATTCGTGCTATGCAATTTACCAAACCAGGTAAATGGGAGTATGAGGTCGAAGCAGAAATTATTCATGAGTTTATGAAAAATGGCTGTCGCTCCCCTGCTTACCCGTCTATTGTAGGTGGCGGTGAGAATGGCTGTATCCTGCATTACATTGAAAACAGTGCCAAGTTGAAAAGTAATGAGTTATTGCTGATTGATGCCGGTGCAGAATTCGAATGTTACGCAGGCGATATTACTCGCACTTTTCCTGTTAATGGTAAGTTCACTACCGCTCAGGCAGCCGTATATCAAATCGTTTTAAATGCACAAAAAGCCGCCATTGCTGCAGTGAAGCCAGGCAATCATTGGAATCAACCACACGAAGCAGCGGTTGAGGTCTTAACACAAGGCTTAGTTGAATTAGGCATTCTCAACGGCAATGTCGATCAACTCATCGAAGAAGGCGCTTACCGTGAGTTTTATATGCACCGAACTGGACACTGGCTGGGAATGGATGTACATGATGTCGGTGACTACAAAGTCGGAGGTGAGTGGCGCTTATTAGAACCCGGCATGGTATTAACGGTAGAACCTGGTCTCTATATCCGCGATCAAGATCATGTCGATAAAAAGTGGCACTTTATCGGTATTCGGATTGAAGACGACGTACTGGTGACAAAAGACGGTTGCGAAGTACTCACTGAAGCGGCCCCTAAGGAAATCGACGAGATTGAAGCATTAATGGCAGAGGCAATCTAAAACGTGAATCACAGCCTGTTTGATGTGTTGATTGTGGGAGGCGGTATGGCTGGCGCCAGCCTGGCTATCGCTTTGAAAGAGAGTCGGCTGAAGATTGGTCTTATAGAAGCGAAATCATTAGAAACAAACTCCCAGCCCAGTTACGATGATCGTGGCATTGCACTTAGCTATGGTTCGCAACGTATCTTCGAAACAATGGATGTCTGGACTGCTATCGAAAAGCACGCCAGTCCCATCCAACACATTCACGTGTCTGAGCGAGGCCGCTTTGGTGTGACACGCTTATCGGCCGAACAGGAAAAAGTGCCGGCACTCGGCCAAGTCATTACAGCCAAATATTTAGGCCACGCACTCAACCAGCAATTGCAGCAACTCGATAATTTGACATTATTCTGTCCAAGCACGGTGAGTGCAGTAGTCACTGAAGCTGAACATGTGAAAGTCACGTTAGATAACCATGACACTCTGACTGCCAAACTGCTTGTTGCCGCTGATGGGCGTGAATCGACTATCCGTCACTGTTTGAACTTAAGTGCCTGGGAGCAAGATTACAGTCAGGTCGCTATCACCGCCAATATTTCTACAGATAAACCACATCATGGTTGGGCATACGAGCGTTTCACTACATCTGGTCCCATGGCTTTATTGCCGATGGATAAAAGAAGCAGCTTAGTATGGACAGTCAAAGCGGGTGAAGAAAGTGCATTGCTCTCACTTCCAGAGGAAGCATTTCTAAAGCAATTACAACATCACTTCGGCTATCGTGCCGGACGGTTTATTCGTGTTGGCGAGCGTAACAGTTACCCATTGATATTGATGCAAGCTGACATGCCAGTTCAAGCTCGAATCGTATTTATTGGAAATGCCGCACACAGCCTGCACCCCATTGCTGGTCAGGGATTCAATCTTGGCTTACGTGATGTCGCGGTATTGGCTGAACATATTTTTGATGCCAAAGATTGCGGTCACGCTGAGTTATTGCAACGTTATCAGCAGCAACGTCAGCAAGATCAGGATCAGGTTGTTAAATCCACAGACCAACTGGTGCGATTATTCAGTAATGATATTCCGCTATTAGGTCATCTGCGAGGGGCAGGACTTACGCTGATGGATACGATGCCTGTTATGAAACACTGGCTGGCACAGAAAAGTATGGGATTGGCACAAGCACAGCCCAAATTAGCTCGAGGTGTTCCCTTATCATGAAACAGCAATATGATATTACGATTGTCGGTGGTGGCATGGTGGGAGCCTGTCTGGCGCTGGCATTATCACGTTATGACCAATTCACCATTGCCTTAATAGAGGCTCGTCATGTTGAACCATTAACTGCTGACGATTCCTTTGACATCAGAGTCAGTGCATTGACCAAAGGTAGTGAAGCCATTCTGAAAAATCTGGGAATATGGTCAATGCTGCCACCAGCACGACTATCTGCATTTTCTGATATGAAAGTCTGGGAAACCAGTGAGAGTCAGATTCATTTCAATAGTGCAGATATGGGTACCAGCAACTTAGGTCATATCATTGAGAATCGGCAGCTGCAACAAACCAGTTTCAGCCTCTGTCAGCAACAAGCTAATATTGATGTGATTTGCCCAGCCAAACCAGTGGCTATTGATAACCAGCAACTCCGTCTCGAGGATGGACGCATAGTAAAAACACAACTGATTATCGCGGCAGATGGTGCTCATTCCGCCATTAAAGAGCTGGCTAACATCCAGACAAAAGGCTGGTCATACCATCAAAAAGGCCTGGTGTGTAATGTCACCACTGAGCATCCTCATCAAAACACCGCATGGCAGCGCTTCTTAACTGATGGTCCGCTTGCGTTTTTACCTCTAAAAGATAATCATCAATGCTCAATCGTCTGGACACTTAAAAATGACGATGCTGATCGTCTGTTATCGCTCAGCGATGATGAATTTATCGATGAACTGAATGTGGCATTTGAAGAACGTTTGGGAAAAGTCACCCACATCAGCCATCGTGATGCTTTTCCGCTTCAACTACGTCATGCCGAGACATATATCAAACCAGGCATTGTTCTGGTCGGTGATGCCGCACACACAATTCATCCATTAGCTGGACAAGGCGTCAATATCGGTTTGTTGGATGCAGCAACGCTAGCCGAAGTTATTATCGATGCTGCCATGCATAATCGTGATATTAGTCAGCTACATACGTTACAAAAATACCAACGACAACGACATGCTGATAATCTGCTGATGCAAATGAGCATGGATATGTTCAAGCGTGTCTTTACTAATCGCATCGCTCCGGTGAGATGGCTACGTCAATTTGGCTTGCGTCATGTCAACCAAAGTCGCTTACTGAAAAACCTTTTTATGCAGCAAGCAGCAAGCCGTTCTTTTGCCACGCCTAAACTGGCTCAGCGTCACTATGGCCGTGATTAATTTATTCCCCTTTCGTCTTTCTCAGATCAGATGACCACACTTTCATTTCGCGGAGCCTAGTTTATGTTTCGATTTCTTACCCGTCAGTTTTTGACCGGCTTAATCACTATTCTGCCTATCACCATTACGCTCTATCTGATTTATTGGGTCATTTCTTCTGCAGAAAAAGCATTAAGCCAAGTCATCATGTTTCTGTTACCGGATTACATGTATTGGCCGGGGATGGGTTTTTTAGCCGCTATTGCCTTGATCTTCACTCTCGGTATTTTAATGCGCCTCTATGTTTTCAAGCGCTTGTTCAAGGGTGCAGAAAGCTTGCTGTATCACCTGCCAGTCATCAAATCAATTTATGGCAGCATGCATGACTTTTTTCATTACTTCACACCGGGACGAGAAACTGAGTTTGAACAGGTTGTTTCCGTCAAACTGGATAATGGTATGGAGATGATTGGCTTTATCACATTGGACAGTGCAGAGCATCTGCCAACCAAAGATGATGAAGATCGTGTGCTGGTGTATTTACCAATGAGTTATAACATCGGCGGCTATCCTGTGATCATGCCAAGACGCATGTTAAAACCGATTGATATGAGCATGGAACAAGCCATGCGTTTTGTATTAACTGCTGGGGTCGCTGGTCACACAAAACCTAAATAGGTAAGAAAACAAGCGTGGCCGCTCGCACGACAAATGTCTTAATAATACGCCCATTCTTCTGCGCAATGATTTGAGCAAGATTATCTTGGGTAGCAATCATTTTTCCAAACAGTCGTTGGTAACTTAAATTACGTATCTCGCCTGATAAGCTATCGCTCAACATCAGTAGATTACCGTCACGATCACGTTTCTTTGCCAACAACCATGCCGCAATTTCTATATTACGAGCACTGTTATAGAGTTTTTGCTGATCGATAGAGGTCAGATAAAAAAATTCGCTGTGGTTATCATAAGATGCCATCAGCATTTTTCTTAAGCCGACAATATAGGCAAGTACACGATCCCCCTGAAAACGTTCATCAAGAGAGAGTCGGATTATATCGGTTGGTCTTTTGATAATAGCCCATTCGGGATAGATGAAATCCACCTCTCTGGAGAATGTCCGCTCTACACTTTCTTTGATGGTTCTGATATCCCTGTCATGACGAAGATTGGGGTTACGTTTGTAAAGCTTCAACATTAATCTTTTTAACTGCACCATCACTGCTTGTTGATGAAGTTCTATTACTTCATCGATGTCACTCTTGGCCAGTCTAGAGACACCGTTATTTGACTGACTATTATTTCCGCTTGTCGCACATCCCGTAATGAAAAAAACAAGCCATAAAACGCTAAACCATCTCATCCACTAACTGCCCTCCTGATGGCTTTGAGTCATTATTCATGTCCTTGATATATAAATATTGCTGTACAGACTTTGGTAATAGATTGTTTTGTCGTTCAGATGAAGATGAGTCACGTTCAGTGCCGATAAACTGCCTGACAAATTGCGCTTGCTGACTATCTTGTGTAGAGACCACTGGCACAACGACATTGCTTGTATCAGCTTGTTCTTTATCAACGATGGTGGCGGTGTATTCAGCGGCAGCATCAAAAGTAACAGGCAAACGCGCATTATTGCGTGGTTCAGTAGGAACCAGCGGGTAAAAATTCGCTTGTCTGTTATTGTTGATCTGCATCTATCATTACTTTTTTTCTTGCCTTGGACGCCTGCGTCGTGGCTTTGATGATTTATTCGCGTCGTGTCTTTTTCGTTGTGGTGAGGCTTCTTTTTCCTTTTTTACTCGTGGCTTGGGTGTGTCGAGTTGCTCATCAGAGGTTGATGCTAATGGTAATTTATGTTTGATATAAGCTTCAATATCTGGCAGTGAAAATACATATTCTTCACACGCTAAACTGATGGCAACACCGCTAGCCCCTGCTCGAGCAGTCCGTCCCGTGCGATGAACGTAGTCCTCTACATCTTGGGGTAAATCATAATTAAATACATGACTCACCTCAGGAATATGTAATCCTCGCGCAGCAACATCAGTGGCGACGAGGAAGGGAAATTCGCCATCTTGGAAATGTTGCAATAAGCGTTCACGTTTTTTCTGGGGCACATCACCAGACAATAATGAAGCCTTGTAGCCATTCCCCTCCAAATATCCCCAGACAACATCTGCAGCTTGTTTTGTATTGACAAAAATAATGCCCCGTTCAGGATTCAAACGTTTAATCAATGCCAGCAGCAGAGGAATTTTTTCATCATTCGCCGGGTAATACACCCATTCTTCAATACGATCCCCCATCATTTTTTCAGGTTCGACCTGAACCTTTTCTGGGTTATTCATATGTTCGTAAGCTAATTCGCTAACTTTGTAGCTCAATGTCGCTGAAAACAACATCCCTAAACGTTGCTCGGGTTTAGGGATACGACGCAAGAAATAACGGACATCCTTAATAAAGCCCAGATCAAACATCCGATCGGCTTCATCAAGTACAACGACATCAATGAATTTTAAACTGAACACGTGTTGTTTCTGATAATCCAGCAAGCGCCCAGGCGTGCCGATTAAAATATCCAGCCCCCCCGTAATCATATCGCGCTGACGTTGGTAATCTTTGCCTCCATGTGCGATACCAATACGCAGTCCTGATTCAGCATTAAGTTTTTCTGCATCTTTCGCTATTTGAATGGCTAATTCGCGAGTCGGAGCTAAAATCAGTGCGCGTGGTTGTTTTCCGTCCCAATTTTCGGCAGGCTTTTTTTCAAGCAGGCATTGAAAGGTAGCAAGTAAAAAAGCAATGGTTTTGCCCGTTCCTGTCTGTGCCTGACCAGCAACATCACGGCCTGATAGTAATAATGGCAGCGCAGAAGCTTGAATCGGGGTACAGAATTCGAATCCGGCCTTTGCCAGCCCGGCTTTTAGTGAAGCGTGGAGTGGCAAGGATGAGAAGGCCTGCTCGGTTAGATGTGCACTCATAGAATACTTGCATTACCTTTTGTGATAGGAAAAAATGTTAGGCTATATCGTATGGGAGTATAGACCCACGATACTTTATATACCACTGGAGATAAAACATGAGCGAAAACGTCACCCACGTGACCGATGGCGACTTTGATAGCCAAGTACTACAGTCTGACCTGCCTGTGTTGGTCGATTACTGGGCTGAATGGTGTGGTCCATGCAAAATGATCGCCCCTGTATTGGATGAAATCGCGACCGAATACGCTGGTAAGTTGAAAGTTTGCAAGCTGAATATTGACGAAAATCAGGACACTCCACCACGCTACGGTATCCGTGGTATCCCAACATTAATGTTGTTTAAAGATGGTGAAGTTGAAGCCACAAAAGTAGGTGCTTTAACAAAATCACAATTGGCTGCATTTTTAGATAGCAACATCTAAAAAATACATACTCCCCGCAAGCATTCTTGTTGCGGGGAGTTTGATTTTTACAATGAGCGTTATGCAGATACGCTATCAGTCCCCCGCCCGACTGATATGGCATAACATCAATTGACCAGTTCATATCCATCAGACCGGGTAATGTGCTGGTTTATTTATTTCTGAACGATATGATCACAAAATGGATGTCTCAGAGCTTTTAAACGATCTAAACAAACCACAGCGTGAAGCAGTTGCTGCACCTCTAGGCCACGCCAGGATTCTGGCGGGAGCCGGTAGTGGAAAAACACGGGTATTAGTCCACCGAATAGCCTGGCTGATACAAGCAGAAGGTTTTTCAGCGGGTAATATTTTAGCTGTGACCTTCACCAATAAAGCGGCTGCAGAAATGCGTGGTCGTATTGAAGAGATTCTGGGTTATCCACCAGGCGGCATGTGGGTAGGGACCTTTCATGGCTTAGCTCACCGCCTATTGCGCTCACATTGGAAAGAAGCCGACCTGCCTCAAAATTTCCAGATTCTGGATAGCGATGATCAACTTCGGATGCTGAAACGCATCATCCGCGCGATGGAACTGGATGAAGCTCAATGGCCACCTAAACAGGCCCAGTGGTACATCAATGCACAAAAAGATGAAGGCCTGCGTGCCAAAGATATTCAGGCAGGTCATGACCCTTATTCAAAAAATATGCTGGCCATTTACCTTGCCTATGAACAAGCTTGTCAACGAGCTGGGGTCATCGATTTCGGTGAAATTTTATTAAGAAGCCATGAGCTCTGGTTAAAACGCCCCGATATTCTGGCGCACTATCAGCAGCGGTTTAAACAAATTTTAGTCGACGAGTTTCAGGATACTAATACCTTGCAATACGCTTGGCTTAGATTACTCGCCGGAACTAGCGGACACCTGTTTATCGTGGGGGATGATGATCAGTCTATCTATGGCTGGCGTGGTGCACGTATAGAAAATATTCAACAGTTCGACACCGACTATCAGGGTGCCAGCACCATCCGTCTAGAACAAAACTATCGTTCTACTGGCAATATTCTCAAAGCAGCTAATGCGGTTATTGCCAATAATAGTGAACGCTTAGGCAAAGAATTATGGACAGAGGATGATGATGGCGATCCCATCCAGATTTATAACGCCTACAACGAACGTGACGAAGCCTCATACCTTGTCGAGCAAATCCGTAAATGGGTAGAAAACGGTGGGAAAAGAAGTGATGCTGCCGTGCTCTATCGTTCGAATGCGCAATCACGGGTCATTGAGGAAGCCTTATTACAAGCCGCTATGCCCTATCGGGTTTATGGTGGCTTACGCTTTTTTGAGCGGGCTGAAATAAAAGACGTTCTGTCTTATTTGCGTCTGGTGTCAAACCGTCTCGATGACGCCGCTTTTGAACGTATCGTCAACACACCTACGCGCGGTATCGGCGCTGCCACTCTCACACAAGTACGCCAATATGCTCGTGAACGCGGTATTTCAATGTGGCATAGTGCCATAGAGATGCTCGATGCTAAAGCCTTTGCGGCACGAGCAGGTAATGCGCTAGCGGGTTTTATCACACTGATTGATTCACTGACTCCTGAACAAGACACCGTGATGGGCTTAAATGAACTGACACAGTTAGTCATTGATGAAAGTGGCCTAAAAGCCCACTTTGCCAAAGATAAGACCGAAAAAGGGCAAGGTCGGATTGATAACCTGGACGAATTAATCTCAGCGACCAAACAGTTTCACAAACCTGAAGAAGCAGAAGACATGTCGGATCTGGATGCATTTCTTGCCCATGCTGCACTCGAAGCCGGTGAGAATCAGGCTGACCGCTGGGAAGATTGCGTGCAATTAATGACATTACATTCCGCCAAAGGTCTCGAATTTCCAATCGTCTTTATGGTGGGCATGGAAGAAGGTCTGTTCCCCGGACAAAAGTCCAGTGATGATCCTGTCCGCCTTGCCGAAGAGAGACGGCTTTGTTATGTCGGCATGACACGCGCGAGAAAAACCCTCTATCTGATGTACACAGAATCGCGCTTTCTCTATGGGCAAGAAATGATTCAACGCCCGTCACGTTTTCTGAGTGAACTTCCGGCCGAGTGTACAGAAGAAGTTCGTGCTCGCAAAAACCATATCTCTCCCAGCCTGAATGGTGTTCGTGGTCGAGACACGCAGACAATGAACGAAACAGGCATCAAAACCGGACAGCAGGTGCATCATCAAAAGTTTGGCCCGGGAATCGTGGTTGATACCGAAGGTTCAGGCAAAAATGCGCGAGTGCAAGTCAACTTCAAACATGCTGGTAGTAAGTGGTTAGTACTGGCTTATGCTAAATTAGACATACTTTAATTAGGGACATACATCTATGTTGGCATCTTGTTTTTCACGTTCTGTCATTGTGGGTCTAATGACTTTCATGCTGGCCTCATGTGGACAAAGTGAGCAATCACAATCTGTCACTGATAATACAGACTATAAAAAGAGTTACCGATGGAAGATGGTCACAACCTGGCCGCCCGGTTTCCCTGTATTACAGGAAGGTGCTGAACGTTTTGCTGCCAATATCAAGTCCATGTCTAATGGACGACTGGAAATTAAAGTCTATGCCGGCGGTGAACTCATCCCTGCTTTACAGGTGTTTGAAGCCGTATCACAGGGCACGGTAGAAATGGGGCACGGCAGTGCCTATTACTGGGCCGGTAAAGTCCCTGAAGCGCAATTCTTTTCCACCGTCCCCTTTGGCATGACAGCATTAGGTATGAACTCATGGTTATACGATGGTGGCGGCCTCGAATTATGGCGTGAAGTCTATAAGCCATTCCATGTTATCCCTTTCCCGCTGGGTAACACTGGTGTCCAAATGGGCGGCTGGTTTAATAAAGAAATCAATTCTGTTGATGATCTGCAGGGATTAAAAATGCGTATTCCAGGCTTAGGTGGCAAGGTATTAGCCAAAGCCGGTGGTAACCCTGTTTTATTGGCCGGCAGTGAAGTCTATAGTGCGCTTGAACGCAATACGATTGATGCGACTGAATGGATTGGGCCATATCATGACGAGCGCTTAGGTCTGTATCGCGCTGCAGAGCATTATTACTATCCAGGTTGGCATGAACCTGGCACCGTCCTGGAGTTAACGGTGAATGAGCGTGCATGGAACAGCCTACCACCTGATCTGCAAGCTATCGTCGCGAATGCAGCTCAAGCAGAAAACCTGGCCATGCTGGCAGAGATGGAGCATAAAAACGCTGAGGCATTACAAATTCTGAAAGCACGTGATGACATTACTATAGCGCCCTTCCCAGATGATGTGTTGCAACGTTTAAAAACCCTGTCAGATGAAACTTTAGTCGAAGAAGCCGAGAAGAATCCGAAATTTAAACGTGTCTTCAATGCATATCAGGCATTCCGGCAAAAGGATGCCGATTGGTCTCAAATATCTGAACGAACATACTTAAACCTTGAACCGGCCCAATGATTTTCTTGATTTTTACAGCCGATGGTTTAGCTGAAGCGGCTCCAGATATACAGGCAGAGCAAGCGACGGTCTGGTTGAATCCAGATCTAAAAAACACTAATGATTATGCCAAGTTAGTCGAATATGGCTGCGACTGTTTTTTTCTCAGCGAACAGGCTGACCCAACTAATGAAAGATCGGTCATCAATGCTTTGAGCCAGGTTGAAAAAAGCAGTCACGATACTGAAATCTATGTTGAATATTTATAAATGAAAACGCTTCTTTTTTTACTGATCTGTTTGTTGAATACAACTGCTTATGCAGACTCAGAGTGGTCTGAATCAACTATCAATTTAGATAAACCAGTTGATATCAAGGTTTACCGTAACCCGAATTGTCAGTGTTGTCATAAGTGGATCAGTCACCTTGAGCATCACGGATTCAATGTCACCGATCAATTAACACACAATCTTGATGCCGTTAAAGAAAAGTTAGGCGTCCCTCATGCTATGCACTCTTGTCACACGGCCGTGATCGAAGGTTATGTTATCGAAGGGCACGTACCAGCTGCTGATATCATGCGTTTACTGACACAAAAACCCACTATCACCGGGCTCGCTGTTCCTCAAATGCCAGTAGGTACGCCCGGCATGGAAATGGGCCCCCGCAAAGATAATTTTGCCGTTATTGAGTTTACCCCAAACCAACAATACAGCATTTTTACTACCTATCAGCTTGATGAAAATCAGCATTACCAGGCCAGCACAACTGAGGAATAACCATGGAAATCCTCGTTGTGCTGAGCAGGTTACTGTTCTCGGCATTCTCTAATGTTTTTCAAAAGCAACTGACTCACCGTGGCTTTGACTCACTGTTTATTGTTTTTAGTTCTTATCTTGTTCTAGCCGTTATCTGTCTGCCACTACTTTCTTTGCTTGACCTGTTTACACTGACAAGCAATTTTTGGATAAATATTTTCTTTGCCGCCTTATTGGATATGGCGGGTACGGTCTACCTGGTCATGTCTTTATCAAAAACAGATCTATCTGTGTTTGGGCCTTTGAATGCCTACAAAGTCGTTATCTCCATGATACTGGCAATGATATTTATTGGAGAAATCCCCAGCCTTCAAGGCTTTTTTGGTGTCGCGGTCATTGTGGTGGGGAGCTATTTTTTATTTCCGCCCAAAACGACTTCGCAAAGCCGCATGTTGACCTTGTTCAAAGACAAAGGCGTTCAATACCGGTTTTTATCGATTTTGCTTTTTTCTATCGGCACTCTACCGCTGAAAACAGCAGTGATAGAAGGTGGAGCCTTAGCCACAACCGTGTTCTGGTGTTTATTGGGTTTGCCGTTGGCAGCCTTAACTCAATGGCTTTTTATCAAAAAAGATATCACCACCAATATCGCAAAAGCGCGACATAACATCCGCCCTTTTGTTTATCTGGGCTGTCTGATCTTTCTGATGCAATACATGACTATGCTGGTATTTTCACAGCTTTTGGTCGCTTATTCTCTGGCATTATTTCAACTAAGTATGGTGCTACAGGTATTCCTTGGCTACCGCATTTTTAATGAAGAACATCTCTGGCGACGCTTATCAGCTTGTCTGGTAATGGTGGCAGGCAGCTTACTGGTTCTAAACGCTTGAGCGGGATAGAGCTTGGCCTGTTATTATGCACTCAGATTGTTATTGGAGAAGATGATGAAACGGTTAACGCTATTGCTGACCGGCTTATTAATGTCAGTACAGGTCTGTGCTAACACAGTGCTGTCACCTGTATGGAGCAGCCCGGCAGAACTTAAAACACCTGAGTCTGTTATCTATGATCCCATCACAAAACATTTATATGTCTCGAATGTTAATGGCAATCCCCTAGATGCAGATGGTAATGGCTTTATTAGCCAATTGTCAGTCAAAGGTGAGATTGAAAAACTGCATTGGCTGGATGGCCTCAATGCCCCAAAAGGATTGGCACTCAGTGGTAACCATCTCTATGTTTCTGATATTGATGAACTGGTGGTCATTGATATTGCTGAACAACGCATCATCAAGCGTTACCCCGCGGAGAATGCCCAATTTCTGAATGATGTGGCCATTGATAAACAGGGACATGTTTACGTCAGCGACATGATGACAAACCGCATCTATCGCTTGTCTGGTGATGAATTTAATGTCTGGATGGATGACCCTGCTCTAGAATCCCCCAATGGTCTTTTGGTTGAGCATAATAATCTGATTGTCGCCAGCTGGGGCAATATGACCAAAGGATTTGAAACCGAGACGCCGGGACATTTAAAAATCATTGATCTGATTACACAGCAGATGAAAAGCCTGGGTGACCAATCGCCCGTGGGTAATCTGGATGGCATCGAAGCAGATGGTCAGGGGAATTACCTGGTCACCGATTGGATGAAAGGCCGATTATTAAAAATCACACCTGAAGGAAGAAGTGAAACTTTGATTGAATTTAATCCAGGTAGTGCTGACCATACAGTCATGCCTGAGAAAGACCTTGTTATTGTTCCAATGATGATGGATAACGTCATCACTGCATTCCGGATACACCGCTAAATGTCATTTGAAGATCTCATGTTAGAAGACAGCCTGTTGAGCGCTATCGCTGCTCACGGCTACACCACTCCTACGCCAATTCAAGAAGAAACGATCCCGCTTATTTTAGCCGGTCAGGACGTATTGGCCTGTGCGGCCACAGGGACAGGCAAGACCGCAGCGTTTGTTGTGCCTTTATTACAAAAACTCTGGGACAGAAAGCATCGTTCACATGAACCTGTCGCTCTCATTCTGGCTCCGACACGTGAGCTGGCTTTCCAGATTCAACATGTGCTGAAGACCTTCAGTAAACAAGATCCAATTGATATTGCCATGATTACCGGCGGTCAGGCACCCACCGCTCAACAAAAGGTTTTGGATGAAGGCTGTGATGTCATCATTGCCACACCCGGCCGTTTATTAAACTTAGTTGAACAAGAGCAGGCCGATTTATCACTGATTGAGTTTGTGGTGATAGATGAAGCGGATCGTATGCTGGACATGGGACAAGGTCCTGATGTCGCGACATTATTAGCTTCAATTACAACAGCATTCCAAACCTGCTTGTTCTCCGCCACACTGGCTGGTGCCGGTGTGGAAATTTTTGCTAACACCTTACTGCCTGATGCTACCCGAGTAGATGTGAATGCTTCAAATCACTATGCCGAACAGGTCGAGCAGCGTGTCTATTTAGCTGATAATCGTGAACATAAACAAGCACTGCTCAAAGCTGTGATTCAATCGGACGAGTGCGCAAGTGCTTTGGTTTTTTGCAATAAAAAAGAACGCGCAGATGAAGTAGCCGACTATTTGCAGTCACAAAATATCTCTGCGCAGGTGGTGCATGGTGAATTCTCTCAGGCAGATCGCCGAGAACGAACACGTAAATTCCGTCAAGGAAAAATCAAAGTCTTAGTTGCAACGGATGTAGCTTCACGTGGACTGGATTTACCGCAAGTGAGCCACGTCGTTAACTATGATGTGCCATTTCGTGGTGATATTTATATTCATCGTGTTGGCAGAACCGGGCGGGCTGGACAATCAGGTATTGCTGTCAATCTGGTGGAAAGCCATGACCAAAAAAACCTTGAGCGGATCGAACATCATATTGGCCAGTCATTACCTGTAATAAAAATGAAGGGCTTGGCACCGAAAGGCAAAGTCAATAAACAAAAGAGTAAAAAAGACCCCAAAGCCAGATACATTTCTAAAAAAGACCGTGCCCAAGAATAAATCTACTTATTTATTACGCGGCTTATTGTTAATCAGCAGCGTGTTATTGATTGCCGGACTTTTCATGCCGATGTTGACCATCACGCAATTTCTGGTCATTCGTGATGATTTCTCTGTCATTTCAGGTATCACAGAATTGTGGAAAGCAGAAAAATACGTGTTATTTTTTGTTATCGGCTGTTTCAGTATCCTCATGCCTTTCGCTAAATTAGGCTTACTGTTCCGATTGTTATTCGCTGACAGCCACCCTACGCCACTCAAGATGACCTTATTGAATCTTATGCATGATTATGGCCGCTGGGCAATGCTTGATGTCATGGTCGTGGCGATGTTGATCGTCACTGTCAAACTTGGTGCCATCGCCAGTATTCAGATTCATCCGGGCTTATATGTGTTTGGTGCTGCAGTGTTACTGATTATGCTCACCACACAGCTCACTGTCAGCACCTTACGAACTCAGACGAATTAACCTGTATTTCGCATACCGGCAGAAATCGCACTGATCGTTCTCAGCAACGGATCCAGCCACTTATCTCGTTCATCTTCAGATAAGGCGTTCTCACGATATCGTTGCAATAAAAGAATCTGAATATAGTTAATGGGATCCAGATACGGTTCACGTCGGCGTAAAGAAGATCGTAATGCCGGTGTTTCTGACATTAACTTGTCCTCCCCCACCACAAGCAGGACTTGTTTTACCGTGCGATGATATTCTGCTGAAATGACTTCGAATACTTGCTGTCCTTGAAATGCATTTTCACACAAAGCGGCATAGCGCCGTGCGATATTCATATCGGCTTTTGACAGGGACATTTGCGTATTACTTAAAAGCGCACTGAAAAAACGCCATTCTTTGACCATTCGATGTAACGTTTCAATTTTCTCAGGATCATTTTGATGCCACTGTTCTAACGCCGAACCAATGCCATACCATGCAGGTAAGGTGTGTCGTGACTGTGCCCAGGAAAAGACCCAGCCAATAGCGCGAACCGATGCTTTGGAACGATCACCCTGTTTACGATGTGAGGGTCTGGAACCGATATTCATCATACCGATTTCAGTCACTGGACAGACCTCATAAAAATAATCGAGGAAGCCTGCGGTGTTTTCGGTCAATTTACGGTAGCTCTGCTCGCCGTAGGCCGTGAGCTGATGCATTACATCCATAAAGGCCGGCTCATCGTGATGCGTTTTAGCCACCAGACTTCGTGAAGCCTTCATTAAACCAGATACACCCATCCCCAATTCATAGGCAGCTGTCTCGATATTGCCATATTTGAATGACAATACTTCGCCCTGCTCTGTGAATTTGATTTGTCCCTGCACCGTGCCAACCGGCTGAGACAGAATAGCATCATGAGTTGGACCACCCCCGCGACCAATCGTACCGCCACGACCGTGAAACATACGACATTGCACGCCATGCTGTTCGGCCAGGTGACTGATTCTCTGCTGGGCTTGATACAAATTCCATACAGACGCCAGAATCCCCCCATCTTTACAAGAATCGGAGTAACCCAGCATGACTTCCTGTAAATTGCCTGAGGCACTTAATAAACGACGATAATGTTCATTCTCAAGTAATGCCGACATCACTGGTTCGATATGAGATAAATCTTCAATGGTCTCGAATAAAGGTGACACTCGGAGGTGGCAGTAGGTATTGCCATCTTCTGTATAACCACATAAACCAGCAAACCGCCCCAAGGTTAATACTTCCAGAATATGACTGGCCTGGTGGGTCATTGAAATCACATAACTGCCGAATGCATTGGTGCTGACTTCCTGTTGCAGTCGTGTCATTAACTGAAATACCGACAGAATTTCTTTGTTTTGCCCTTCTAATTCAGGCAAAGAGGGTAAATCATGACGTGCTAACAAATCCGTCAACACTGACTGACGTTGCGTTTCATCTAATTGCTGATAATCTTCACACAGGCCTGTTTGTCTTAGCACCTCGCTCACCGCTTCCGTGTGTAATGTCGATTCCTGGCGCACATCCAAGTGATATAAATAAAAACCAAAGGTCTCCACCAATCGGATCAAATCGGTCAGTTCACTGCCCGCCAACTCGGCATCCCCGTGAGCGATCAGGGACTGTTGAATTAAGCGTAAGTCTTGCAGTAATTCATCTTCGTTGTCATAAGCCAGTCCCAATGCAGTGGGCTCAAGATCAGGCCGAAAATATTGCTGCAATAGTCGTAGATTATCTTCCAAACGATGCCGCATCATGTAAAGTTTTCTGCGGTAAGGTTCATTCAGAAAACGGTCTGGTTTTGCACGAAATGCCCCAGCGTAACGTTGTTCCGATTCATCAATATTGGCAGCTAATTCATCACTTATTTCACACAAAGGTTGTGAGTGTGTGAGTTGGTAGCTAAGTTTAGTCACGTCTTCCAGATAACGGCGAATCACTGTGCGCTTTTGTAACTGAATCGCCATGTCGGTGGTTTCAGCCGTTACATAAGGGTTTCCATCTCGGTCACCGCCAATCCAGGAACCGAATTGAATGTAGCCTGGCACTTTGAATGACGCACCTGCATCAATCTCGTCTTTATAGACGCGACGAATGGCATTTTCCATATTGCGATAACTTCTGGGCACCGCATCAAACAGACTTACGTTAAAGTAATACAAACCATTTTTGATTTCATCGCGAACGGTGGGTTTAACAGCCCTCACTTCATCGGTGGACCACAACAACTGCACTTGTTTTTTAATTTCTGACCGTGTGCGTTCTTCTTCAAATGCCGTCAGAGGGTCATTGGTCAGCTTTTCGTCTAATAAGAAAATACGGCGTAGAATTTCCATCAAAGTCCGACGCTTTGACTCAGTTGGATGAGCGGTGAATACAGGCATGTATACCATCGTATCCATCATATGCTGAAGTTGTTCGAGGGTAACGCCCTCTTGCTTGAACTGGTTTAATGTATCCAGGTACGATCCATGCCATAAATCACGACCATTTCTTAACTGAATTAGACGGTTATGGTAATTAAAGGCTTCTTCTGCTGTATTCAGCAGACTGAAATACAAATTAAACGCACGAATGACTTCACGTAATGTGGTGGCATCCAGCGTATTCAGGAAACTCAACAACTCCGTGCGTAATAGAGCGTTATCGTCTTTGCGAAGATTAATAAACCCCTTACGCAATCGCTCTACCGTTTCATAGACCTCACGACCAGCACGCTCATCAATTACTTCACCAAGAATATGGCCAAGAAACCGAACATGTTGACGTAGCTCTTTATCGCCCAGCATAGATAGCTGCTCGACAGTACTCAATACAGGTTCATAATCTGTCATAGTATTAACGTTCATTTACATGGTGATAGAGATCGATATAGATATTGGCGCTGTTTTCCCAACTGAAATCCCCCTCCATTGCGGTGATCATCAGTTTTCGCCATATCCGCGGATGCTGAAACAGCGCGGTCGCCCGTTCCAGTGTTTCGTATAATGCTTCTGCTGAAGCCTCATGAAAACAAAATCCATTAGCAATACCGATTTTACGGTTTTCGTCGTTAGCATCAACAACTGTGTCAGCTAAACCGCCAGTATTACGTACAATCGGTAGCGTACCATATCGCAGGCTATACATCTGATTCAGGCCACATGGCTCAAATCGTGATGGCATCAGAAACACATCTACCCCCGCTTCAATCTGATGCGAGAGTTTTTCATCATAGCCAATGGTCAATGCCACTTTATCAGGAAACCGCGCACGAAGTACACGCAAAGCTTGCTCAAAATCTGCTTCACCACTGCCCAGACAAATCAGCTGAATATCCTGCCCCTCTTCCAGTAAGCGTGTTATGGCTTCGATGGACAAATCGATACCTTTCTGTGATACCAGACGACTGATTAAGCCGATAAAGAGCGTCTGTTCAGATTGAGGTAAATAAAATTGTTGCTGGAGCGCCTGCTTGTTTTTCTTTTTACGGTTTGGTGTTTTAACTGAGTAATGGTGTCTTAGATAAGGATCCGTAGCCGGGTTCCATTCTTGATAATCAATACCATTCAATATGCCACTTAAGCGCCCTTGTTCGGCTCGATAAGATAATAATCCCTCCAGACCATAACCAAACTCAGCGTCACAAATTTCTTTAGCATAAGTAGGACTGACTGTAGTGATGTGATCACTCAATATCAGCCCGGCCTTCATAAAAGACATCAAGCCATAAAACTCTAGCCCATCGATTGACCAAAGAGACTCTGGTAAGTCCAGCGCGTCAAAAACCGGCCGCTCAAATAGTCCCTGATAGGCCATATTGTGAATAGTAAAAATAGTATGGGGTGCATTCTCTCTCAACGAGAGCAGTGCCGGTGCAAGCCCGGTCTGCCAATCGTTGCAATGCAAAATATCTGGCTTCCAGTTCAGTTCAGCATCATCCATGGCTAAAGCCACAATAGCGCGACAAAACAATGCAAACCTTGCGGCATTATCTTCCCAGTCATGTCCGCCAGGGTGGCTGTAGGGTCCACCACTGCGATCAAAGTGATAGGGGGAATTCAATAGCCAGACGATGACCTCAGTACCCGGAAGTGTGGTTTCAATAATTTCCACAGGGAGGTGGTAACCATCCAGTTTAATTGTAGCAACGGTGTGCGAGCTTTCTATTTTTTGCAGACACTGACGATAAGCAGGCATAAAAATTCTGACATCTTGTCCATGCTCAGCCAGAGCCGCTGGTAAGCTGGCAGACACATCTGCAAGCCCCCCCGTTTTCATTAACGGATGGACTTCACTACTGGCAAAAAGAATTTTTCGCACGCTTATCTCCCAAAAATTGTACAATTCTCCAAATTATATACGGTCAACGGCTGAGTAATAGCCTGAAACGGGAGAAATCATGCAATCTTGTACCATTGTTATTTTTGGCGCCACAGGCGACTTATCTAAGAAAAAGTTATTGCCTGCTTTATACCATCTTGATGCGGAAAAACGCTTAACAGCGGATACGCGCATTATCTGCATGGGTCGTCGTGAGTCCAGTCAAGAAGACTGGAAAGCACAAGTAACAGAGTTTGTCACACCTAAAGCACGCGGTGGTGTGAATAATGAACTTCTTGATACATTTCTGGATCGTATTCACTACTTTAAATGTGATATCAACGATGCTTTCAGCTACCACGAACTCAACAAACTGATCACGTCAGAAGAGAATAATTTCTCTCAAAATATCGTCTTCTACCTCTCAATTGCGCCAGCACTATTTGGCGTCGTAGGTGATCAATTAGCCGCTGTTGGTTTAAATAAAGAAGATAATGGCTGGCGCCACTTGGTCGTTGAAAAACCATTTGGTTATGACCAGAAGAGTGCTGAAGAATTAGAAGGCATCTTGCGCAAAAACTTTACCGAACAACAAACTTACCGTATCGATCACTACCTGGGCAAAGGTACCGTACAAAATATTTTTGTATTCCGCTTTGCTAACTTGTTGCTCGAGCCATTATGGAACCGTAACTACATTGACCATGTTCAAATTACACATGCTGAACAACAAGGTGTGGGCGGTCGTGCTGGTTACTATGATACCTCTGGTGCACTTCGCGATATGATTCAGAGTCACTTAATGCAGGTGATGGCATTAGTCGCGATGGAACCACCAGCAGATTTAGGTGATGAATCTTTACGTGATGAAAAAGTAAAAGTCTTAAAAGCCATCCGTCCCATCACTGAAGATATTGTTGATGATCATGCCTTCCGTGCGCAATATGCGGCCGGTGAAGTCAACGGCAAAAAAGAGCCTGGTTACCTGGAAGATGATGAAGTACCGAATGACAGCGTGACTGAAACCTATGCGGCTATGAAACTGTACATCGATAACTGGCGCTGGCGTGGTGTGCCGTTCTACTTAAGAACGGGCAAATGTATGCCAGAATCTAAAGCGATGATTGCCATCCGCTTTAAGAAACCACCACAAGAGTTATTCAAAGATACTGTGATTGGTGATAGTCATGCCAACTGGATTGTAATGGGTCTGCAACCTGACAACACTTTACGTATCGAACTGCAAGCTAAGCAGCCTGGTCTAGAATTAAACAACCATACTGTGGCGCTTGAAACCGTTGAAAATGAAGACACCAAGCATCGCTTGGATGCCTATGAGGCATTAATTCTGGATGCCATTTTAGGTGACCGTTCATTGTTCTTGCGTTCAGATGAAGTTAATCTGGCTTGGAAAGTGGTCGATCCTGTCATCGAGAAATGGGCAAAAGATAAAGGCTTTGTTCATACCTACCCTGCAGGTACATGGGGCCCTGAAGAAGTGAGTCGTATTCAGGATAATTCATGTCACGCATGGCGTAACAATATCTAAGCAGATACGCTCACAAAAAAGCCGGCAAGTTGCCGGCTTTTTTATTTCATCAGCAAACAAACTTAGTTCATCGCCTGTCCCAATTGAATTTTTTCCTCTGGCTGCCATGCTTGATTAAATGGTTTCATGCCGGCAGGTAGTAACATCACTACCGTCGAGCCCATATTGAACCGGCCCATTTCCTGACCTTTTTCGAATGACAACGCTTCATCACCTTCATAAGTCCAGTTTTGTATGCTTTTACCGTAAGGAGGCGTTATCTGACCTGCCCATACCGTTTCCATACTGCCAACAAAAATAGCCCCAACAAGCACGAGAGTCACCTCGCCAAAGTCGGTATCGAACACACAGATAACGCGTTCATTTCGAGCAAAGAGTCTCGGCACGGCTCTCGCCGTCCGCGGATTTACTGAAAATAGTTTACCCGGCACATAGCGCATGGACTTCAGTTTTCCCGCTATTGGCATGTGAATACGATGGTAATCACGCGGCGAGAGATAAATAGTGGCAAATTGTCCTTGCTGATACTGCTCTGCCAAGGCCTTATCTCCTCCCAACAATTCTTCTACTGTGTAGCTTCGTCCTTTCGCTTGCACAATACTTTGCTCAACGATTGGACCCAGCTGACTAATCGCACCATCAACAGGAGAAACGATAACCTCTTCACCTGCAGCGATGGGACGAATACCTGCTCGCAACTCACGAGTAAAAAAGGCATTAAAACTAGCGTAATAAGCGCGTTCTGAAACGGCGGCCTCGCTAAGATTGACGTTGAACTTCCAAGTAATAAACCGAATGAATGCATTTTTAAACCACTTTACCTGGCTACGAGTTAAGGCATGCATGACAACAGATAAGGCATGCTGTGGAATCACATATTGTGGCAGCGTCAAAATCACATCAGAGACTTTGCTGAACCAAGAAGCATGTGGGTGTTTTTGCGTTTTACTCATGCCTGCCTCTTTAACCAATTGCCTAAGCTTGTCATAATTCTGTGTAAACCTTTTTCATAAGAAATCATGGAGTATATCAAGCAATGAAGAAATCGCTGTCGCTAATCATTTTATTATTCTTTTGTGCCTTAGTGACACCAACATTTGCTGATGACGATGAGAGTGAAAAGACACCCTCTGTGTATTACAAAATTGAAGAGCCATTTACAATCAACTTTGTGAATCAAAGTCAGAAACGGGCCCGTTATCTTCAAATCAAAGTTGCTCTGATGGCTAAAGATCAAAAAGCACTCGACAATGCAGTGTTAAACCTACCAATGATTCAAGATGAACTCAGAACATTATTTTCACAGCAGACCTATGAATCACTCAACACGCTGCAGGGACGAGAAGAGTTAGATAAAAAAGCCACAGAACAAGTGAGAAACATTTTAGAGCAAGAAACAGGTAACCCTGAAATCGAAAAAGTTTACTTCACAAGCTTTATCATCCAATAGTCGGCACATTACTTGCTAACTTGAAATTAACAAATTGGAAACAGCATTATGGCAGAAGAACGCGAAGATATTGAAATTACTGAAGGCAAAGGTGGTAAGAAAAAACTCATCATCATTATCGTTGTCGCTCTACTACTGATAGGCGGGGGTGTGGCTGCCTTTTTCATGATGAGTGGCGGTGATGAACCCGAGGAAGAAAAAGCTGAAGTCAAACAGCCACCTATCTACTACGCGATTGAAGACCCCTTTATCGTCAACTTCTCTGAACAAAGCAAAGGGGAAGTGAAATATATGCAGATCAAACTCAAGGTAAAAGCGCGTTCTCAAGATGTTATTGATGCTGTGACATTGAACTTACCAGCCATTCAACATGAATTAAATATGCTGTTCTTTAGTCAAAATTATGACGAATTACAAACTATTGAGGGAACAAAAGCACTTCAACAGTCCAGCTTGAATACCATCAATGAGATTCTTAAAAACGAATCTTCTGTTGATGAACAGTTGGAAGCCGTCTACTTCACCAGCTTCATCATGCAATAACTATGGCCGTTCATGACATCCTCTCACAAGATGAAGTAGATGCGCTGCTCAATGGCTTGGGCGATGGCGATATTGAAACAGATGGGTCAGAGAATAGTGACAATGCCGGTACCCGTCCCTACGACTTCGGTAATGAAGAGCGTATTATCCGCGGCCGAATGCCGACCCTGGAAATGATTAATGAGCGTTTTGGTCGTTATTTAAGAATTAGTCTGTTCAATATGCTGCGGCGGTCTGCCGAGATCTCTGTCGGCGGTGTTCAGGTAATGAAGTTTTCTGAATACATTCATACTCTTTTTGTGCCCACCAGCCTCAATCTGATTCACCTGCATCCTCTGAGAGGCACAGGGTTAATTGTTTTTGAACCTAAACTGGTATTCACCTTTCTGGATAACTTCTTTGGTGGAGATGGACGCTTTCAGGCTCGTATTGAAGGTAGAGAGTTCACCTCAACCGAGCTTCGAGTCATCAATATGGTACTCAACCTGTGCTTTAAAGATCTGACAGAAGCCTGGTCACCCGTCATGCCGGTTGAATTTGAGTTTGTTAACCACGAAGTGAACCCACAATTTGCCAATATTGTCAGCCCGAGTGAGGTCGTGGTCATCTCTACTTTCCATGTGGATTTAGATGGTGGCAGTGGCGATATACACATTACTTTTCCCTACTCCATGTTGGAACCTATTCGGGAATTACTGGATACCGGTTTACAAAGTGATCGCAGCATGGATGATGGGCGCTGGGAAAAATCCATGCGCGAAGAGATCATGCTCGCCGATGTAGAACTTTGGGCAAACTTATCTCAAGCGACATTATCGCTTGGACAAATATTGAAGTTAAAACCAGGGGATATCATCCCGATTGAGATGCCCAAACATGTGACGACCATGGTTGAAGATATCCCCATGTTTCGTTCCACATTTGGTGAGCATCATGAAAAAACAGCGTTAAAAATCATGGAGATTATTGAACATCCTCATGATACGAATTCTACAATCCACCTGAAAAAAGGTAAAAAGCTATGAGTGAAGACACCCAAACACAAGATCAGGCGCTGGCTGACGAATGGGCGGCTGCACTGGAACAACAAGGTGATGCAGCTGAAACAGAAGAAGATCCCTGGGCAGCCGCTTTAGAAGAACAAGCAGCATCAGAATCCACACAACAAGCTAATCCAGCTCCGGTTGCCAAGCTGGATGATGAAGGCAAACCAAAATCGGATGTTGATCTGGATATGGTGATGGATATTCCGGTCACGATATCAATGGAAATCGGCCGTACCAGAATCAGTATTCGCAACCTGCTTCAATTAAGTCAGGGGTCTGTGGTTGAACTCGACAGATTAGCTGGTGAACCTATGGACGTGCTTGTTAACGATACCCTTATCGCCCACGGTGAGGTCGTGGTGGTCAATGATAAATTTGGTATTCGACTGACCGACATCATCAGTACTTCAGAACGCATCAAGAAACTACGCTAATGAAAAACGCATGGTGCCTGTTAACAAGTATTTTTGTCTCCGCCCCCGTTTTTGCTGCAGCTGAATCGGGCGCGCATACGCTCAACCAGTCGCCCCTGTCAGCAGTCAACTTATTGCAAACGATATTGGGCTTAGCTCTTGTTTTAGCTTGTATCGTGGCAGTGGCTTGGTTATTGAAACGCACCAACCGTTTTCATACTGCTGCCAATGGAAAACTTAAAGTCATTGCTGGCATTGCATTAGGCACCAGAGAACGATTAGTTCTGGTTCAGGTAGGTGAAGAGCAATTGCTTTTAGGCGTTACCGCACAACAAATCAATACCTTACACAAACTAGAAACGCCATTAAGCGAGGCGGAATCCTCAACACCGAATGAGTTCGCCAATAAACTCCGTCAGTTTATGCAGCGAGGTGACGCATGATTCGCCTGCTTCTCAGTTTATTCTTACTGACATTTCCATTAGTCAGTCTCGCTGAGCCGGGAATTCCAGCCGTAACAGTGACGGATGGTGAAGGTGGACAAAGTTATAGTGTCACCCTGCAAATTCTGGCGTTAATGACTTTACTCACATTATTGCCTGCGGCATTAATGATGATGACCTCCTTCACTCGCATAATTATCGTATTGTCGATTTTACGTCAGGCGATTGGTGTGCAGTCCACCCCCTCGAATCAAGTATTAATTGGTCTGGCATTATTTCTGACTATTTTTATTATGCATCCGGTATTCAATAATGCCTACAATGCGGGTGTTGTGCCGTATATGAATGGTGATATTGAGTTTACCCAAGCTATTGAACAAACTGGACAGCCGTTTAAAGAATTTATGCTTGCTCAAACACGGGAAAGTGATATTGCTTTGTTTGCCTCTATTGGTGGCTATGAAGAGATGCAAACACCACAAGACATTCCGTATAGCTTATTACTACCTTCATTTGTCACCAGTGAATTAAAAACGGCTTTCCAAATCGGCTTTTTGATTTTTATCCCTTTTTTAATCATCGACCTTGTCGTAGCCAGTGTCTTGATGGCCATGGGTATGATGATGCTTTCGCCTATGCTGATTTCCCTGCCTTTCAAATTAATGTTGTTTGTTTTGATTGATGGTTGGGCCTTGCTCATGGGTACCTTAGCTTCGAGTTTTTACGTGTAATTATGACGCCAGAAACTGTCCTCACCGTTATGCAGCAAACCCTACAGATCATTTCGATTTTGATTGCTGCCATCTTGCTTCCCGCTCTGCTGATTGGCTTATTGGTGAGCATGTTTCAGGCGGCGACATCGATCAACGAACAAACCTTAAGTTTTATTCCGAAACTATTTATCACGCTATTGGTTTTAGTGATGGCAGGGCCTTGGATGTTGGAAATGGTGCTGGGTTTTACTCGTCGCTTGTATGAAGAAATACCATTTCTCATCGGTTAACTATGGAAATCAGCACCGCTGAGATTACTGGCGTGTTAGGGCAATACATGTGGCCCTTTATCCGTATTGCAGCCATGATTATGGTCGCTCCCATTTTTAGTAGTAATTTTCTGAGCGCGCGCACCCGCATCATCATCGCTTTAGCCATTAGTATCGTACTGGTTCCCAATATTCCTGCGAATGTGCCTACCGTCGAACCGTTGAGTATGGAAGGTTTTTTGATCATTGCTCAACAGATCCTGATTGGGGCCTGCATGGGGTTTATGCTGCAACTCCTTTTTAACGCCTTTATTGTGGCTGGGCAAATCATTGCCATGCAGATGGGGTTGGGGTTTGCTTCCATGGTGGACCCTCAAAATGGCGTATTAGTCCCTGTAATAAGTCAGTTTTATCTTATTTTCATAACTTTGTTATTCATCACGGTAGATGGTCATTTGATTCTGATAAAGGTGTTATCAGAAAGTTTTGTCACCATGCCCATATCCAGTAGCGGTCTAACACCTACTGATCTTCGTGATGTTGTGGCACAAGCGAGTTGGATGTTCGCTGCTGGCGTAATTATTGCTCTACCTGCCATAGGTTCTATCATGATGGTGAATCTGGCGTTTGGCATCTTATCGCGAGCGGCTCCTCAGATCAGTCCATTTTCTATCGGTTTTCCGATGACCATTGTGATGGGTTTTATCATTATGTTTGTCACGCTCCCTTTAGTGGCCGATCACTTAATGGACATGACGGATCATATACTGCAATTGACAAGGCTTATGGTGGTTCAGGATGGCTGAGCAAACCGGACAAGAAAAAACAGAACAGCCTACGGGTAAGCGTTTAGAAGACGCCCGGCAAAAAGGCCAAGTACCTCGTTCAAAAGAATTAACAACTGTCTTGGTCCTGATTGCTAGTGCCATCGCCTTATTCATCATGGGTAGTAGCCTGATTGAGGATATGGCTGCTGTGATGAATGAGTCACTGGTATTGAGTCGTAAAGAACTGTTTGATCCTATGGCGATGGTGCATCACTTCATTCACATGATCGAAATCATCTCATTTGATTTAGGTCTGTTTCTCGCTGTTACCGTCATTGCTGCTTTGGCTGCTCCGGCCTTAATTGGTGGCTGGAATTTCTCTACACAAGCCATGGCATTCAAGCCAGAAAAAATGGATCCTATCAAAGGGCTTAAACGTGTTTTTGGGCCACAAGGTCTGGTTGAGTTGGGTAAAGCCTTAGGGAAATTTATTCTTATCGGTGCGATATCGACGGTTATCTTATGGGGAATACGTGACCAATTATTGACGCTTGGCACTCAGGAAGTGAACGTTGCCATGACAGATTTAGCGTATTTGACCTTGTGGGTATTTCTGGCAATTACCGCGAGTCTGATCTTAATTGCATTAATTGATGTGCCTTTCCAGCTATGGAATCACAGCCGACAATTGCGGATGACAAAGCAAGAAGTCAAAGATGAAATGAAACAGACGGATGGTAACCCTGAGGTCAAGGGCCGAATCAGACGTATGCAAATTCAAATGTCTCAACAGCGAATGATGCAGGATATTCCTTCCGCTGATGTGGTTATCACCAACCCAACTCACTATGCTGTGGCAATGCGTTATGACCAATCTCGATCTGGTGCTCCAATTGTTGTTGCTAAAGGCGCTGATTTAATTTCACAACAAATCCGTTTGGTCGCAGAGAATAACGATGTACCTATTTTAGCCGCCCCTCCTCTGACTCGTGCTGTTTATTACTCAACAGAAATCGGCGAAGAGATCCCATCTGGTCTATATATTGCAGTAGCTCAAGTACTGGCTTTTGTATTCCAGTTGCGGCGCTACCGTAAACAAGGTGGTAACAAACCGCATCTGAATCCAGAAGATTTGCCCATACCGGATGAATACAGACGAGATTAATGTTAGATGGAAAATAATGTACTGGCGGCCCGTTTTAAATCAGTCGTAAACGGTCAATTAGCCACACCAATGCTTCTGGTGGCATTGCTGGCCATGGTGATTCTGCCTTTACCAGCGTTTATGCTGGACATGCTCTTCACTTTTAATATTGCTTTATCACTGGTGATCGTATTAGCCAGTATTTACATGCTAAAACCGCTGCATTTTGCAGCCTTCCCAAGTATTTTGTTGATAGCGACCTTACTCAGGCTCGCCTTAAATGTGGCTTCAACCCGTATTATTTTGATGGAAGGCCATACCGGTGCTGCTGCTGCAGGAAACGTTATTGAAGCCTTCGGTGAGTTTGTTATTGGCGGTAACTATGCTGTGGGTTTTGTGGTCTTTGCCATCCTGGTTATTATCAACTTTGTCGTTGTCACCAAAGGTGCCACCCGTATTGCTGAAGTCAGTGCTCGGTTTACCTTGGACTCCATGCCCGGTAAACAGATGGCTATAGATGCCGATCTCAATGCCGGCCTTATCGATCAAGATGAAGCGCGTCGTCGTCGTGAAGAAATCATGCAGGAATCAGACTTTTACGGTTCTATGGATGGTGCCAGTAAATTTGTTCGGGGTGATGCGGTAGCCGGGATATTGATTCTGTTTATCAACATTATCGGTGGTTTTATTATTGGCGTTGCCCAACATGATTTAAGTTTTTCTCAAGCAGCACAAAACTACACGCTGTTAACCATTGGTGATGGCTTGGTCGCTCAGTTACCTTCACTTTTATTAGCCTCAGCAGCAGGCCTGCTGATTACACGCTCAACAAAAGAGCAGGATATGGGACAGCAGATTGTTAGTCAGTTGCTGAGCGATCCCAAAACACTGGCTGTCACCTCAACCATTATCGGTGGATTAGGCTTGATTCCAGGCATGCCTAATATCCCTTTCCTGATTCTAGCTGCTATTGGTGGCACCTGTGCATTCCTGATTCATAAGCGTCAAAAAGTTGCCACGGAAAATGAATTAGCAGCAGCACAACAGCCCACTTCAGAAGCTGCAAGAGAACAGCGTGAATTAAGTTGGGACGATCTTAGCCCTGTGGATCCAATCGGCCTGGAAGTCGGATACCGTCTGATTCCTCTGGTAGATAAATCTCAGGGTGGGCAGTTAATGAATAGAATCAAAGGGATACGTAAGAAAATATCACAGGAAATGGGCTTTTTAATCCCTCCCGTGCATATTCGAGACAATCTTGATCTGGCACCAACGGCCTATCAAATCACTCTGTTTGGTGTGACCTTTGGCGAAGCTGAAGTTTATCCCGACAGAATGTTAGCCATTAATCCTGGACAGGTTTTTGGCGATCTGGAAGGCATCAAAACGCAAGATCCAGCTTTTGGGTTAGATGCTATCTGGATTGAAACTGGGCAGCGTGAATATGCACAAGCACAAGGTTATACCGTGGTAGATGTAGATACGGTCATTGCAACCCATCTGAGTAAGATTCTCAACAATCATGCTCACGATCTGCTTGGTCGTGAAGAGGTTCAACATTTACTTGATAACCTGGCCAAGTCTGCGCCTAAGCTGGTTGAGGGGCTGGTGCCAGATACGGTACCACTTGGCACGGTACAGAAGGTTCTGCAGAATTTGCTGGAAGAGAATATTCCTGTGCGTGATATACGTACCATTACTGAATCCATATCAGAGCAGGCCGCCCGTAATCCCGATCCGGAAGCGATCACGGCAGCAACCCGCATGTCGCTCAGTCATTCCATCATTCAGCATATTAATGGTACACGCACTGACCTTCCTATCATCACACTGGATCCAGAACTGGAACAGATATTGCTAAAAACTTTACAGGCATCCGGTGAAGGTGGAGCCAGTCTGGAACCAGGTCTGGCAGAAAATATGCACAAGAACTTGCAAGAAGCGACACAAAGACAGGAAATGACAGGTGATGCAGCCATTCTTGTTGTTCAAGCAGGTTTGAGAAGTTGGATTTCTCGCTTTATTCGCCACTCTATTCCCGGATTGAATGTATTGTCCTACAACGAAATACCGGACGATAAACAAATAAGAATAGTGGCCAATATTGGTCGATAAATTTAGAGTTTGAGGTTGATGTATGAAAATCAAACGTTTCCAAGCAGCTGATGTGCGTCAAGCTATTCGTGAGGTTCGGGATGTACTGGGCCCGGATGCGGTCATACTGTCCAATACTCGTGTCGATGGTGGTATTGAAATTGTGGCTGCTACTGACTATGACGAATCACAGTTTCGTCGTCAGGCGCAAGTCGAAACAGCTTCTATACAAGCACAGCAACCTCCTCGAGTTGAAATAAATCCAACTCCAGACACATATGCGCACGAACAACCACAATCAGCGCCAAAACAAAATATCTGGTCTCAAGAACCAACTCTGGTTCAGATGCGTAAAGAAATTGCTGGCTTACGTAATATGCTACAAAATCAGCTATCGGATCTCACCTGGAAAGATATGGAGCGTCAGAATCCAACCCAGGTACAGCTACTAAAACGTTTTATGCAGATGGGAATTGATGTAGAGCTTGCTAAATCTATTACCGCAAAAATGCATGGTATTGATGATTTGGAAACAGCATGGCGGCATTGTCTGGGCTCATTAGCTTCACAAATTCAGCTCACAGAAGAGGACATTCTGACTCAAGGTGGCATCTATGCTTTGGTCGGTCCAACAGGCGTTGGAAAAACGACCACCATAGCTAAACTCGCCGCCCGGTGTGCTCTAAAGCACGGTGCACGACAAGTTGCCTTGATCACCACCGACTGCTATCGCATAGGAGGTCAGGAACAGTTACGTACCTATGCCCGAATTTTGGGTGTACCTGTGAGAGTGGCCAGAACCCATGCTGAACTCACTGAAACTCTTAATGACCTGCTTGATCGCCGCTTTATCCTGATAGATACTGCGGGAATGAATCAACGTGATATAAAACTGACAGAGAAGTTTGCTGTGATAAAACAGCAGTCCCCTCGTGTCAAAACATACCTAACCATGTCAGCAAACACTCAAGCCAGTGCGATGGATGATATTATTCATGCTTATTCTCACTTGAACTTGAGCGGCTGTATTTTAACTAAAACAGATGAAGCCAGCAGTCTCGGTGGTGCAGTATCGGCTTTAGTACGTCACCATTTACCCCTAGCCTATCTGGCAAATGGTCAGCAAGTGCCGGAAGATCTGAGTCTCGCTCGACCCAATACATTAGTTAACCAGGCCAGCGAATTGATGAATGATGAGCAACAACTGGATCCCCAAACAGTATCCAGCTACGGAGGTTTTGCCGCTTATGGCTGAAAATACCCAACCCCATGATCAAGCTGCAGGCCTTCGCAAAATGACGCAAGCCATCAGGCCCGTTAAAGTGATTGCTATTGCCAGCGGCAAAGGTGGTGTAGGTAAAACAAATGTGACGGTTAATCTCGGCGTCGCGTTAGCTGCTTTAGGAAAAGAAGTTGTCCTGCTTGATGCGGATTTGGGCTTGGCAAATATTGACGTGATGTTAGGGCTCCATCCCCAATACAACTTGTTGCATGTATTAGATGGAACCAAATCACTCAGAGACATTATTGTTGAAGGCCCTTCTGGCCTGAAGATTATCCCAGCCGCTTCTGGTGTGAAAAAAATGGCTGAACTCAGCACGGCTGAACATGCCGGCATGATCCAAGCCTTTAGTGAGATGGATCAACACATCGACGTGCTATTGATTGATAGCGCGGCAGGTATTGCTGACAGTGTTATCACTTTTAGTAAAGCGGCTCAGGAAGTGATTGTTGTGGTTTGTGACGAACCAGCCTCAATCACAGACGCCTATGCTTTGATTAAGCTTCTCAGCCGTGAGCATCAGGTTGAACGCTTCCATATCGTGACTAATATGTGCCGAAGCGTGCAGGAAGGTCGTGAACTTTTTGATAAGATTTCTTTAGTCTGTGATCGCTTTCTCGACGTGACCCTGGACTTTATGGGTATAGTACCGTTTGATGAAGATTTAAGACGGTCAGTGAAAAAACAACGTAGTGTAGTAGAAGCATTTCCACGTAGTAAAGCGGCTACGGCATTTGCACATTTAGCCAAAAAAATTGAATATTGGCCTGTACAGAAACAACCTCGTGGCCACATGGAATTTTTTGTTGAGCGACTCATTCAGGCAAGTATGGAAATGGCATGAGTAACAGAGCAGTCATGTATACATCGGGTCAAAGTAAATCAGAGTTGATTGAGCAACACGCGCCTCTGGTCAAACGAATCGCTTATCACATGATTGCGAGATTACCAGCGTCAGTTGATGTTGAAGATTTAATTCAGGCAGGCATGATTGGCCTACTCGATGCCTCTCACCAGTACAACTCCGCTCAAGGCGCAAGCTTTGAAACCTATGCAGGCATCCGTATACGTGGTTCCATGCTGGATGAAATCCGCCGCAATGACTGGGCGCCCAGATCGGTGCACAGAAAAGCCCGTGAAATCGCGGAACAAATGCATAAAATCGAACAGGAAAAAGGACGGAATGCTTCAGACAGTGAGGTAGCCGCGGCGCTTGGTATCGATATCAACGAGTATTATCAACAACTGCACGATTCAAGTGGTTATCAGGTTTTTAGCCTGGATGAGTTTACTGATAATGATGAAACCCAGGCTCACCCTATATCTGTCGGCCCCAGTGGGCCAGATGATGAAGTTCAGGATGATGATTTCCAACAGGCATTGGCACAAGCCATAGACACACTCCCAGAGCGTGAGCGCTTATTAATGAGCCTGTATTATAATGACGAATTAAATTTAAAGGAGATCGGCGAGGTTCTGGGCGTAAGTGAGTCCAGAGTCAGTCAAATTCATAGTCAGACTGTGATTCGACTTCGCGCCAAACTTCGTGACTGGATTATGTAATTTTGGAGGTGTGCTTTGGATAAAAATATGAAAATCCTGATCGTGGATGACTTTTCCACTATGCGTCGGATCATAAAAAATCTGTTACGGGATTTGGGATTCAACAACACGCAAGAAGCCGATGATGGCTTAACAGCTTTGCCCATACTTCAAGCAGGTGGAATTGATTTTCTGGTCACTGATTGGAACATGCCCGGCATGCAAGGGATTGATCTACTAAAAACAGTCCGTGCTGATGAAAAACTCGCCTCATTGCCAGTACTCATGGTAACCGCAGAGACCAAACGCGAACAAATCATTGAAGCTGCACAAGCGGGTGTCAACGGTTATATCGTCAAACCATTCACTGCAGCGACGCTCAAGGAAAAAATCGAAAAGATTTTTGAACGCATTAACGCACAATAAGGAGCACTCGGCTCATGGCTTTAGTAAATCAGGCAACCCAATTGGATGCAGCAAAAGCCCTCGTTGAGGCGCTTGAAAAAAATGATGAGAAAGCGGCTGAGGAGCAATTGACTATTCTTGCAAAAGCACAGGAAAGTCAGTTATTCAAAGAAGTTGGCAAACTGACTCGCGAATTACACGACTCCTTAAATAATTTTAATCTCGACGCCAGACTCATTGATTTAACTCAAAATGATATGCCTAACACACGTGACCGACTTAACTATGTCATCACCACGACTGAAGAAGCAGCACATAAAACGTTAGGTTATATAGATAACACCCTACCTTTGGCTCAAGAACTCCGAAATACTGCCGAAAAGATAGATGAGAGCTGGCACCGTTTTCGGAAAAAGGAAATGAATGCAGATGAGTTCCGCATATTGGTAAAAGAAATCGAAAACTATTTACCGACAGTGAAACAACATGCTGATCAAGTTCATCATAATTTATCTGAAATGATGTTAGCTCAGGGCTTCCAAGATTTGACCGGACAAGTGATTCGTCAGGTGATTAGCTTGGTAGAAGAAGTGGAAGATAGTTTGGTGCAGTTAGTCAAAGTGGCTGGCAAACCTCAACCGTCTTCTAATAAAAAAGAAATTGACCCAATTAAAGCTGAAGGTCCACAGATAAACGCACAAGATAATCCGAATGTGGTGAATAACCAGGATGATGTGGATGACTTGTTATCTAGCCTTGGCTTCTGAGGAAATGATTCATGGCGCTGGATACAGATGATGAAATCCTGCAAGACTTTCTTGTTGAAGCAGAAGAAATATTAGAAGGTCTGAACGAACAGCTTGTAGAGCTCGAAAATAGCCCACAAGATGCTGATCTCCTTAACTCTATTTTTCGTGGTTTTCATACCATTAAAGGTGGGGCAGGTTTTCTCAGCCTGGAAGCAATGGTCAATCTTTGCCACAAAAGTGAAGATTTATTCAATCTGCTAAGACAAGGTGAACGCTTTGTTGATGCCGATATGATGGACACCTTTCTTAAGGTGCTCGACATATTGAATACCATGTTTGCGGAAATCAAATCCGGTCAATACCCCAGCCCGGCTGATGCTGAAGTCATTGAGTCATTATCAGCTTATTTAAATAACGATTCAGCCCCCGCTGCTGCACCTGAGCCCGAACCAGAACCTGAAGTGGTCGAAGAAGTCACTCCTCCCCCTGCTTCAACTGAGTCAAGTTCAGCTGATGCGCCTGCAGATGACGAAATCACAGATGATGAATTCGAAGCCTTGCTAGACCAGTTACATGGTAATTCAGCACCTGGCATAAAAGACTCAGAAAAAGCACCAAAAGAACCGCCTGCTCCTGCGGCTTCCGCGTCAAGCTCATCCAACAGTGACGATATCACTGAAGAAGAATTTGAAGCATTGCTTGACGAATTACAAGGTGCGAAAAAAGCAGAAACGGAAAAACCAGTGCCGCCACCAGCAGCACCTAAAGCAGCGCCCTCTCCTAGCACTGATAAAGCGGCAGAACCTAAGGCTCCTACACCTACACCAAAGCCACCAGAAAAAGCAGCATCTGAAAAGGTCGAAGCAAAGGCAGCACCAGCTAAACAAGCTGCTGATACCAGTGTACGTGTTGATACAAGTCGTCTCGATGAAATCATGAACATGGTCGGTGAATTGGTGCTGGTACGAAACCGGATCAGTACACTCGAATCTTCATTTGAAAATGAAGAGATGGCAAAAGCGGTCAATAACCTTCGTGTTGTCACGGGTGACCTGCAAACGGCTGTAATGAAAACGCGCATGCAACCGATCAAAAAAGTATTTGGTCGCTTCCCGCGAGTGGTTCGTGATATTGCCAGAAGCCTGAAAAAAGATATTGATCTTGAACTACGTGGTGAAGAAACTGATCTCGATAAGAACTTAGTCGAAGCTCTCGCAGATCCGCTTGTGCATTTAGTCAGAAACGCTGTTGACCATGGTGTTGAAATGCCTGATGTCCGAGAAGCTGCTGGTAAACCGCGTCAAGGTAAAGTCGTACTATCTGCAGCTCAAGAAGGTGATCATATTCTTCTCACTATCGCAGATGATGGTGCGGGTATGAACCCGGAAACGCTGCGTCGCAAGGCGGTTGAAAAAGGCATGATGGATGAAGACACCGCCGCCAGACTTACCGAATCAGAGTGTTTTTCACTAATCTTCTCTCCCGGTTTTTCCATGAAGCAGGAAATTTCAGATATTTCTGGCCGTGGTGTGGGTATGGATGTAGTGAAAACCAGCATATCTAAACTCAATGGTGTCATAGATATTCAATCTGAAGTGGGTGTGGGCACAACCTTGTCCATCAAAGTCCCTCTAACGTTAGCCATTATGCCGACATTAATGGTCATGCTCGGTGAGCAGATTTTTGCTTTCCCACTGGTGAACGTGAATGAAATTTTCCATCTCGATCTTTCTAAAACCAATGTCGTTGATGGACAACAAACCATTATGGTGAGAAATAAAGCCTTACCCTTATTCTACCTCAGCAAGTGGCTGACCAAAGGTCGAACTGATGGTAAAAAACCAGAGATCGAGCATGTTGTTATTGTGAATGTGGGTACTCAGCGTGTTGGTTTCGTTGTTGATGTATTGCTAGGTCAAGAAGAAGTTGTAATTAAACCACTTGGAGCTTTGTTACAAGGAACTCATGGGTTTGCTGGCGCGACTATTACTGGTGACGGCCGCATTGCATTAATTTTGGATTTTCCAGAATTAATGAAAGTCCATGCTAACCGTGGATACTAGGAGTAAAAGTGACGGTTAAGGTTCTGATAGTCGATGACTCAAGTTTTTTCCGTAAACGTCTTGCTGAAATCATAGCAACTGATCCGCGACTCCAGGTTATTGCCACGGCCAGTAATGGTGAAGAAGCCATTCGAGAAGTACAGCGTCATCACCCAGATGTAGTGACTATGGACTTAGAAATGCCGGTGATGGATGGCATCACAGCTGTTCGAAAGATTAAAACCATTCGTCATACACCGGTTTTGATGTTGTCCACCTGGACAACTGAAGGCGCCAAATCGACTTTAGATGCATTGGAAGCCGGAGCCACTGACTTTTTACCAAAACGCTTTGAAGATCTATCAAGCGATAAAATTGAAGCTCAGCGTAAGCTCTGTCAACGTATTTACCAGCTAGCCAGTGGTTTTCAGGCCAGTCAATCAGACATACCTGCCAATAGAGCCACTAACAGTCAAACACAAGTGGCTGCCGCTAAACCCGAAAAATCATTCAATACCACACCTGAACTGGTTGCTATTGGCACTTCAACAGGTGGGCCCGTTGCTTTACAAAAAGTGTTAACGCAGTTACCAGCGAGTTTTCCCTGCCCAATTTTACTCATTCAGCATATGCCGGCCACCTTTACGCCATCATTTGCAGAACGTTTGAATACACAATGTGCGATTCGAGTAAAACAGGCTGAAAATGGTGAGCATTTAGTACCAGGAACAGCTTATCTCGCCCCTGGTGGTGAACAAATGTTGCTTAAAGGCCGGCCGAATAATCTCTATCTCAGTATTGAGCCGGGGGATGTGAAGGAGACCTATAAACCCTGTGTCGATTTGACATTTGACTCTATTGCACACATCTGTGGCTCAAAAACCTTAGCGGTGATTTTAACGGGTATGGGTAGTGATGGTCGTAATGGCTGTGAAAGTATCAAGAAAAAAGCAGGCAAGATCTGGGCTCAAGACCAGCAAAGTAGCACGATTTATGGCATGCCTATGGCAGTGGCCAAAGCCGGATTAGCTGACAAAATATTGGATATTAATGAAATTGGCCGTCAACTGGCGGAATTGAGTTGATATGGATATTTTAAGTATCCTCGGTCTGATAGTCGGTTTTGGTGCCATATTAGTGGGCCAGTACCTCGAAGGCGGTCATATCGACACCATACTGAATGCCGTTGCATTATTAATCGTTATGGGAGGTACGCTCGGTGCTGTGATGCTGCAAACCCCAATGAGCACTTTTCTTCGTGCGATGCGTATGTCTTTATGGATTATTAAGCCCCCCAAATTATCGGCTCATCAGCAACTAGAAAAAATACTGGAATGGAATCAGGTCGCTCGTCGGGAAGGCTTAATCCGATTAGAGTCTATGGCGATTGATGAATCTGACCTTTTCACTCAAAAAGGTTTGCAATTGATTGCTGATGGCATTGAACCAGAAGTGCTGCGAGAAGTATTAGAAAACGACCTGGATATTCAAGAGTCGGATGATTTTCAGGCAGCAAAAGTGTTTGAAGCTATGGGTGGCTACTCGCCGACTATCGGTATTATTGGCGCAGTAATGGGATTAATACATGTCATGGGTAATCTCGCCGATCCGGCCTCACTTGGCTCAGGAATTGCAGTTGCTTTTGTGGCTACCATTTATGGCGTTGGTCTCGCTAATTTATTGTTTTTACCCATAGGTAATAAGTTAAAAGCCCTGATTAATAAACGTAGTCGCCTTCAAATGATGTTAATCGAAGGTTTGATTGGTGTTGCAGACGGAGACAACCCAAGAAATATTGAAAGTCGTCTTCAGGCCTATTTAAATTAAGTGATGCTCTATGGCACGTCGAAAAAGACATGAAGAACATGAAAATCACGAACGTTGGCTGGTCTCTTATGCTGACTTTATCACCCTTCTATTTGCGTTTTTTGTTGTCATGTATTCGATTTCATCAGTGAATGAGGGTAAATATCGTGTACTTTCCGACACACTTGAAGCCGTATTTTCAGAGTCTGTTCGAAGTAAAGATCCAATACAAATTGGTGAAATCAGTCGAGGTGAAGGTGAAATTAAGCTTGAGCCTATAGCCCCTGTGCCGGTTATACTTGAAGAAGCACCTCTTCCTGAACTGAGCAATAAGATGCCTCTTACTGCGTCGGATAATGATATCCGAACGATCAACGATTTATCTCAGCAATTCACCTCCGCTTTATCGGACTGGATAGGCACAGAAGATGTAACTATCAAACAAGGTGAGGACTGGTTAGAGCTCGAAATCAAATCACGGGTGCTATTCGAAAGTGGTGAAGCCAGATTGGCCCGACCCGCCATACCGGTACTTGGCGAGATTGCCAGTATTCTGCAAACATCGGCTAACCCTATCCAGGTCGAGGGCTTTACTGATAACAACCCGATCAATACTCCCCGCTTCCCTTCCAATTGGGAATTATCTGCTGCACGGGCTGCCAGCGTTGTTCACCTACTAGATAGATACGGTATCCAACCTGATCGCATGTCTGCTATTGGTTATGGAGAATACAAACCCATTGCCAGTAATGATACTGAAGCAGGTCGTCAAAAAAACCGTCGTGTTGTGCTCGTGGTATTAGGTAATGATATGAGTCGCCGTGACATCACTGTTTTTGAACACACTGATGCCTTGACTACTCCACAGGCCCCCACAGCCATCAGTAATGATGGCAGCCAATTAGGCATTGATAATAGAGGGGGACAATAATCATGGCCGTTTGGGCAGTGTGTAATCAAAAAGGTGGGGTAGCAAAAACCACGACAGTGGTATCGCTTGCCAGCTTACTTGCTCAACAAGGCGAACCAGTGCTTATGCTGGATCTTGATCCACATGGCTCCTTAACGACTTACCTTGGTTATGATCCAGACGCTATTGAAACCAGTATTTACACCTTATTTCAGCAGTTAGATAACACCCCTAAAGAAGCGATTTTAAAAAGTCTGAAGAAAACACGTCATGACAATATTTTCTTGTTACCTGCCTCTACAGCTATGGCCACACTTGACCGACAACTTGGCGCACAACAAGGTAAAGGCTTAGTCATACGAAAAACTCTCAGCTTTTTCAAAGATCGCTTTAAACACGTACTGATTGACTGTCCCCCAATGCTTGGGGTGTTAATGATCAATGCTCTGGCCGCCTGTGATAAGTTGGTTATTCCTGTACAAACAGAATTTTTATCGCTCAAAGGTCTGGAGCACATGCTACATACCGTGTCGATGATTAATCATTCTCGACGTAGTGCTTTGCCTTATTTTATTGTGCCTACCATGCATGATGGCCGAACAAAAGCTGCAATAGATTGCCTTGCAGAACTGCATAAACGTTATGAAAAGAATGTCTGGAAAGGCTTTGTTCCAGTTGATATAGGCTTTCGTGAAGCCAGCAAACTTGGACTCCCCTTACCTGAGATGGCCCCTGATAGTCCTGGCGCAAGCGCCTATCGGCAGCTATTGACCGTCTTGAGCGAGCCAGAAGTGAGTGTATCCAATGGCTAAGAAGCCTATTTACGATCAGAAAGATGCCCTGTCAGCCTATTTTGATGACATGTTGGCTGACTCACATACACGCCAGCCAATTGTTGAAAACAAAACTGAATCGCCTCCAGTTTCGCCGTCATTGAAACAAAATATTGTGTTCCCCGTTGAAGAGTTGGCCGTCCCTGTTGATGCAGAGATATCAGCGCCAACACCTTTACCTTCAGTCACGCAAAGTGAAGTAGAAACATCGTTAAATGTCACTGATCACAAAGTCGCGACTGAACAGGTACAAGACACGGATATTGACACGACTGATGCGATAGCCTCGGACCCGATACAAACAGAGAATGCTGTACTCAAACTATTACTCTGCGATATTGGTGGAATAAAAGTGGCGATCAAAGTCAATGCTTTGGACAATATAATCCGTTGGCCAGAGAAAGATTTGAGTTATATTCCAGGACGTAAATCCTGGGAAATCGCCTTATATAATGACAATGGACAAAATACCAATGTCATCGACATAAGAAAGCTCTTGCACTCACCTGAACAGACATCACCACTCAATGCCCATTACATATTACTGGTCAATGATCGTCGAACCGGTATTGCATGTGACACGATTGAGCAAATTATCAATAAAAACAATAATGAGATTAACTGGCGCAATGATACTCATCAGCGACCATGGTTTACAGGGGTACTGAGCGAGACAATGCACAGTGTTTTGGATATATCAGCCATTATCAAGGCGTTAGAGTGATAAAAATGGCATGAAGCCTGCATAATCTTTATCAACAGCTCGCTGTCATAAAAATGACAGCCATATCAGAAGGTCATAAAAATGAGCGAGAAAGATAACAGTAACGAAAATCCCATACTACAGTGGGTCACTTATCAACTTGAAGACGAATACTACGGTATCAACGTCATGCAGGTGCAAGAAGTCTTACGTATGACAGAAATCGCGCCTGTACCTGGTGCACCACCGTATGTACTTGGCATCATTAATCTACGCGGCAATGTGGTGACTGTCATTGATACGCGGATGCGTTTTGGTTTGAGTGCCATTGAGCCTGATGACCGTGCACGCATCATTATCGTAGAAGTCTCCGGTCATGTGATCGGCATGCTCGTCGATTGTGTAGCTGAGGTGGTGTATTTACGCCAATCTGAAATTGATACCGCTCCCAATGTCAGTGATGATAGCTCACGTTTTATTCAAGGTGTCTGCAAACGTGAGAAATATTTATTGATCTTAGTAGATGTCAATAAGTTGTTAAATGATGAAGAGATTGCTGATATCTCAGGTTTTTAAAGGGTAACGTTCATGGCTGATGATATTAATCCAATTCAGCCCACGACGCCCCTGCCGGTGAGTCATCCTGTGTCTGATGAGGATAAACCGGCTTCACAGGAACAGCACAAGAAGAAAAAAGACAAAGAATCACCTGAAGAAGAGAAGCCGCGTCCTAAAGAGGACGATAAAGGTGAATTTATTGATGAGTATGTATGAATTCAGACGGATGTCTGGGGAGTAAAGACAATGACTATTTTTGTCGTATTTACAGTGATGAGTGCCGTATTTCTGGTCATCGGTCTTGCCACTATGCGTCTGTTAAAACTGTATCAATTACAAACTAAGCGTATTCACGACCTTCAGAACCAAATTACCGCCTTGTGTGCTGGCGCAGCTGGTACAGATGAACGCATCCACAAATTTGAACAAACCCTGGTTAAACTCAAAGATCACCAGCATAGTCTCGATTTGAATGCCAATCATCAGCCCGGTTATGACCATGCCATTCGTTTAGCCAAAAAAGGTGCTGATATCCAACAGCTGATTAATCACTGTAATTTGAGTGATGAAGAAGCTCACCTGATTACAACGTTACACGGACAACGTCACGTACATTAGTCCTTTGGTTTAGGAATCTTAGCGTTTGGTTTCCCCACCAAAAATCCTTGAACCATATCAACACCATAGCTTTTTAACAGCTCTAATGTGCTTTTTCTCTCAACAAACTCTGCGACCGTTTTTTTACCCAGACTGTGTGCAATATCAATCATCGATTTCACAAGTTGCTGATCCACGGGATCATTATCTAAATCAGTAATGAATCCCCCATCAATTTTTAAGATATCAACAGGGAAGTGTTTCAGATAACTATAAGAATTAAAGCCTGCGCCAAAATCATCCAGTGCAAATCGACAACCCAAGGCACGTAAATCCGATACCATTTTTCTGGTCTGTTCAAAATTAGAGATAGCGTAAGTCTCAGTAATCTCAAACACAATCCGATTGGGATCAATTTGTGTTTGATTAAGTTTATCTCTGACTAGCTTAAATAAGTTCTCATCCAGAAATACATTGCCTGACAGATTAATGGCAAATGACAGGTTTTCTGGCATATTCACGATAAGTTCAAATACTTTCGCCACCACCCAGAAATCAATCTGATGAATCAGTCCCATCGATTCAGCAACGGGGATAAATTCTTTCGGATAGAAAATGACGTTACCTTCGCCACGCATCCGGATTAAACATTCGTAGTGTGAGACTTGTTCAGTATCGAGAGAATAAATCGGTTGAAACTCTAAAAGGAACAAACCTTCCTTCAGTGCAGCGCGTATACGAGGGGCCCATTCCACACTATGACGCAAAGTATGCATTTCGCGGTCTTCAGGGCTGTACAGGTGCACTCGATTACGCCCGCGCTTTTTGGCTGTATAGCAGGCTTGGTTAGAATGCGATAACACTTCACCAACGGTGGTTGCATTATCTGCATCAATAATCTTCAAACCGATACTAGCCGATAGATGGTAATGGTGACCATGATGTTCAAAATCATAACCATCAAATAAATTTCTGAGCTCTTCTGCAAGCTCAATGGCAGTTTGTTTATCCGTGTTATTGACCAGCACCGCAAACTCGTCTGATCCAATTCGTACCAGGATATCGTTGATATTAAAATAACGTCTCAGAGAATTAGCCACTTGTACCAGCAGAGTATCCCCTGCTTCATGGCCCTCAGCATCATTTAATACTTTGAAGCTATCTAAATCGATGTAAAAAAGCGCGCTCACGCTCATAAAATTACGCACCTGACTCAGAGTCATATCCAGTGCATTTTCAAGACGACGTCGATTCGCTAAGCCTGTTAAATCATCATGATTAACTGAAAACTGCAGGCGTGCTTCCATGACTTTAAGATTGGCTAACTCATCTTCAAGTTCTGTTTGTCGCTTAAACGTTTTATCACGCTCACGTTTCACTGCCAGAGCCGTCATAATAGCCGAAGGTAATGATTCTGCAGTCATAGGATGATAAAGCAGCGAGGTCACGCCATGCCCCAAATCCGTCAAAACCTGAGCATGATCCCAGACTGACTGTCTACAGAGTGAGATAATTGGAATTAGACGCCATTCATCAAACTGATCCATCACCAGACGAATATCTTGGGTAGAAATACCCGGTAAATCATCGTCCATTATCAACAGATCAATATCACATAAATCATTGTGGATACTCTGACGAAGCAAAAGCATGACGCCATCAGTATCTGTTGCACTTTCAATATGGGTGAAACCACTAATCTCGAGCAGGGTCTTGGTGAAAGCGGTCTCTGCTGGGTGTCGACCACCAATAATGATCTTTGCATCAAGGAGTTCTTTGACTGAGGCAACGCTAGCAGGAAGATCAGATTTCTGATCAAGCGCTATGTCACGCATCAACGTTTCCTTGATTTTATTTTTCATCAGATAGTGGAGCTACATTCAGTAGACCGGAAATTAAACATGCACTGACGATATCGGATATATATATTAAAATCAACACTTAATGTTAATTTTGTAATGCTAATTATAAAGTTTATGAGTCGCTCGGAACGAAATCTTCATACCTCAAAAGTATTTAGCTCAGTTTCCATTTTTATTTTCTCTTTTATTTACAGGAACTTTTCCTGATATCAGATAGGCGTAAGCAATCACTTCTGCTATCACCCGATAGAGCATCGGTGGAATTTCTTCACCCAAATTCAGTTCACTTAACATCTCAGTCAACAGCGCATCTTCACGCAAAGGAATATTGTGCTCCCGAGCAATCCGGATAATCTCTTCAGCAATATCCCCTTGACCACTCGCCGTGACAATAGGAGCATTCTCGCCATCATATTCCAGGGCAATCGCCTGTAATACATCCTTTTCACTCATACTGAAATATCCACAAGATAATCGTTCAAACGTGTCGTGTTTACAGGCGTTACCGGAGTAACAAGCGCCTGTCTACAACTCAGGTGATGAATGGAAAACCCCATCTCATTGAGTCGTCCATCTAAGTTATCTAAGTGACTTGAAAGTAAGTCTGCACTCTGCTGGCGTTCGGCCAAAATCACCACACTCACATTTTTGTCTTGCAGACTAATACGAGCCTGCATCGGACCTAAATTTTGCGTTTCCAGGTTCAACTGCACTTGCCACAGCACGGAGTCGTCATCTGTATTTTTGTTGGGAAAATGTTGCTCAACTCGCATTTGCAATAGTTCAAGTTGCTGCTTTTCTTTAACAGGTAAATCAAACAACCAGACATTCGCATTGGTATTCAAATCATTATCCTGCACCATCGATAATTGATTGAATTGAATTTTTGCACTGACCGATTCCACATCCTGTAACAAATCTCTCATCATCTGATACTCAATAGCACGTGTAACAGCTTGTTGAGCTGTTGCTGTCATATTCGTGGCCGGCAATGGCATAGCAGTTGACGTATTGGGCGATGCTTGGGGGGATTGTGTTTTTTCAGCCGTTGTAGCTGTTGTTAACCCCGCCAATAAACTGAATAAGAGCTGCGTTGGTGTCTGTCCTCTATTGGCTAAAGCAGGTGAAATTTGCGCAGGTAGCGCACGCAGTTCCTGAGGGGCTGATAACACTTGTTTGATTGCTGTCTGAACCTCCGTAGGCAGTTGTTTAACCAACTCAGGATTATCCAGAATTTTAGGTAGTAATGGTGACTGTATATGTGCTTTCAGCGTATCAGCTAGACGCATTAAGTTGGCTTTCAAATTCTGCTGTAAATTTGGTTGTGCTACATTTTGTTTCAACTGACTTTCAAGAAAAACACCGCTATTGTTGATAGTTTGTTGTAATTTTTCTGGCTGTTGTAATGTCTGCTTATCGACTAAATTTTGGATTACATTGGTCAATGCCTGCCTGACAGGCTCAGGCAAGGTGGGTGTATTTGTGGCCGAGGTATTCATTGTCGCCGGCTTAGTGACGAAATTTTGTAATAACGGTAATAACGCTCTTTGGTAACTGACAATACGCTCTTCACGTGTCGCATTATCTGGCATTATTTTGACTGATAAAGGTAAGGTTTTTAGAATCTCAAGCGCCAGCTTATCGCCAACCTTAAATCCTTGATTAAGGTGACTGACATTAATTTCCATATGCTTGGGTAAAGCCGCATTTAATTGACTAAGTTGAGCTGCTTGCGAAGAGTTAACTGTCGGATCAGTCACAAATTTAGGTGTGACTAACAGCTGGTTTTGTGCGAGTAGCTTCACCACATCGGCAGCGATGACCTGTCCGGCTTTTAATAGCGTAGCTAATGTCGCTGCTTGAATTTCAGGCTTAGCTGACACTACGGGTGTGAGTTGAATCACGGGTTGGCCCGACTCAATAGACTTCTGCAATATAACCTTCTGTCCAGCAGAGAGATCTTGTTGTGTGTTGACGTGGACAACCTTATCTCCGAGCTGAAGTTTGACTTGTTCGGCATTCACTCTTGCGATGACGGTTGCCTCCATTTTTTGTCCGGCAGGCAGCGTGTCTACCAGTTTTGCAGAGGCATTTGAAATCACTTCCGTGTTAGGCTGTTGGAATCTATTTATTTGCATAAAGCCACTATACAAGTCGACATGGTGCTAGTATAGCAATCTGGTTATTGCTAAGAGCAATGGCAATGAGACATAAACACGGACAATGGTATATTCGTAAGCAAGGGAAAATTTCTGGCCCTTTTACAGCTTCCGTTATCAGTAATCATTTAAAAGTGGGGAGACTTACCTCAGATGATGAGGTATCCAGAGATCGACGACATTGGCATACTTTAGCTGATTCTGACGATTTCACTGTCCCCCAACAAAAGGCGTCACCCATCAAGGGTTATCTGGATGAGCGTACTGGTGAGGACAGACGCAATAGCCCACCCACAGAAGTTGACGAGACTATTCTGCAACAACGCAAAGGCGAGAGACGCGAGGAAGAAGCCGACATTGCTCTAAAAAGACGAGCTCTGCGTCGCACCTTAATGCACCGTCATCGCAACCGTCATCAGAAAATACTTTGGCCCAGCTTAATCATTTTAATCATACTCAGCGTGGTCGCCAGTTTAGCCTTTTTTTATCCAACCGAACTGCCAACGCCGCAATCTGATTGTCAATCACCAGCCGCCCCCAATGTTAACTGGAATAACTGTCAGCTTTCTGGTCAACTTCTGACAAATGCTGATCTCTCAATGGCCCAAATGCGGGGTAGCATTCTCACTGATAGCAACATGATGAATAGTCAGTTATCAGGAGCAGATTTAGCGTATAGCGACCTACGTAAAGCAAATTTGAGTTATAGCCAATTAAATAATGCTGATCTTAAAGGTGCTAACCTGCGGGAAGCGGATTTAGTCGAAGCAGATCTATCGAATGCGGACTTATCGTATGCTGATCTAACCAATGCTAATATCAGCGGTGCCATTACTCTCACGACTAAATTAGACAACGCTATATGGATTGATGGCAAGGTGTGTGGCAAAAATTCTACCGGAATGTGCCGACGGTCAGGGCAGTAACGCACCCAATTGACGATCTTGGATGCGAGCAAAAAACCATTGAGCAAATAGGCTGCCGTTTAAAGCCAAGAACATATCCCATTGTGTATCCCAGTTATCACCTTGTGTTCCCAGAAAAGCTTCTGCAGCCTGGGCATTAATCACTGCAGCCGCCCACTCCACAAATTCATAACAAGCACTGATGGCAAGACTGATGGAACACACTATAAAAAATAACCACTTGCCACGTTGCAGTGGTGAAGTTCGTAATAGTATTTCACGGGATAACAGAGCCGGTACCACGCCCTGGATAAAATGACCCAACCTATCATAATGATTGCGGGCTAGATCAAACGTTTGTTGAATCCATTCAAACAATGGATTTTCTGCGTAAGTGTAATAACCACCCACAATTAATATAAAAGCAAAGAGACTGATCGCTCGAACGGAAATAATCGTCAGAGGAAACTGTCTGTGAGTGATAAGCAATGTGGGTATGGCTATCATCACGGGCACGGTTTCCATAAACCAGGTCAACCGGTCTGCCACTGGATCAATAGCAGAAACAAGCAAAGCTATTGAAACTAAACTTAGCCAGACGATTTTCTCTTTATTGCTTGTCAGCATTCTGAAAAGCTCAGAAGACAATCAATGTAGCGTGCGTGGAACAGCTAGGGTAAATGCCGGAATATTGACTTCGAATCGCTCACCATTATCTCCCAGCATCTTGTAATGACCTTGCATCATACCGACAGGTGTATCCAACATTGCTGCGCTGGTGTAAGTGAATTCCTGCTCAGGTGCAAGATAAGGATGCAGACCTACCACACCATCCCCTTCCACTTCCTGCTCATGACCATCACCACCGGTAATTTTCCAATAACGGGACAATAATCTGGCCGATGACTGACTCTGATTCTTAATGGTGATGGTATAAGCAAACAAATAGCGTGCTTTTTCTGGATCAGATTCTTCATCCAGGTAGGTGGTTTCTACATCAACTGAAATATCGTTATTATGTTCATTCATATGTTAATTATACATGGCTTTTTGTGCTAAGAAGCGAGCACCTTTTAGCCCGACTTCATCATCAAGCACGATATGAACCGGTATCTGCTCCATCAACATTGTCATGCGGCCTTTTTCAACAAAACTGTTGATAAATGATGGCGCTCTGAACTTGGCAATATTTTTCAGCAGAATATTACCCACCAGATAAACGCCCCCTCGAGCCAATGTGGTCAGCGCTAAATTACCAGCTTGAGCAGCGTAAATACGTACGAACATATCTAAGGCTTCATTTGCCAAAATATCATTCTTTTCTATGGCGAACTGGCTGATAGCCGATGCGGCATCACCGTTTACCATCGCCAGACGTAACGCGTTATTTTCATCAATTTGCTTATAGTCCCGTAGGAAATGATAGAGACTGACAAGCCCGCTTCCGCAAACAATACGATCATAAGAAACATGGCCATGTCGCTGCTGGAGATGCTCCAGGAAAAGCTGCTGGGTTCGATCTAAGGGGGCAAAATCAACATGCCCGCCTTCTGTTGCAAAAACTTGCCACTGATTCTCCTGCGGAATCAAAATAGCTTGTCCTAATCCGGTACCAGCACCTAATACAACACGGGGATATGACTGATTCGGTTCACCCGCTTGTAACGTCTCAACCTCGCTATCAGCTAAACCCGCAATACCATAACCCACTGCTTCGAAATCGTTACAAAGTATGACCCTTTCAATTGAAAACTGCTTTTCAATGACACGGGCATCTAACTTCCAGGGCAACTTAGTGACTTGGCCATATTGTCCACTCACCGGACCCGCCAGTGCGACACAAGCATTGTTGATAACACACGATTGAGGAAGCTGTTCAATAAATGCCGTCAGGATGGCATCGAAGGTATCAAAGCGCTGACTGTCTAATTTCAGCTTATGGGTCACTTGGCCATTTGCATCGGATAACTCAAATAGCGTTTTAGTCCCACCTACATCGACAGCCAGCACATGTGTCATGGTTACTTACCTGCAGCCGCCTGATCCATAAACCAATAATAATCGTGTTGAGGCGCCAAACGCTGAACGGGTAAGCCTGATACAGCATCGCTGGTAATATCACTCACGATAGCCGCTTTTGCTTCTCCTGCGATGAAAACAATCACCTGAAGTGCGGCATTAATAACAGGATAGGTGATAGTCACACGCCATGAGTCAAATTTCTCAACATAAAGATGAGTGGTAAGTGTATCCGTCACATCTAAAGCAGGCGTGTCTGGAAATAAGGATGCAATATGTCCATCAGGCCCCAATCCGAGCAGCACTAAATCAAATGGTGCATCTTTCATCACAAATTTCATAGTATCGGCATAACGAACAGCGACATCAGCCGCATCCCCACTCTCAGTTGGCATGCGATGCACATTCTCTGTTGGAATAGGAATTAAATCGATCATGGCCTGACGCGCCATTTTAAAATTGCTGTCATCGTGAGTAGCGGGAACACAACGCTCATCACCAAAAAACAAATGTACCCTAGCCCAGTCAATCTGTTCTAAATAAGGTGAGGTAGCTAATTTTTCATACAAGCCTTTAGGTGTTGAACCACCCGCCAAGGCCACATAAAAAACACCTCTTTTTGCAATCGCTGATCGAGCTGTACTGACAAAATGTTCTGCGGCTGCTTTAATTAAACTCGTCGCATCAGGCAGGATTTTTTGTTCTGCTTTCATTGTGTTCCTCAATTTTTGATTATGTAAACTATGCTGAAATACAGACGGTGAGTTTTATACAACGCCACCATCAATTTCGACTGATTATTGCCAGCATGATATATCAAAACTTAACGCTTTTGAGCTAGTCTTAAAAGACGCAGCATTTTTATTCAATTAAGGAAGGACCTATGAAACACACTTTGGCATTTATTTCGCTTTTAGCCATGAGCCCCCTCACTTTTGCTGAAGACCTTGCTCAAATGGGTATAGTCTCACTCGATACCAGTGCCAGCATGGATGTTGAAAATGATGAACTTATAACGCGTTTACAAGTATTTGAACAAGGAAAAGACCCTGCCAAATTAACTGACATGGTCAACAAAAAAACAGCGCTGGTTCTGGATGCGGTGAAAAACTTCAATGCGATTCAAGCTGAAACATCCAATTACACCACGCAGCCCGTTTATGATGAGGGCAAAATTGCCAGCTGGCGCGTTAGTCAGCAATTGACGCTTGAAACCCGCCAGTTTGATCAAATGAGTCAGTTTATTGCGGACATCAATACACTAGCCAATATTCAATCTATGCAGTTTATGGTCTCAGACGACCGTGCTGAAAAAGTCAAAACAGATTTACTTAAACAAGCTATCAGCAAATTCAAAGATAAAGCACAACTCATCAGCACTGAATTTGATCGCAGTGGTTATGAAATTGTGTCCATATCCATTGATGGTAATTCATTTACCCCAATGCCAATGATGGAACGCGCCAATATGATGTCAGCGGATATGAGAGTCAAAGCTGCACCAGCTGCATTAGCTGGCGGCAGTAACGAAATTTCAGTGAACGTTCGCGGCAGTATCAAACTCAATCAGTAAAGCCCAAAGCCACGGCAGCATAAAATGACTGCCGTGGCTGCCTTATTACTTCAGAAACAGATCGTAAGCAGGATTGTCGGTCTCTTCCCAGTATGTGTATCCAAGCGTATCCAAAAAGATTTGGAACTCCTGTTTATAATCATCACCCACCTGAATGCCCACCAGCACACGACCATAATCAGCCCCATGATTACGGTAATGGAAAAGGCTGATATTCCAGCGCTGACCAATGCGCGTTAGAAACCGTAGTAAGGCGCCAGGTCGCTCTGGAAATTCAAAACGAATTAGACGTTCATTATCTACCTGAGGGGCATGACCACCCACCATATAACGTACATGTAACTTGGCAGTTTCATTATCGGTGAAATCAACCCAGTCATACCCAGCTTGATCCAGCTGAGAAAATAATTGTTGGCGTTCTTCTTCCTGGCCGTTCATTCTGACACCAACAAAAACCTGAGCTTGTTTGTCATCAGCGTAACGATAATTAAATTCGGTAATCCCTCGCTCACCCAGTGTTTTACAGAATTTTTGAAAGCTGCCTGGTTGTTCATCAATTTTGGTGGCAAACAAGACTTCTCGACGCTCACCAATTTCAGAGCGTTCAGCAACATGACGTAAACGATCAAAATTAATATTGGCACCACTATTGATGGCAACGAGTTGCTGATTTTCCATCGGGTTGTTGGCTAAGTATTTTTTCACGCCAGCCACAGCGAGTGCGCCAGATGGCTCAGCAATAGAGCGCGTGTCCTGAAAGATATCCATAATGGCTGCACATAACTCATCACTACTGACAGTCACGACCTCATCCACTGTTTCACGACAGATTCTGAAAGGTTCGACACCAATTTGTCTGACTGCCGTGCCATCAGCAAACAATCCGACTTGATCCAGTTTGACACGCTCATCCGCCTCCAGCGCCGCTTTCAGGCTAGCTGCATCGGCCGGTTCAACCGCAACGATTTTAATGTCTGGCCAGAATGCCTTGATATAAGCCGACACACCGGATATCAATCCACCGCCACCGACAGGCACAAATACGGCATGAATAGGATCAGGGTGTTGACGGATAATCTCCATCGCAATCGTGCCTTGTCCGGCAATGACTTCAGGATCATCATAAGGGTGAATAAAAGTGCGACCATCTTTCTCAGCAACGGATAAGGCATAAGCACTGGCATCGTCATAACTATTGCCGTGCAGTTTAATTTCCGCACCATAAGCCCGCACCGACTCCACCTTGATAGGTGGTGTAGTTTTGGGCATGACAATCAAAGCAGGAATATTCATTTTATTCGCTGCCAGCGCTACACCTTGCGCATGATTGCCCGCTGATGCACAAACAACGCCACGTTCTCGCTCATCAGCAGATAACTGACTCATACGATTGTAAGCGCCGCGTAATTTAAATGAAAAAACCGGTTGAAGATCTTCTCGTTTAAGCAAAATCGTATTGCTTAATCTCTTCGATAAACGAGGCATAACCTCAAGAGGTGTCTCATTTGCCACATCATAAACGCGCGCTTTAAGAATTTTTTCTACGTATCCAGTCAGCATTTCAGCCCAAATCAGTCAGTTATGTTGAAAAAAAGACTCAGTGATCAACAGCTAAATCCTGTCATCATTTTCTAAGCAATCGCTTACGTTACCATTGACCGCCATTTATCTCTATAATTGCCGGGATAATTTTTAAGTGTATTGAAACAAAGGAAGCTGCATATGAATGCTGATGAAATGAAAAAACAAGCTGCGTGGGCAGCGCTTGAGTACATCAAAGGTAACGGAATTGTCGGTGTTGGCACAGGCTCTACCGTGAATCACTTCATTGATGCGCTGGCCACCATCAAAGATCGTATTGAAGGCGCAGTATCAAGCTCAGAAGCCTCAACACAAAAATTAGAAGCGAATGGCATCAAAGTATTTGATTTAAATGATTGCAACGACATCGAAGTGTATGTCGATGGCGCAGACGAGTCTAACCACTTACTCGAATTGGTCAAAGGTGGTGGCGGTGCGCTGACACGTGAAAAAATCATTGCCGCAGCCAGTAAACAATTTGTTTGTATTGCTGATGCATCTAAACTTGTCGACGTTCTGGGTAAATTCCCTCTTCCTGTGGAAGTCATTCCAATGGCACGCAGCTACGTTGCTCGTGAAATCGTCAAGCTGGGTGGTCAACCTGTCTATCGTGAAGGTGTGATCACAGATAATGGCAACGTAATTCTGGATGTTCATGGTTTAGATATCATGGAACCTATTAAATTAGAAAAAACACTGAATGATATCGTCGGTGTAGTCACCAACGGTTTATTTGCGATGCGCCCAGCAGATGTCCTGTTACTGGGTTCACCAGAAGGAACCAAAACCGTCTTCGCGAAATCATAAAAGGCGAAACATGGACTGATCCTGCTTAGCAGGATCAGTTTTCTCTCTCATCACTATTGGCGACATTATGTTCAGACCGCTCAGTCTCTATATCGGCATGCGTTATACACGCGCCAAACGTCGTAATCACTTCATTTCTTTTATTTCATTAACCTCCATGCTCGGTGTGGCATTAGGTGTAGCCGCTCTCATCACCGTGCTGTCTGTCATGAATGGGTTTGAAAAAGAACTGAAAGATCGCATTCTCGGTATGACCTCACATGCGTTCATCACTGGAGAGGATGGCACGCTGAGAGACTGGCCAGATTTACAGGATTTAATTAAGCATGATCCCGACGTGATTGCCTCAGCTCCATTTGTAGAGGGTCAGGCCATGCTCAGTCAGGGAAGCCGTGTCAGAGGCACGCTGGTTCGCGGTATTGATGCCGATATGGAACAAAGTGTTTCTACGATTGGTGAGAAAATCATTCAAGGCAAATTAGCTGATTTAACTGACGGTAGCTTTGGCATTGTCTTAGGTAAAGATTTAGCTTCCGCTATGGGCGTGACAACCGGTGACAAAATCACCATGATCACACCACACGTTAGTCCCACACCCGCAGGCGTGATTCCTCGTCTTAAACGTTTAACCGTTGTCGGTATTTTTGAAATAGGTATGTATGAATATGACAGCGGTCTAGCCGTGATGAATATCAACGATGCCGCTAAATTATTCAAAATTCCCGATCGCGTCACTGGCTTACGCTTAAAGTTTGATGATGTCTTCAAGGCACCACAACTACTTCGCAAAGTCATGCAGGATGTTCCCGTTAATTATCGAGCTGCTGACTGGACATTCCAGCACGCCAATTTTTTCCGCGCCCTAAAAACAGAAAAAACAGTGATGTTTGTCATCCTGATGCTTATCGTGGCAGTAGCAGCATTTAATATCGTATCGACCTTAGTGATGATGGTCACCGACAAACAATCTGATATCGCTATATTGCGTACCTTGGGTATGAGTCCACGCAGCGTTATGGGTATCTTTATGGTGCAAGGCACGTTAATCGGTTTAATCGGTACCGCCATGGGTGTTGTTGGTGGCGTACTTTTAGCTTGGAATATTGAGTCTTTGATCGCCAGTTTAGAAAAACTGCTCGGGTATCAATTCATGCCTGCAGATGTGTATTACATCAGCAGTTTGCCATCACAGCTAGAATGGAGTGATGTCACCGTCATTGCTATTACGGCTTTTGTCTTATCGATTCTTTCCACGCTTTACCCTTCATGGCGTGCATCACAGATTAAACCGGCCGAGGCGCTTCGTTATGACTAATCAAGCAGTATTATCTGCCAGCCAATTATCAAAATCTTTTACAGATGGTCAGTTAAAAACCGATGTGCTGAATAATGTGAACCTGACTGTAAACCGTTCTGATCGTATCGCCATTATAGGCAGTTCTGGTTCTGGTAAAAGCACCTTATTACATATTCTTGGTGGGCTTGACTCCCCCACAGAGGGCCAGGTACTGGTGCAAGGTCAAGATATTCATGCCATGAAAAATAAAGCGGCAAGTCGATTACGTAACCAGCAGCTGGGTTTTGTGTATCAATTTCATCATTTGCTGCCAGAGTTTACGGCTGTTGAAAATGTCGCTATGCCATTAGTGATTGGAGGCATGTCACCCACCTCAGCTCAAGAACAAGCGACTGAACTGCTTGATAAAGTCGGACTAGCCCATCGTTTTCAACATAAACCCAGTGAATTATCGGGTGGTGAACGCCAACGGGCAGCCCTGGCCAGAGCATTAATCACCGAACCCGCCTGCTTACTGGCGGATGAGCCAACGGGCAATCTGGATCATCGAACAGCTCAAGGGATTTTTGATCTGATTTTGAAATTAAATGAAGATTTTGGCACGGCATTAGTCATTGTGACTCACGATACAGGGCTTGCCGCTAAAATGGATCAACAACTGACATTGATTGATGGCTGTCTGGCTTTAGGAGCCTGATTTATCTTTTTGTTGGCGCTGACGTTGTGTCCATGTATGGATAACAACCAGTCGCCAACCTATTCGAACAAAAAGAATCCCCGCTATGGCGGATACCAGTCCCAGAATTGTGCAACCTAAGAGTAGTGGTTGCCATATGGCTAGAAACTCTTTTGAAAACCATTCCCAGGTCAGACTAAAAGCCGGGGCGCCCATGGGGATACTCAATACCCAAGCCCCGAGTTTATAGGCGTAGAAAAAAATAGGTGCCATGGTGAAAGGATTAGTAATCCATACTCCCATCGCTGCAATAGGAAGATTCACCCGGAATAAAATGGCTAATGCCGCTGCAATAAACATTTGACCAGGAATCGGCATAAACCCAACAAACAGCCCTAACGCCACCCCACCTGAAATAGAGCGTCGATTGGTATGCCATAAACGTGGTTCAGTTAGTCGCTGACCAAACTTACGCAGATGTGGGTGTTCGCGCATCGTGTTGTGATCTGGCATGATGCGTTTTAGGAATTTACGAGGCATGGCGTCTCAGTAACATGCTAAGTCGGGCGTCATTATAGGGATATATGAATAAAACTGCCATTGCATTTTTGCTCGGCACATTGCTTGGTCTATATGTCAGCTCTCCACTGCTAATAGGGAGCTTACTATTACTGTCTTTCGTGGCATTAGCCTACTATCGAAAATTATGGATTTTAGGTTTTATTGTCGGACTATTGTGGTGTGCATTTCAAGCTCAATCAGCTATTCAAAATAAACTAGCTACATACACGCCTGCAAAAACAACACAAGTACAAGGCCTTATCGCCTCCATACCTCAGACAGGTGATCACCATATTAGTTTTGAATTTTCTCCAGAAGATTCATCCCTCCCCAAAAAAATAAAACTCAGCTGGTATTACCCACCTAAAGACATCCCCCAAGCTGGAGAGCGCTGGCAATTCAGTGTCAAACTCAAACCACCCTATGGCATGATGAATCCCGGTGGTTTTGATTATGAAAAATGGTTATTCAGCCAAAGCATTGGCGCAACAGGTTATATAAAAAAAGCCGAAGATAATCAGCGACTGGCCATATCATCTCAATGGCAGATCAATGTCTGGCGCTCTGAACTCGAACAGCATATTCGTTCACTCATTCCTCAAGCGGAACAATTACCTTTAATACTCGGTTTAGCTATAGGCCAACGTGACGATATCAGTCAAACCCAATGGCAAGTATTACGCAAAACTGGCACCAGTCATCTAATGGCAATCTCTGGCTTGCATATCGGACTGGCCGCCGCTTTAGGTTTTTTACTGACAAGCGCTTTCTGGCGCTATTGTCCGTTGATATCCGTTCGAATCCCTGCGCACAGAATAGGCGCACTGGGCGGACTGTACACTGCTATTTTTTATGCTTGCCTGGCAGGCTTATCCATTCCCACTCAACGTGCATTGATTATGGTGAGTCTGGCTATGCTAGCTGTATTTTTTAAACGTGCATTCTACCCTTCACATGTGTTGTCACTCGCCTGCATCATTGTTTTATTCCTTGATCCTTTTGCCGTGTTAAATGCAGGATTTTGGTTATCCTTTGGTGCCGTAGCCATCATTTTGATGAGTTGCACTCAGCGTTTCCCAAGTATCAAACTGGCCTGGCTGAAAATTCATTTCCTCATGGCTGTGGCACTGATACCGCTACTGATCACTTTCTTTAACGATGTATCAGTCGTATCGCCGATAGGCAATCTGATGGCAGTACCTCTGGTGAGTGTATTGATTGTGCCGCTGATTATCCTGGCTATGATGCTCTTGCCGCTCAGCATGAAGCTTTCATCATTATTGTTAGCCGCGGCAGATTATTTACTCAATTGTCTCTGGTCTATTTTGTCCTGGCTAAGTCACTTGTCATTTGCCAGCTGGCATACACCCGTTTATCCCTGGCCAATACTGGTCATGTTGGCGCTGGCTGTTTTATTAATGATGTTGCCTAGGGGCTTTCCAGGAAAATATCTTGCTGTCTTGTTGTTAATACCTCTTTTGTTTTACAAGACTGACCGCCCTGCTTCGGGGGATGTTTATGTCAGCGTTTTAGATGTCGGACAAGGCCTGGCTTCTGTCATCGAAACAAAACACCACACGTTAATCTTTGATACAGGTCCAAAATACAGTCAGAGTTTTAATACTGGCGAAGCTGTTGTGGTGCCTTTTTTACGCTATAGAGACATTGATGATGTTGATATGGTTATCATCAGTCATGGTGACAATGATCATATCGGTGGCTTATCTGGCATTCTCAAGCATATTAACGTCACACAAATCATGACCAGCCAACCCTTCGAGCATAAAGTCACCACCTTGTGTACCGCGGGCCAACACTGGCAATGGGATCAGGTTGAATTTAAAATTTTGCATCCGTTTCAAAATCAATCAGGCTCGGACAATGAACGTTCCTGTGTCCTCCAGATAAAAGGCAAAAACCTGTCAGTATTATTACCCGGTGATATTGAAAAACAAGGCGAACAAATATTAGTAGCCAGCTATGGAAAATCGCTTAAATCCGATGTGTTACTTGTACCTCATCACGGTAGTAAAACGTCTTCCAGCCGTCATTTCATCGAGTCCGTTTCTCCAAAGTATGCTGTGTTTTCTGTTGGTTTTCGTAATCGGTATGGTTTTCCTGTGACTGACGTAGTTGATCGCTACAGAAACATCCCTAGTAGCATTCTCAGAACCGACTTGAATGGCGCTATCCTCTTCGGTAAAGGCGATAGTCCAATATTCTGGCGTCAACAACAAGAACAATTGTGGACGTCGAAAGCTACTGAGTAAGTCAATTTTCACGTATCATGAGCGCTATTTTCATTTAAACAACTGAGACTGACATCATGCTGGAATTGTTTAAAGCAGGCGGATGGTTAATGATCCCGCTATTTATCTGCTCGGTCATTGCCATTGCTATTATCGCAGAACGTTTTTGGAGCCTGCAAAAGAAACGTATTGCCCCCAAGGAGCTCATTACCCAAATCTGGCAATGGTTAAAGTTTAATCAGGTTGATGAACATCGCATTAAAGCGCTACAAAGCAATTCTCCTCTTGGCCAGATTCTGGCCGCTGGCCTCGTCAACCGCAACAGTTCACGTGAAATAACGAAAGAAAGTATTGAGGACATTGGTCGTCATGTCACCGTTGCCCTGGAACGTAATCTCAACACATTAGGAACAATCGCAGCCATCTCACCGCTATTAGGCTTATTGGGTACGGTTTTAGGCATGATTAAAGTCTTCGCCGTTATTACCACTGCAGGAGTGGGTAATCCTGAAGTGCTGGCAGGGGGTATTTCAGAAGCTTTGATTACCACGGCTACCGGCCTGGCTGTCGCCATCCCTAGTTTGATTTTTTATCGCTATTTCCGCGGTAAAATTAATATGTTAGTGGTAGGCATGGAAGAACAAGCGATGCAGCTTATCGAGATTCTGCATGGTGACCGTCAGTATGATCCAGATGAGGAAGCAAGACGTGAATCTATCACCAAAACGCTCTGAAGAACCCGATGTCAATCTGACCCCGATGATTGACGTCGTTTTTCTGCTGTTATTGTTTTTTATGGTCTCCACCAGTTTTATTCGTGAAAGCTCTTTAAAAGTAGACCTACCTGAGGCGACGGGCGAAGCCATGGCTGAGCAGATCGATCCAATCGATATTGTGATACAAGCGGATGGTAAAGTCCTTATCAATGATCAGGCTGTCACTAACGTCACCTCCGCTGGGCTAGCCGAGGTGTTAAAACGCGTTGTTGGTGAACAAAATGATCCCCATGTGATTATTAGTGCTGATGCCAAAGCAGAATATCAACTTATCGTCACAGCGATGGACACAGCACAACAACTCGGCTACACCAAATTGACCCTGGCGACACGTCAAACAACTGCGGAATAATCAATGAGTCAAACACCTGTCACCCTGACAGCCGTCCAGCTTTACAAGCGTTTATTAAACTACGTTAAACCCTATTGGCTGGCTTTTCTGATATCGATACTGGCAATGATTGTCTTTGCTGGCACAGAAACCGGCATGGCCGCCTTAATGAAACCTCTACTTGATGGCAGCTTTGTAGAAAAAGATCCCACTACGATTAAGTACGTGCCACTGATGCTCATCGGTTTGTTCTTTATCCGGGGTGTGGCTAATTTTCTGACGACTTATGGACTGGGGTGGATTGCACGTAATGTCATTAAAACCTTACGTGAAGAAATGTTCGAAAAACTCATTACGCTACCTGCGAGTTTTTACGACAAAAATAACTCTGGTCAGCTTATGTCCAAACTGCTTTACGATGTCGAGCAAGTTGCGGGCGCGGCTACTGATGCTATTTTGACTGTTATACGTGACACATTAACGATCATTGGTCTGATTGCCTGGATGATTTATCTGAATGGTTTCCTGTCTCTGATCATTTTAGTCACCGTCCCCTTTGTGGCTGTTCTGGTTTATTTTGTCAGTATACGATTTCGTCGAATCAGTAAAGAAATCCAGGGTTCTATGGGCAATGTCAGTCATGTCTGTGGAGAAATCATTGAAGCGCATCGCGAAGTCAAAACATTTGGTAGTCAAGTGTATGAAACTGAACGGTTTGATCGTATCAACAGAAAAAACCGTGGCCAGCAAATGAAAAAGATAGCCACGGATGCCTGTAGTGAGCCGGTGATTCAGTTAATTACTGTGTTAGGCCTTGCTGTCGTCATTTATCTGGCCACGCTGCCAGAAGTACTTGAAGCCATCACAGTCGGGAGCTTCATTTCCTTTATCACGGCAATGTTTATGCTGCTGACACCGTTAAAGCGTTTAACAAAAATAAACTCAAAACTACAGGCAGGTATCGCAGCAGCCGAGAGTATTTTCACCTTACTGGATGAAGAACCTGAGCATGACAATGGCACACTTACCATGGACCGTGCCAAAGGACAGATTGAATACCGTCACGTCAGCTTCAGCTACGATGAGGGAAAAGGAAGCGTACTCAATGATATTTCTTTTCATGCAGAACCTGGACAAACCATCGCTTTTGTTGGTCATTCAGGCAGTGGTAAAACCACATTAGTCAGCTTGCTGGCACGGTTTTACAATATTGAAAAAGGACAAATTCTGATTGATGGCGTTGATATCAGTCAGCTCACATTAAAAGATTTGCGTAAACAATTGTCTCTGGTTAACCAACAAGTTGTCTTGTTTAACGACACGATAGCTAACAACATCAGTTATGGTCAGGCAGGTGACGTTAGTGAAGAAGCGATTATACAAGCCGCTAAGTCAGCTCACGCCTGGGAATTCATTCAGAAACTCCCTCAGGGACTACACACTGAAGTTGGTGAAAATGGGGTACTGTTATCCGGCGGACAACGACAACGTCTGGCTATTGCAAGGGCACTGCTCCGAAACTCACCTATTCTGATTCTGGATGAAGCCACCTCTGCCTTGGATACTGAGGCTGAACGCCATATCCAGGCGGCGTTTGAAGAGCTTATGCGTGAACGCACTACGCTGGTCATTGCTCATCGCCTATCTACCATCGAAAAAGCCAATAAAATTATTGTCATGCATGATGGTGAAATTCTTGAAACAGGTACTCACCAGCAATTATTAGCTAATGGCAAACACTATGCCGAGTTGTATCGTCTACAATTTCAGGATGACTGATCATCATGCGCTGGTTAACTGACAGTTGGTATCAGTCCGGCACCAGATATTGGCTTTTATTACCGCTTAGCTGGTTATATCGGCTTGTCATATTCTGTCGTCGGTGGGCTTATCGTCAAAACTTGCTGACCAAGCACACCATGCCTGTACCAGTCATTGTTGTGGGCAATATTACGGTTGGCGGCACCGGTAAAACACCCTTTGTTATATGGTTGGCTCAACAGCTTAGCCAAGCGGGTTATAAGCCAGGGATTATCAGTCGTGGTTATGGTGGCGCCAGCAGAAAATATCCATTAGAAGTCACAGCAAACAGCAATGCAAAACAATGTGGTGATGAACCCGTACTTATCGCAAAACGCACAGCATGTCCGGTCGTCGTTAATCCTGATCGTCCACAAGCAGCAATTCATCTGCTCAGCCAGCATCATTGTAATGTGATCATTTCTGATGATGGTATGCAACACTATGCATTAGCACGTGACCTGGAAATTGTGATTATCGATGGTAAAAGACGTTTTGGAAATAAACAGTGCCTGCCGGTAGGTCCACTGCGGGAACCCTTGTCTCGTTTAAATTCTGTTGACTTGATTATCTATAATGGCTCTAGTGATGAACATGGTCATTCCATGCAGCTAACCCCTATGCAGTGGCTCAATTTACATGATGAGACCGTGACCGTGCCATTAAGCTATTTCCAGCATAAAGAGGTCCATGGGGTCGCCGGAATCGGTCATCCTAAACGGTTTTTTGATTCTTTAACCGCTCATGACATTATTGTTCACCCTCACGACTTTGCTGATCATCATCAGTATTTACCGGATGACCTGAGATTTTATGATGACCTCCCCATTCTAATGACCGAGAAAGATGCCGTAAAATGTCAGTCTTTTGCTCACAAAAATATGTGGTATTTGCCGGTTGAGGCCACACTCGATAGCCCTGTATTTCCGGCTATTCACCAAATATTAAAGGAACGATCTAATGGATAACGCGCTTTTAGAGATACTCGCCTGCCCTGCTTGTAAAGGTAAATTGCATTATAAAAAAGAATCTCAGGAATTAATTTGTAAAGCTTGCCGTCTTGCTTATCCGATTAAAGACGATATTCCCGTCATGTTGATAGAGGAAGCACGTCAAATGCCAGCAGATGAAGAGGTCTAATGAATGAGCTTTAGTATCATTATTCCAGCTCGTTATGCATCAAGTCGCCTGCCAGGTAAACCGCTAATGGATATTGCTGGTAAACCCATGATTCAACATGTCTATGAACGTGCTCTGGAGAGTGATGCTGACAAGGTCATTATCGCAACAGATGATGAACGTATTGCTGACACAGTGACCGCTTTTGATGCCGATGTATGTATGACGGCGGAGACTCATCGCTCCGGAACAGACAGACTGGCCGAAGTCGTTGAAAAACGTCAGTTCAATGATAAGGAAATAGTGATTAATGTACAAGGTGACGAGCCTTGTTTACCTGCCTTACTGATTAATCAGGTTGCCGCAGACCTAGCTCAACACAAAGAAGCAGATATGGCTTCGCTATTTAGTCGAATTCATCAAGAGAAACAAGTATTCGATCCTAATGTGGTCAAAGTGGTGATGGATAATCAAGGCTATGCTTTATATTTCAGCCGTGCTCCTATTCCGTGGATGCGAGATCACTTTCACAAAACGGAATTACCACCAGAACTTCCTCATTATCGCCATATTGGCTTATATGGTTACCGCGCTCACTTCTTGAAAAACTACACAGGGATGGCGCCGTGTTTGCTTGAAACGGAAGAATCATTGGAACAGCTACGTGTATTATTCCACGGGAAAAAAATCCACATGTCAGAAGCTCTTATCAGTGCCGGACATGGGGTAGATACAGAAGCAGACTTAATTGAAGTCAGGCAGTTATTGGCAGAGTAACTTATCTAAACCTGCGGCAATAAGCTCAGCGTGTAAATTTCCCTCACCATCAAATACAGGTAGGGTATACGTTACTGGCACCGGTCGGTGTCCTTCACCATATTGGTTGGGCTGAATGTTGTGGCCCGATTCGAGCACTTGCAGGATTAATTCAGCGCCATCCAACAACTCAATAATCTCACAACGTTGTTGTTGATACGAAACCTGCTGGCCAATTAAGGCCAGCAGTTCTTCATGCGGAATATTACTCTTGCGTGGCATTCGTCTCACTCGCTTCAGATTTGGCCTTATTTTTCTTTTCAGAGCCATTATCATCCGAAGACGAATTTTTTTCTACCACCGGTTTTTTTTCCTCAGCTGGTTTTTCTACCTTTTTATCAACAGGCTTATCTGTCGCTTCTGGCTTGGGAGCTGGTTTTGCAGCATCCTCGTTGCTAGAAGCATTGTTAGCAGCAGCCGCTTCTGCTTTATCCTTATCACTCGGACGACGACGTCTATTTGTCGGGCCTGACGAACGTGGTCTGCGTGGTTTTGAGGCAGGTACTTTGTTGCCATCCACTTCGGGCTCTTTTTCTGCCTTAATCACATTACCATTCACTTCTGGCTCAGGCTCAGGAACGGCATTGCCATTAACCTCAGGTGGCGGCGGTGGAGCAATGTTGCCTTTCTGAGTGTCAGCTGAGTTATTATTCTCAGGTGATGTATTTTCAGCGCGAGCAGGACGACGGCGACGGCCTCCACGACGTGAGCGTCGACCATTACTGCTACGTGTCTGCTTATCGTCATTATTGTCTGAAGCAGCCTCTTCTTTTACTGGATTTGCTGATTCAGTCTTCTTCTGCTCAGTATTGTCCGTATTTTTATCATTTCTACGGCGTGGTTTTTTACGTTCATTATTATCAGCAGATTCCTGATTCTGATTATTTGCTGAATTATTCTTAGAACGACCACGTCCTCGACGATTCTGTGTGCGTTGTTCTGGTGAGCTTTTTTCTTTTTTTGTATCCACGACAGGCTTTTCTTCCTTCTCTGGCTCACTTTTTCCTGTCAGCACATTTAACAAACGTTTCAGCAGGCTAGGTTTTTGTTCAGGCTCTTTTTCCTTAACAATCACCGGTGCAGGTGCTGCGGGTGATATTCCCTTCACTGCTGGTTGTTCCATGACGGGTTTATCGCGTAATACTACCGGAACCTCTTGTTCTGGTTGAGAGATAAGCTGGTGACTGACTTCATTTCGCTCACCGCCATCTTTGATACGTTCGATATCGTAATGAGGTGTTTCAAGGTGTGGATTCGGTATCAACACCACTTTCACACCGTGACGCTTTTCAATAATATCGACTTGTTCGCGTTTATCGTTAAGAATGAACGTAGCAACAGGTACAGGCAGTTGAACGATTAATTGCGTGACCTTATCCTTGGTTGCTTCTTCCTCAATCAGGCGTAATACCGCCAGCCCCAAGGATTCCACACCACGCACATGGCCAAGACCAGCACAACGTGGGCAAATTTCCTGATGGGCGTCACCAAGAGCAGGACGCAAACGCTGGCGAGACATTTCCAGCAAACCGAAACGAGATATCCGACCAACCTGAACACGTGCACGATCGGCTTTCAGATGTTCACGCAGGCGATTTTCAACTTCGCGCTGATTACGGCTAGGCCCCATATCGATAAAGTCAATAACGACCAAACCACCCAGATCGCGTAATCTTAACTGACGTGCAATTTCTTCGGCAGCTTCCAGGTTGGTGTTAAGTGCTGTTTCCTCTATATCACCGCCTTTATTAGCGCGTGCTGAGTTAACATCAATCGAGATCAACGCTTCCGTTGGATCGATAACTAATGCGCCACCGGATGGTAAACGCACTTCATGTCGAAAAGCGCTCTCAATCTGGCTTTCAACTTGATAACGAGTGAATAGCGGCACTCTATCCTGGTACAGTTTAAATTTACTGAGTTCATGCGGCATAACCATGCGCATAAAGTCATAGCCTGTTTGATAGACTTCAGGCGAATCCACCAGAATTTCACCAATGTCTTTACGCAAGTAATCACGTAAAGCACGGATAATAATATTGCTTTCCTGGTAAACCAAAAATGGCGCGTTACGATCTTTGACAGCCACGTCAATAGCCGTCCAGAGCTGGACAAGATACTCAAGATCCCACTGCAACTCTTCTGGCTGTTTTCCAACACCAGCAGTTCGCACGATCATGCCCATGCCTTCCGGGACTTCTAAGGAGCGTAAAGCTTCTTGCAACTCTGCACGGTCATCCCCTTCAATCCGACGAGAAATACCGCCTGCACGAGGACTGTTAGGCATTAGAACTAAATAACGACCAGCCAAGCTGATAAAAGTCGTCAGAGCCGCACCTTTATTGCCACGCTCTTCTTTTTCGATTTGGACAACTAATTCCTGACCAACAGAAAGCACATCCTGAACGTTGAGACGCCCATTGTTGTCATCAGAATCATCACGTTTTTTAAAATACGTTTTTGAAATTTCTTTCAGTGGCAAAAAGCCTTGTCTTTCTGCACCATAGTCAACAAAAACAGCTTCTAAGCTCGGCTCTACTCGAGTGATTTTTCCTTTATAGATGTTACCTTTTTTCTGTTCTCTGGATGGGGTATCAATATCCAGATCAAATAGGCGTTGGCCATCGACCATTGCCACACGCAACTCTTCTTCATGTGTTGCGTTGATTAAAATTCGTTTCATGCACTAACCTCAATGTTGAGGTTCGCATATCCTGCCGCCCACCATCGTAGGGGACGCGTTAGCCAGTCGGGCTTTACAGAGCGACGATGTCTGTTGTTCAGTAATTAATTGTCTATCGTATCGTTTCTTTCATGCGCCATCCCATCAAGGCGAACATGAGTCATCTTTTTCTTTCATCGGGTTGCAATAGTGTTCTGCAACTTTCATTGGTTTCTTAGCTTACCTTCAAGCCTAAATCTGAACCATTTTTTGTTTATATTAATTACTTAATTGTCGTCCTGTCTGATGCGTCTTTCTACTCGTTTTGATGGCAATCAAGACATGGGAACCTGATATTCTTACAAGGGCTCCCTATGAGCCCACCCGCTGAACCCCTGTCCAGCGAAGATATATATTTGTTTACCGGGCGCCGCATCAACCTCTTTTTCGAGGGCGCGACGCAAAATTCAGTCATCGTGGACAAAAGTAGGTATACTGACCTCATTTTACGCACGGACCAACGTTCGAATATAGCAGTCTATTGCCATCTCAGCAACTCAAAATTTAACCTATTTCTATGGCAGCTCACAAACCTCAGTCACAAAAAGTACAATTTATTGAAATAAGCGCATCTCAAGCTGGGCAGCGTATCGATAATTTTTTGCTTACACTTGAAAAAGGTGTGCCAAAAAGTCGGATCTATCGTGCCATCCGGAAAGGTGAAGTGCGTGTCAATAAAGGCCGTATTAAACAAACCTATAAAATCCAGGCTGGTGACTCTATTCGTGTGCCACCCTTGCAGGTATCTGAAAAAAATCAGCCAACAGAGATTTCAGACGCATTAAAACAGCAGTTACTCGCTTGCATCATTTTTGAAGACGAATCCATGCTGGTGTTGAATAAACCTTCAGGTCTGGCGGTTCATGCAGGCACTCAGATTCAAATGGGCGTCATCGAAGCCTTCAGACTGATAAAACCTGAATTGGAATTTATCGAGTTAGTTCACCGCCTCGATCGTGACACCTCAGGTTGCTTGTTAATAGCAAAAAGTCGTGAATGTCTATTGAGTCTACAACAACAAATGCTTTCTGATGAAATCGACAAACGTTATTTAACCTTATTAAAAGGTGAAATCAAGCAAGACGAACTCTACGTCGAACAACCTCTTCAGAAAAATACCGTCTCTTCCGGTGAACGCATGGTCAAAGTCGACTCTGCAGGAAAAAAAGCCAAAACCTTATTTATCACCAAACAAGCTTTTGGCCTTGCCCAGCTGACTGAGGTCAAACTCTTTACTGGCAGAACTCATCAGATACGTGTCCATTCAGCCTGGTCTGGTCATCCTGTTGCAGGTGATGACAAATATGGCGATCGCGAATTCAATAAAATCATGAAAAGCTATGGCCTGAAACGCTTGTTTCTTCACGCTTGGCGTCTGGGTATCAGACACCCCATCAGCAATGAGCCACTTCTATTGGAGGCCCCTCTTCCAGACAACCTGGTGAGCGTTGTTTCACTCATGGAGCATGCATAATGGACTACCAACTCATCGTATTTGATTGGGACGGCACCTTGATGGATTCAACGGCGCACATCACTCATTGTATGCACCGAGCTATTTCAACCTTATCTTTAGAACCACTGTCAGATACGCAAGTCAGCCATATCATCGGGCTGGGATTACATGAAGCAGTGCAGACACTCTATCCAGATGCTGATGCGGCAACCTGGACAGCATTGGCTGACTGCTATCGTCAAACCTGGGTAAACACGCCGGAGTCAACACCGCTTTTTACCCATGCTGAAGCCTTACTAAGTCGACTTAATGAACAAAATATTTTGTTAGGCGTGGCCACAGGGAAAAGTCGTAGAGGCTTGGATAGAGCCTTGCAACAAACCGGGTTGGGTAATTTGTTTATATCAACCCGCTGTGCCGATGAATGCCATTCAAAGCCACACCCTCAAATGCTGATGGAACTGATGGATTATGCTGGTGTCACTTCTGACCAAACGCTGATGATAGGTGATACAGAGTTCGACTTAATGATGGCCCATAATGCCGGTGCTGACAGTCTCGGAATCACTCATGGTGCACACCCAGAATTCACTCTTAAAGCAGCGAACCCCAGAGCCATTGTTCATGATCTATATCAAGTTGAGAAGTGGTTAGCTCGTCCTGACACAGAGTTTTGATATGATGGCATACTTATGTTTTTTTCAGGATAGATAAACATGGCAACATTTGGCGATTTCCCACCTAATAATAATTCGGAAAATACAAGCAACAGCAAGGAAGATCAGACTTGGGAACGCAATGTTCTGAGAGATTTGGCGTTTGCAGCCATAAGAGAACAGCGTAACAAACGCCGCTGGGGATATGTCTTTAAAGGCCTGATTTTTTTATATCTTATCGCCTTTCTAATTCTAAGTTACTCACCCAAACAATTATCTTCTGCTACTGGCCCCCACACAGCCATGGTTGAAATCAGTGGCCCTATAGCCAGTGAATCCGAAGCGAATGCTGACAGTATTGTTACGGGTATTCGTAACGCTTTTGAAGATCAATCAGCCAAAGGTTTAATCCTGAGAATGAATACTCCCGGCGGTAGCCCTGTTCAGTCAGGTATCGTCAATGATGAAATTCAGCGCCTCAAAAAAACACGCCCTGATTTTCCCGTCTATGCCGTTATTCAAGATGTCTGTGCCTCAGGCGGTTACTACATCGCCGTAGCAGCTGACAAAATTTATGCAGATAAAGCCAGTATAGTCGGCTCAATTGGCGTGAGAATGGATGGTTTTGGTTTTACTGATTTAATTGACAAGGTGGGTGTCGAAAGACGTTCTTTAACCGCTGGTGAACACAAAGCATTCTTAGACCCATTCCTGCCGATGAAAGAGGCGGATCTCGAACATGCCCACAATATGCTGGACACCATTCATCAACAATTTATTGACGTAGTAAAGGAAGGTCGTGGCGATAGATTGGCGAATAATGATGATTTATTCTCTGGACTGTTCTGGTCGGGAGAGCAAGCTGTCGATCTTGGTTTGATTGATGGTTTAGCAAACACCAGTACTGTGGCACGTGATATTCTGGGCGCAGAAGATATTGTTGATTACACCCCGCGTCCAAACTACCTTGATCAGTTTGCAGGCAAGCTCGGCGCATCTATCTCTCAATTCGTCAGTGAGAAGGCATCATGGAGTGTGAAATAATATGGCAGACACCATTGAATTAACTGAAGCCCAACGCGAAGAGCGTGATGAACGCTTTCGCTATGTTGATCTGAGTCACCCCCTCATGAAAGCACTGTATGAAATGCAGTTAGACTTGGAAAATGAGCAGGAGGAGCAAACATGAGTCTCACAGCTGAATCACTGGTCAACAAATCACTGGAACTCGTTTCACCACCCACTACTTACACACAGCTCAATGAGCTAATGGAAGACCCCGATAGTAGTATCGATGATATCAGTGCGGTCATTAATACCGATCCGGCATTAGCAACACGTCTGTTAAAAATCGTGAACAGCCCTTTTTATGGCTTTCCCTCTCAAATAAATACTATCTCGCGAGCCATCACCATTATAGGTACCCGTGAGCTGACTAATCTAATTCTAGCGACATCAGTACTGAATTCATTCAGAGGCATTCCTACCTCATTGATCAACATGAATGAGTTTTGGCGCCATAGTTTTGCCAGTGCGATCGCCAGCAAGCTGTTGGCTGAAGAGTGTGGCCAACGTTCAAGTGAGCGTTTTTTTATTGCCGGCCTGCTTCACAATATCGGTAGTTTGGTGATTTATCAGACAGTGCCTGAATTAGCGCGTGAAGCGATTAATAGTGCTGAGTTCGGCCATGAAATAATTTTTGAAGCCGAGCAGCGGGCAATGGGCTTTGATCACACTCACGTAGGTGAAGCGCTGACTAAAGCCTGGCGTTTACCAAAATCACTTCAGGAAGTCGCACGTTATCACCATTCTCCTTCCGATGCGGATGAGTTTTTGATTGATGCCGCAGTTGTACATATTGCCGACATATTGGTATCTTCCGTGCCTTTCGGACACAGTGGCGACAGCCATGTTCCACCGCTAGACCCAGCAGCTTGGGATTTGCTGGGCTTGAATGAATACCAAATTCCGGATTTACTCAGGCAGGTTGCCAAACAAATCCAGCGTTTGGAATCCGTTATGATGACTGAGCATTAAAGTTCAACATAAAATTAATCTATTTAAGAGGCTAACAATGAGAACGGTTCTTCTCGGTGCCCCAGGCTCCGGTAAAGGCACACAAGGCGTTGTGTTATCAAAGAAATTCAATATTCCACAAATCTCTACGGGTGATTTGCTGCGTGCGGCAGTAAAAGCGGGATCAGAGTTAGGCAAACAAGCCAAAAGTGCGATGGATGCAGGTGCTCTGGTATCGGATGATATCGTTATCGGTCTTATTCGCGAGCGTTTATCAGAAGAAGATGCTCAAGATGGTTACATTCTTGATGGGTTCCCACGCAATATTGCCCAGGCAGAAGCCTTAGACAGCATGCTTGAGCAATTAGGCCAACCTTTGCAGGGTGTTGTGTTACTAGACGTTCCTTTTGAAGAGTTAATGCAACGTTTAACTGGTCGTCGTACCTGTAAAGACTGTGGTGCCATTTATAATATCCACCTGTCACCACCTAAAAAAGAAGACCAATGTGATAGCTGTGGCGGCGAATTATTTCAGCGCGCTGATGATAATGAAGAAACCATTGGTAATCGTCTGAAAGTATACGAAGAACAGACTGCGCCATTAATTGGTTACTATCAAAGACAGCATAAGCTTCACGCCATTCCTGGCACAGGTGATATTGATGAAATCACCAATGCCGTCGGTGCTGTTTTCGATAACATCTAATCCATCAACACAGATACCGGCCCTAAAGGGCCGGCTTCACTTTATGGCAAATATTTTAGCTGTCGGTATCGCCACCATAGATATCATCAACCGTGTTAACGGCTATCCTCACGAAGATGATGAGATCAGAGCTATCAGCCAGAGTATTCGTCGTGGTGGAAATGCGACAAATACACTGGTCGTTCTCAGTCAGTTAGGCCATCAATGCGCCTGGTCTGGCGTGTTGATTGACGAAAGCGATGCCACTATTGTTAAACAAGATCTAGACGTTCATCAGATCAGCTATCGATTCTGTAAGCAACTCTCTACAGGTAAGTTACCGACCTCTTACATCACGGTGAGCAAGCCAACAGGCAGTCGCACCATCGTGCACTACCGTGATTGTCCCGAGCTGGATTTTCACTTTTTTTCACAACAAGATCTGGCTGGCTTTGACTGGATTCATTTTGAAGGTAGAAATGTCGATGAGCTCGACAAAATGCTGCGATGGTTAAAAACACATTACCCACACTTACCTTGTTCTCTGGAAATAGAGAAACCACGTGAAGGTATAGAAAAACTGTTTCCTCTGGCAGATGTACTGTTATTCTCTAAACCTTATGTGCTCAGTCAGGGATATGACTCCGCTGAGCTGTTTCTTCAGAGTTTATCCCTGCCGAGTCTTATGACTTGTACCTGGGGTGAAACGGGGGCTTGGTTAAAAAACCATGATGTGCTCATTTTTAGTCCAGCTGTCCCTCCTAACGACGTGATTGATACGCTCGCCGCCGGAGATACATTTAATGCCGGCATCATTTCTGGAATGATAAAACAACTAACTGATGAAGAGACACTTTCGTTTGCTTGTCGCCTGGCAGGCAAAAAATGTGGCCAGGAAGGACTGGAGAATTTATTACCGTTATGACAGAAATCTATCTTTGTAATAAAAATGAGCTCAAGGAATACCAAACGCGGGGGTTTAACATTGAGCTGGAAGACGATAAAACACTGGACTGTTTTTTACTGAAACAAGATGGTGAGGTGCGAGCTTATTTAAATTTTTGCCCTCATTTAGGTATCCCACTGAACTGGCAACCCGATCAGTTTATGTCGCTGGAAGGAACCCATATCCAATGTTCAACTCACGGTGCTTTGTTTCAACTGGAAGACGGTTACTGCTTTTCAGGCCCCTGCCGGGGGGAAAGTCTCACACCGCTTAACATTAAGGTTCTAGCATCGGGCGAGGTTTACCTTATCTCCATCTCCTGATACGGTAGATTTATACCTTCCAGGGGAGATTATTTTGCAACTATTGGAAAAATGGTCTGAAGCCTCTCTAACCAGTCTTGGTTTTTTCTGGATGGCGTTGTGGGCATTTATATTTGGCTACATCGTCAGCAGTATTATTCAAGTCATGGTCTCTCGAAAAGAAATGCGAAAGCTTATGGGAGGCGATGATCTTAAATCCATATCAACAGGCACACTATTCGGCTTTATATCTAGCTCATGCAGTTTTGCTGCTTTGTCCACCACACGTGCCTTATTCCAAAAAGGCGCCACTTTCGCCGCTTCTATGGCTTATATGCTGGCTTCAACGAATCTGGTTATTGAACTGGGTTTTGTCATCGCCATTTTTCTAGGCTGGCAATTTGTTATTGGTGAATACCTAGGCGCAATTTTATTAATTCTGATCGCTTGGTTGTTTATTTACTTAACCAACCCTAAATCCCTGATAAAGCAGGCTCGTGATAATCAATCTGAGGATATGCAGGCAAATGAGTCTGATGGACATGCATGGTCACAACTATTCAGCCGAGATATCTGGCAACAAATCAGTCAGAAATATGTCATGGAATGGCAAATGGTATGGAAAGATGTACTAATTGGCTTTACTGTTGCCGGTATCATCTCTGCTTTTGTCCCTGATGCTTTTTTTAAATGGCTATTCATCGGCGCAGGCACAGACAATCCAGACTTCTGGTCAGTCTTACAACAAACATTAGTGGGTCCAATCGCTGCTTTTTTCACTTTCATTGGCTCAATGGGTAATATTCCTCTGGCTGCTGTTTTATACGGCCAAGGAGTTGCCTTCGCTGGTGTGATGGCTTTTATTTTTTCTGATATGGTCGTTCTGCCAGTACTTCGTATTAATGCCAAATATTACGGTTGGAAAATGGCCTTATTCATCCTTATGATGCTGTTTATCTGCCTGGTAATAACATCACTGTTACTTCATTATGGCTTTCAATTATTTGATGTATTACCTAATCCTGAAAACTGGTCATCACCTGCTGAGCAAGACCATTTCAAACTCAACTATAATTTCTTTTTAAATATTGGCTTTTTACTTATTTCAAGCTATCTTTTTTATGACTGGAAACGGTCACAATCAGGCCAACATCATCAAACGTCACTTTCCCTTGGAAAAATAGTAATGAATACACTTGTTACTTTATCAGGTATCTGGTTAGTTGGTGGGGTGATAGTCAAACTGCTTATGAACTAATATCTGCTTCGAAGTCGAGTAATTGACTTACCGCTTTTCTTAATTGTGTAATGATCTGTTTTCGACCAGATAGTTTGAGTTGCTTAGCCGCTTTATCAAATGGCAAACCTTGCAGAATCAACATAATCAATAATTGTTGCTGCTCTTTATGTAACTGTTCAAATCCTGGGCTGGATAGTTGAGACCTGAACCACTGCCATAATGCCCACTCCGAGGACTCATAAGGACGCTGCTTGAATGCAAAACTCTGTATCTGCGGCAACACATCAATACTGAAGGTTTCGTCATCAAGCAATGTCTGGCTAATCTGAATTACCGACTCAGCATCCAGCTCATCCCATTGTCTGCTTAATAAAAACGACCACTGACAAGATAATATTTTACGGGCCTTATCAACCAGGGTCTGCCCCCTTGGCGTCAATGCTTTTAACATCATCACCGATAAACTGCCGGACACCTCATCACGATGTTGACCCAGCCGAACAGTTTCAAATCCGGCTTTGTGCCAGAAATGTAACAAATCCTCCGACATCGCAAAACTCACTCCCACCACATCGGTGTCATCAGTCATTTCGGCAACAGCGCATTTTAATAAATACTGTCCCCAACCTTTCTGCTGAAAGTCAGGGTGTACCGCTATACGACTAATACGCTGATAGTCACACTGTGCCGCATCAATGATTCCCGTATGCACTAATAAAGATTGTGGCAGCAAATGGCCCTTCAACCGCCGTTGACCGTCATAAACAGCCTGAGCAAGCGTGTCCTCAAGCTGCGGTTCGGCGATAGTCCACAGTGTGGCGACGGCTTTACCCTGAAAACGTAAAACACCTATTCGTATATCAGGCTGGTCCAATAACATATGTAAATCAGAAGGTCGTGTACGATAATGCGCCAAAGCCATTAAACCGAAGACTTGCCTGAGCAGGCTTTCATCATTTAATAACTGCCCTTGTTCAAGCTGAACATAGTTCAGCTCATTTAAGGTTGCAGCGTCAATCTCTTGGCTATCAATCGGCTCAGCATCCAGTAATAAAGCCGCAAAACAGAACTGCTCAACGATATCTCCCTCACCCCAGCGAATAGGCTGTTGTAGGCTTAAAGCTCGCCAGTCCGGTGCTAACTTATCCAGTGTTTTATAAAACCGTAAAGCAAACCCTCGCCCGGTGCCTTCATAACCATGGATAGTTGAGCTGAACACCAAACGCGAATATTGAATCAGGTATTGCTCCAACATATTAGCTGGGATAGCAGCAGCTTCATCGATGATCAATAAATCAGTAGTCGGTTGTGCCTGTAAAATGGCATCTGGTGCCATAAATTCAATCATGGCATCCTGCCATGTCACTGACGTTGCACTTAACTTACTTGATGGTAATTGCTGATGGGCATGAAAGAGTAACGTCTGGATATTAGCCGGGCTTGGTGCTGTGACCAGGACATGTTGTTTTCCAGCTTTGAGCAACTCAGCGGCAGCCATACCCAATAAGGCACTTTTCCCCCGACCACGATCCGCTGTTAACACTAACGGGCGACGGCGATGCCCCGTGACTACCCTCTGAACCAACGCTATCGCCTGCTCTTGCTCTTGTGTGGGCTCGATAATAGTGGTGGTTATATTCTTAGCGTGTAATTTGGATATAGAGGGTAAAGACTGCGGCTGATGGAATTGTTGAATTGCTGGAAAGTCAGTTGCAGTTCGAAGAAATCGTCTCAACCATCGGGTCGATGATAATGTACTGTTTAATAAAATAACGACAGTGCCACCAGCTTTGACACAGCCAACGACTGCGCCGAAGGCATCGGCATCAAACTTATTGCTTACCTCAAAAAGTAATAACTCACACTCTTGCCCTAAATGCTGGTGAGCCTGTTTAACATGCACTGCCTGATTGGTGTGTTCAGCATCACTTAACCAAAAACAGCTTGATGACGACACAGACTGGTACAAAGCGTATGCCTGCTGATAAAGCCATTCGGTATCGCCTTGTATGATCCAACAGTGACGCTGTGGCAGTGACATACTTTATGGTTCAATAATGCGGTGGTATCTCATGTTCCTGACCATTATTACTCTGATGCATTGAGGTCTGCATAGTACGCATTTGCACCTTTAAGGTTTCAATGGCAAGTTCTAAGCGAGAAATTTGATCTTGCTGGCCAATAATCACTTGATTCAAGTCTTCCAGCAAACCATCCTGGAATGCTAAACGCGTTTGAAGATCAATAATGTCATTCTCATTTACCGTCATTAGTCATCTCCATCATAAGATAATGCCGGTCCCAACCAACGTTCAGCTGTTTGTTTATCCCAACCTTTTCGCTCAGCATAGTCTTCCACCTGATCCTGGTCGATTTTACCCAAGCCAAAATAACGTGACTCAGGGTGGGCAAAATAGAACCCACTGACAGCGGCAGTTGGCAACATGGCATAACTTTCTGTAATGGTCATATCGGCATGGGTAACAGGATCAATCAGCTCCCATAACAGACCTTTCTCAGTATGATCCGGACAGGCAGGATAACCTGGTGCCGGACGAATGCCCTGATATTTCTCATCAATCAAGGCATCATTGTCTAATTGCTCTTCTTTAGCATAACCCCAGAATTCTTTTCGAACCCGTTCATGCATGCGTTCTGCAAAGGCTTCTGCCAGACGATCCGCCAGCGCTTTCAGCATAATGCTGTGATAGTCGTCATGATCTTCTTCAAAGCGTGCAACGTGCTCATCAATGCCAATACCTGCCGTTACGGCAAACGCCCCAATATAATCATTGACGCCCGTGTCTTTTGGCGCGATAAAATCGGCTAAAGCGGCATTTGGACGACCAGGTGGACGCTCGGTTTGTTGACGTAAGCTATGCAATGTCATCAATACCTCATCACGGCTATCGTCACGATACACTTCAATATCATCGTCATTCACGCTATTCGCCGCAAAAAGGCCAATGACCGCTTTGGCTGTCAGCCATTTCTCATCGACGATTTGCTGCAACATTTTTTGTGCATCTTCAAATAGATGTGTGGCGTGCTCGCCAACCACTTCGTCGGTCAGAATACGAGGGTACTTGCCAGCCAGCTCCCAGGATTGGAAAAAAGGCGTCCAGTCAATGCGATCCACCAATTCAGCCAGAGGATAGTCATCAAACACCTCCAGACCCAATTTAGCAGGTTTGGTTGGTTGATAAGCGGCCCAGTCAATCTTGGTTTTATTCGCTCGTGCTTCCGTGATACTTAATTGACGTCGACTGCTCTTACGTCCCTTATGTCTTGAACGCTTCTCTTCATAGTCTTTTTTCAGATCAGCAATAAAGGCATCACGTGTATCTTTGGTGACTAAACGTTGAGCCACACCCACCGCACGTGACGCGTCTTTTACATAGATACTGCAGCCATGATAGTTCGGTTCAATTTTCACGGCGGTATGGATTAAAGAAGTAGTAGCTCCACCAATCATCAGTGGGGTTTCCATGCCCAGTCGCTCCATTTCTTTCGCGACGTGCACCATTTCATCAAGTGATGGCGTAATCAGACCAGACAAGCCGATAATATCGACTTTTTCTTCGCGTGCCGTATCAAGAATTTTCTGCGCTGGCACCATCACGCCAAGATCAATCACTTCAAAGTTATTACATTGCAATACCACGCCCACGATATTTTTACCGATATCATGTACGTCACCTTTGACGGTGGCCATCAAAATCTTGCCGTTATTTTTGCTATCGTCGCCCTCTTCTTTCGCTGCTTCGATAAAGGGCATCAGATACGCAACAGCTTTTTTCATTACACGGGCAGATTTGACCACCTGAGGTAAAAACATTTTACCTTCGCCAAACAAATCACCCACCACGTTCATACCGTCCATCAACGGCCCTTCAATCACTTCCAGTGGTTTGGCAAATTGTTGGCGCGCTTCTTCTGTATCGTCTTCAACATAATCCGCAATGCCTTTTACCAAAGCATGCTCAAGACGCTTGACGACAGGTAGCTCACGCCAGGCCAAGTCTTCCTGCTTAGCCACACTGCCACCTTCGCCTTTGTATTTTTCGGCGAGTTCCAGCAATCGGTCAGTAGAATCTTCACGGCGGTTTTGGACGACATCTTCTACGGCTTCACGCAATTCTTCAGGCAGATCATCATAGATAGCCAGCTGGCCAGCATTAACAATCCCCATATCCATTCCCGCTTTAATCGCGTGGTAGAGGAAAACCGCATGAATCGCTTCACGCACCGGATTGTTACCACGGAATGAGAACGAGACGTTGGAAACACCACCACTGATCAGCGCATGTGGCAGACTTTGTTTAATATCGTGAACAGCCTCAATAAAATCGACGGCGTAATTATTATGCTCTTCGATACCTGTGGCGACGGCAAAGATGTTGGGATCGAAGATGATGTCTTCTGGTGGGAAATGCACTTTCTCAGTCAACACTTCGTATGAACGTCGACAAATTTCCAGCTTACGTTCACGTGTATCGGCCTGACCGACTTCATCAAAGGCCATCACAATCACCGCTGCACCATAACGGCGAACCAATTTGGCCTGTTCGATAAATTTATCTTCACCCTCTTTCAGGCTGATGGAGTTAACAATGCCTTTACCTTGAATACATCTCAGACCAGCCTCAATCACATCCCATTTGGATGAGTCAATCATGATAGGCACACGGCTGATATCTGGTTCAGCAGCGAGTAAGTTAAGGAAGATGACCATGGCCTCTTTCGAGTCCAGCATGCCCTCATCCATATTGATGTCAATGATTTGAGCACCGTTTTCTACTTGCTGACGTGCCACTTCCAATGCCGTATCGTAATCGCCTTCTTTGATTAGCTTGGCGAAACGCGCCGAGCCCGTGACATTGGTCCGTTCGCCTACATTCACAAATAAACTGTCAGGGGTAATATTCAGAGGTTCTAAACCACTCAAACGGCAGTGATGTAGATTCTTCTTTGGCTGACGAGGCTGAATACCCTCTACTGCATCAGCAATCGCTTTGATATGAGCAGGGGCGGTACCGCAGCAGCCTCCAACAATATTTAAGAAACCAGACTCAGCCCATTCTTTAATCTGTGCTGCCATGACTTCTGGTGATTCATCATACTCACCGAACTCATTAGGTAAGCCTGCATTGGGGTGAGCACTGATATGACAAGTCACTACATTGGCTAACTCTTCCACGTACTGACGTAACTGCTCCGCACCCAGTGCACAGTTCAGGCCAATACTCAGAGGCTGGATATGCGCCAGCGAGTTCCAGAATGCTTCGGCCGTTTGGCCTGAAAGTGTACGACCACTGGCATCAGTAATCGTGCCTGAAATCATGACCGGGATATGTACACCATTTCGTTCGCAGAACTGATCAATCGCAAACAAGGCGGCTTTGGCATTTAAGGTGTCAAACACCGTTTCGACCAGCAACAAATCAGCACCGCCATCAACCAAACCACGAATGGCTTCCATGTATGCATCAACCAGTTCATCAAAACTGACATTTCGAAAGCCAGGATTATTCACATCAGGAGAGATACTGGCCGTGCGGTTAGTTGGGCCCAATACACCGGTGACAAAACGTGGCTTGTCTGGGTTGTTAGCCGTAAATTCATCAGCCACTTCTTTAGCTAATTCGGCTGAGACTTTATTTAACTCATAAACCAGATCTTCCATCTGGTAATCAGCCATGGCAATTGACGTACCATTAAAGGTGTTCGTTTCAACAATATCCGCACCGGCTTCAAAATAGGCACGATGGATATCGCGAATAATTTGCGGCTGGGTCAAAGACAAAAGATCGTTATTGCCTTTTACATCACAGGGATGATCTGCAAATCGCGCACCACGAAAATCTTTTTCTTCCAGTTTATAACTTTGGATCAACGTCCCCATTCCACCGTCTAGAATCAGAATACGTTGCTCAAGTAAGGATTTAATTTGTTGATGCACAGTCATTTAAAGCAGATTTCCCATCTGGTAAAGCGATTATAAAAATCGCACGATTATACCAGATACTCATCACGACTTTTGAACTGTGACAGATTGAACTCAGCCAGCATCGCTACTGGCTGAGCATTAGAATTTATACCTTAAATGACGATAAGCCTGTTTGTAACTCATTGGCTGTGGCATCCAAATCGCTACCGACCTGACTGAGTTCTTTTGCACCCTCAGCTGTCTGCTGAACCAAATCCGAAATACGGGTTAAATTTTCACTGACATTTTCACAAACATTGCTTTGCTCTTCTGTTGCGGATGCAATCTGTAAGGTCATCTCAGAGACTTCATCAATCGCGGTTCTAATTTTGATTAAAGCGCTAGCAGCAGAATGCGCTAATTCCACGCTATGCTCGACCTGCTCGCCACTTTTCTTCATAGCGACAGAGGCTTCTTTATTTCCTTGGTTCAGTAAGGCCAAACGATTTTGAATCTCCACAGTCGCTGATTGTGAACGATTCGCCAACGCTCGCACCTCGTCTGCCACCACGGCAAAACCACGACCTTTTTCACCGGCTCTGGCCGCTTCAATCGCAGCATTCAAAGCTAATAGGTTTGTTTGTTCAGCAATGCCCTGAATTTCCACCAGAATCTCTGCAATGGCGCCACTATTCTTGACTAGTTGATCCAATGCAGCTTCAGAGAGTTGAACACTATTTTTCACATCACTGATTGATTGAGCATTCTGACTCACCAGATCTGCACCCGCTTCTGTTGATTGATGCGCATCACTGACTAATGTTGCGGTGCGCTCTGCGTTACCAGCAATCTGCTGAGCTGAAGCCGACATTTCAGTGACTGCAGAGACCATCTGATCCAGTAAACTGCTCTGTTCATTCATCTGATCACTGGTTTGTTGGCTAATTTGCTTACCTTGAGCAGATAAGGCGCTTATACGGTTACCAATCGGCAACATCCCCTTAATCAAAGTCTGTAGTTTTTGAATAAAGGTATTCAATAGATTTGCCAGCTTACTGGTTTCATCCTGGCGAGAGACAGTGATTTGTTGTGTCAGATCCCCTTCGCCTCCGGCCAGTTTACCAACAATACCGGTCATATCATGCAGGGGCTTAACGCTGTTTTTGGCAACAAACCAGACAATGACCACACCAATCATCGCAAACAAAAAGCCCAGCAGAGTCGTCTGACTGATAAAGCGTGATTGTTGCTGATCCATAAAGGCTTGTTGTTGCTGAAGATCAGCATAAATAACGGACTCAGGCACGGAGATATAAACAGTCCAGTGAGCACCCGTATCACCTAGCTTAAAAGGTTTTAACACTTTCAAAGCATCATCAGCAGCAAAAATAGTACTCTCATCTGACATGGATAGATTCTTAATTTTACTCACAAGATCAGCGTCAATTGACTTCAAATTTTTCCCGACTAATTCTGGATTCTCACTATCAGCAACAATGACGCCCTTTGGACTAACTAATAAAATCTCACCAGCGCCGTCATAGAGCTGTTTATCGACTTTCACGATATTGGACTGTAGGAAGTCAGCACTGATATCAATCCCTGTCATACCAATAAAATTACCATTCTTCGTTACTGGTACAACCATACTGGTTAGCAATACATCCTTCCCATTTATCGGATAGATATAAGGGTCAACGACGCAGCTTTTGTTGGACTCTTTGGGACATAAGTAATATTCACCGGCTCTCACACCATTATCGTCAAGCGTCTGGTCTTCTAATCCAACTAAACTCTCGACGGTGAAACCATCATTATCGCCATGAATCACATAGGGTAGAAACCGGCCACTCTCATCACTACCAACGGTTGATGGATACAAAGCATCTGAAAAATCAAACTTATTGGGTTCAAAGGCAACATAGGTACCCAGGAAATTAGGACTCAGATTCAAGGTCTTTTTTAGGGTATCCAAAGCCAGTTGACGTTTGTCTATAGTATTAGAAGCACTGGCTAACGATTGCATGGACATCGACGTAGATGTGGCCACGTTCAATGCTTTCTCCAGAGGGACAAGCAGGCTGGCACTGGTATCACTGGCGAGTAGTCCGAGGTACGATTCCGCCTGCTTTTTTGTCAGTTCGCTATTGTATTCTGTGAGTGATTGATTAATTTTGCCAAAGTTATACATCGCCACCAAGGCGGTCACGAGCACAACAGAGAGTAGACTAAGTCCAGCCCAGAAGCTAAACCGTTGCTGAATAGATAAGTTCATACTGACTCCACACAAAGCGGTTCCCCGTCAACATCGCATCATGTTTATCAGCTGAAAAATCAAGCTAAACCTTTACAGTGAAAGACTCAAACAGGCACAAACCATGCAGACAGTTCTTCATTAAACAGCAGCCGGAAAATGTTCTATGAATGACAACAGGGCACCAAAGAAATGATGATGCGCAAAATATGACAGAAAGCCTCTCAGAAAACAATGTTTAATGAGAGGAAACATGAACTATTTCCGTTTTTTCTAATATAAACGCATCCCAACCTTTTTCACGATGTCACCATCGACCTCATTCACGACCCAATGAATGCCGTGCCAATCAATGTCGTCACCCACAACAGGATGTCCCCCCACCCGTCGTGCAATAAACTCGCCTAAACTCACCCCCACTTCCTGTGGACTGATCGTCAGACCATAGGCTTTAGCGATATCCACTAACATCGCTTCACCATTGAGAACAAAAGAGCCAAAAAATGCTAATTGCTTCTGATTCAGCTGAGTATCACCATTGAATAATTCGTTCAGGTTATCTAGGTCTTCTTCACGGCTGATCACACATAGAATATCGCCTAGTTTTAGACGCGTACTGCCCTTAGGATGAATCATCTCCTCATGCCGGAATAAGGCAGAAATCATCGCACCAGATGGAAAACGCAGTAAACGAATAGGTTGGTCATCGAGACGTTGGTTCTCTACTTTATAAACAAACATTTCAAAATCGCGCTCAGGCAAGATACCTAAAGAACCGCGTTGTCTTGGACTGGCCTTTTTAGGGATCTGCACTCGCATCCATTTTGCCATCGGTAATAAAGTACCGCCTTGGATAAGTAGCGATAACAACACAACAGCAAACGCCACATTAAAATACATCGGGGCATTATCTACCCCACCTATGACAGGAAAAATCGCCAGCACAATAGGCACAGCTCCTCGTAATCCCACCCAGGAAATAAAACCAATTTCACGCCAGCGGAATTTAAAAAATGGTTTTACGGAGAGAATGACTGCCAGTGGTCTTGCAATAAATATCAGGGCTAAGGCAATCACAAGTGATGGCAAAGCATATTCCATTAATTCGGTTGGAGTGACCAGCAACCCCAACACCAGGAATAAACCAATCTGGCTTAACCAGGCCAGACCATCATATACCGGCAAAATATGCTGTAATTGACGGGTGTTTTCACTGCCTATCATCAAACCACAGAGATAGATAGCCAGAAAACCACTGCCCCCCATCCAGGACGCTAAACCAAAAATACTAAACCCCAATGCTAATGCCAACAGTGAGTACAAGCCTGGCATTAACTCCAGTCTTGCCAATAAACGCTTAACTAACCAGCCACCTAAGAGACCAATACCAATACCAAAGCCGAATTGTTGAAGGAAAAACAGTACATTGCCTAACACAGTGTTTTCATCACTAATCAATAACTGGATGAACATCAATGTAAGAAAAATCGCCATCGGATCGTTGGTGCCAGACTCGATTTCTAGCGTCGCCCCAACTCGTTCGTTGATATTAATGCCCTGACCACGCAACATAGAAAAGACTGCAGCCGCATCTGTCGACCCTACAATCGCACCAATCAATAAGCCTTCAACCAGTGTTAGATTGAATATCCACATGGCTATTAACCCCACCACACCGCTGGTGATAAACACACCTATCGTTGCCATGGATAAAGCAGGTTTAAAGCCGACACGAAATGTTTTGAGGCGAGTACGCATACCGCCATCGAGCAAAATCATGGCAAGTGCCAAATGACCGATAACGAATGCCACGGAATAATTATCAAACTGAATACCTAATATGCCATCTTCTCCGGCCAGCATGCCTAGTGCCAGGAAAATGATCAGCAATGGCAAACCAAAAATAGAAGATAAGCGGCTGGCCAGAATGCTTAAAGCAATCAAGGTTCCGCTTAACAAAAACAACATACTTATCGAATTCATAAAGGCGCTTTTATCAGTGATCTATGGACTAAACATAGCAACAAATGCTCTGAAGAGCACGAAATGACAGTGAATTTATTGAGATGATGATGGCCGCTTTAAACTCAACTCTCCAGCTTCTTCAATGTCAATAAATGGAAAAAGACTACCGATATCCAAACGTGCCTTAAATCGATATTTAACCGCATCCTGATGATGAGACATTAACTGACTAATCAATTTCGCACTACCAAGCAAATCTGGTATTGCTTGGATTGTAAATTCTTCGGTGCCGTATGCCGCAACTCGCGGTAAATCCGGTTCCGCTCCACTCAATATCCGATAACCATCTACCTCAACGGAGTAGCTCATCCCCTTCAATGGTAGCGCTTGTCGATTAGGATTAATCACTTGTAAACCGATAATGAATATAGGTGTTGAGGCAGTTGAAGACGGTGCCAGATTAAACGAAGTGATATTGACTTGAGGTTGTTCAAATTCAGGCGAAAAGCTCGCACATGCCGACAAAAAATAAACCATGGTGAATAGAAAAATAAAGCGGAGTTGTCGCATAACACGGTCCTGTTGTTGTTCATTGATGCAATAAGAAAGTTAAGTATTAATATAGACGCAACGCCTTAATTCAAGCTTATTCAATCGATACTTGTTTTAGTGACATAAAAAAACGCCGCATATTTCAATCAATATGCGGCGTTTAATCGCTTTAATGGGACTTTATCCCATTCAGAAACGGTTATTGACCTCGTTCCTGAAGCTCCTCGTTTTCATCCATTTCATGTGCAGGATGAGGAGCGTTAGCTGCATCTTCAGCTTCTTTCATATTTTCTTTGTAGTCATCACTCATTTCTTTATCTTTATGAGTGTCGACAGACTCTCCCATTTCATGGGCAGGATGTTTCGCACCGTCATGGGAGTCTTTATGCTCATTCGCAAACGCCATACTTGATGCGAATAGAAGCGTGAATACTACTGATAACAATGTTGTAAATTGTTTGTTTAACATTATTTTCTCCTTTGTTTGAACCATCAAACATCGGTAAAAAGAGCCTGAATATTGAATTTATCATTCAGGACTGATTCCTACCCTAACGAATTATTCATATGAGATCAAATCGCCAAGAAACAAAATAACCTTAATAATCAACAACTCACACTCACATCATTTATTCAATGATTATCCTTAACGCTAGTCAAGACAATCCTTACAGCTGACTCAGGATATCACTGATTAACTGACTGCTTTTTTATCAACGGCTACAGAAGTGCCAGTATTCATAAAGCGATTGACTCCGTTTAATAATGCTTTTATCGCTGAAGTAGTGATGTTTTTATCCTGCCCCACACCGAACACGGTTGCATGCTCTCCCACCTTGACTTCAACATAGCTCACCGCCGTTGCGTCAGAACCGGCCGTCATGCCATGTTCATGATAATCCGCGACAGTCACTGTTTCACCGATATGCTCTGAGATAGCTTTGGCCACAGCATCCAATGGTCCATTGCCTTGTCCCTTTAACTCAATACGCTGTTGCTCATATTTCACCACCACATGGCTCATGACTTGATGACTTTCTTCATCGACGATATGACTTCCCATATATTGATAAGGACTGTTCACTTGCACGTATTCATCATCAAACAGTGAGACGATATTCTCAGCGTTAATCTCACGACCACTGCTGTCACTGACCTTTTGAACCACTTTGCTGAACTCAATCTGCAAACGACGTGGCAATTCAAAGCCGGCATGTTGCTGTAACAAGAAACTCACGCCACCTTTGCCGGACTGACTGTTGACCCTCACCACAGCATCGTAACTACGATTTACATCGGCTGGATCAATGGGTAAATAAGGTACCTGCCAATAGTCATCCGCTTTTTGTACGGCCAATCCTTTTTTAATCGCATCCTGATGCGAGCCAGAAAAAGCCGTAAACACTAATTCACCCGCATAAGGATGGCGCGGATGCACGGGTAATTGTGTGGCTTCTTCAAACAATTGTCGGATCTGATCCATCTGAGTGAAATCAAGCTCAGGATGAATTCCCTGCGAATACAAATTCATCGCCAAGGTGATCAAGTCCACATTACCCGTGCGTTCACCATTACCAAATAAACAACCTTCCACACGATCAGCCCCCGCCATGACGGCTAACTCAGCTGCTGCTACCGCCGTGCCACGATCGTTATGTGGGTGCACACTCAGAATAATGCTGTCACGTTGATTTAGATGGCGGTGCATCCATTCCACTTGATCGGCATAGGTATTCGGCGTCGCCATTTCTACTGTTGCCGGCAAGTTGATGATCATCTTATGTTCTGGTGTTGGCTGCCAGATGGCCGTCACCGCGTCACAAACCTCTTTCGCAAACTCCATTTCCGCACTGGAAAAGGTCTCCGGTGAATATTGGTATACCCATTCGGTTTCTGGCTGTTTTGCCGTCATCTCTTTCACCCAACGCGTTCCACGCTCAGCGATCTCTTTCACCCCAGCCTTATCAGTGCGATAGACAATTTCACGAAAAGCAGGGGCAATCGGGTTATACATATGCAAAATAGCGCGTTTGGCACCTTTCAAGGATTCCACGGTTCGGGCAATTAAATCCTCTCTGGCCTGCGTTAACACTTCAATCGTGACATCATCAGGAATACGATTTTCGTCAATCAGACGACGTACAAAATTAAAGTCCGTTTCTGAGGCTGATGGAAAACCAACCTCAATTTCTTTAAAGCCCATATCCACCAAGGCTAGGAAAAACCGCATTTTGGTATCAACAGACATCGGATCAATCAAAGCCTGATTACCGTCACGTAAATCTGTACTCATCCAGATTGGGGCTTTATCCAATACCACATTGGGCCACCGCCGATCAGGCAATTGGATAGCATCAAAGCGACGATATTTTTGAGCGGGCTGACTAATCATGTCTGACTCCTGACAATAACTATTAATGACACACAAGTTGCTGAAACAAATTTGCCTGACTCACCATATGAACCGGGTTAATTCATACTTTTCCGATAGGACTTTCATGACTTTTGATCATGTCAGTTCATCGTGCCAGCTGCGCTTTTGACGCATCGGCTATCAGTTCCAGCCATGTGAAATAGTATAAAGAAGTCACTATGGAATTAAATTGCTATATTTGCATAAAACCGACTTAAACAAGAATAATATTGCTTAAATAATACAAATATTGAAATATATAACCACAATAAAAATTAATGGAGAAATTACATGTCTGATAACCTCGATAAATACGACATCATGATCCTGCAAAAATTACAGGCTGACGGACGCATTACCAACCAGGAATTAGCCGAAGCTATCAAACTGTCCCCCTCGCCCTGTCTTCGTCGGGTTAAACAAATGGAAGAAAAAGGCTTAATTGATGGTTACGTTGCTTTACTCAACGCAAAAAAATTAGGTCTGACTTTAATGGCCTTTATTGGGATCAGTATGGATAAACACACACCGGAGCGTTTTGAAGCACTGGAGACCACACTTGCCAGCTATCCTGAGGTACTCGAATGTCACCTCATTACCGGCCAATCTGCCGATTATTTATTAAAGGTGATTGTGAAAGATATGGATGCCTATCAACAATTCCTGCTCAATAAACTAACGCGCATTGAGGGTGTGACAGGAGTTCATACCTCGTTTGTCATGAAATCACCTATCAAAACAACGGCGCTGCCGGTTGGTTGATGTAGTGAGTAGATCAGCCAAAACTTATGACGCAGGTCGTTTCTGTTTTTGTAACTGCCACATCCCCATCATAAACAACACCATCGCCGACCAAACGAGAATAAATGTGACTAACCTGGCTTGAGGGAAATGCTCATCTAACACGTAGACCCCAATCAAAAATTGTATGGTCGGATTGATATACATAATAAAACCGACAATAGATAAATTGATGCGACGAGTGGCCATGGCAAATAAAACCAAAGGTAATGCCGTCAGAAAACCAGAGCTAATGAGCAAAACGGTCGTCGTTGTATCTTCGCCGAATTGTAATATCGATTCTGTTGAATTTGACTGCCAGCCAATCCACAACAAAACAAAAGGCATTAACCACAACGCTTCGATGGTTAATCCATTTATCCCATCAATCGGGTGCACCTTACGTATCAGTCCATAGAATGCAAAAGCAAATGAGAGCACCACGCCTACCCACGGTAAACTGCCAAACGACCACAACTCCCAGAGCACGGCTAGAAAAGCAATGCCCCCAGCTATGGCCTGTAAAGGATGCAGCGACTCTTTTAGCAAAAGCCTCCCCATCAATAAACTTACTAGAGGCATGATGAAGTAACCTAAACTGGCTTCAAGCACACGATGCTGCCCAACGGCCCAGATATAGACCAACCAGTTAATCGCAATAAACACCGCTGAGCCACCAAGCCAGAGTAAGGTCGTTTTATTGTGTAACGCTTCCCATAAATGCTTGCCACGTCTTAAGGCCAGGCCCACGGTCAAAGTCGCTACCAGTGACCAGGTAATCCGATGCGCCGTAACTTCAATCGGTGACACGTGACTCAGGAAACTGAAAAAGAGAGGAAAAAGCCCCCAGATGGTATAAGCCAGAACGGCTAAGATTAAACCTTGCATGGTGTTCTCAGAAATTTAAACACATATGGTATCAGTGGCGCTTGTTACCATAAATACTATTATTAATATATCCACATCCTCATTGGCAAAATGAGGGCTGACCTTACTGATACTGATAAACCGATAAGACTATCTTGCCGTTATTCACTACAATATTTTCAGCGAGGAGCCTCTGTAATTGCTCCCGATATTTCTCACTTCCCTCTGGAAAAGAAGAACGCCCCTGAGCATTGACAACGCGGTGCCAGGGCAAATGTGTGTCTGGTGGAAGTTTTTTAAGAACGGTACCTACGTAGCGGGCATACCCCGGGTAACCACAACTGATTGCAATTTGCCCATAGGTCATGACTTGACCATAAGGAATAGCATCAACCATTTGCCATATCATTTTATCGAGCTCATCCATCAGAATATTTTTTGATTATCCTCATACGTTTGCTTATCCAAGCAGACTGGAAGTGATATTTATGGCTAGACTATGAAGCCGAAAAATGTGATAAATTTCACATTAGCTGGATAGCTAATTTACACCAAACTTAAGACAAGGATGACTTCAGTGAAACTCTTTTTAAGCCTATTTTGTTTATTCTTTTTTATTTCCACAGCCAATGCTTACACCCTCTCTCCCGGTCCGATAAAAAAGTGGGGCGACCCCACATTGGGTACCGGGGCAACGATTAGTTATAGCTTCATGCTGGGTGGTGAAGAATGTGACCAAGCGGTTTGCTCTCCACTAAACAGTTTTATGCCCACGGGTTTTCAGCAAGAAATTAAAAAAGCCTTTAATGCCTGGAGCAGTGTCGCTAACCTCAATTTTATTGAAGTAGCAGATGATGGTGCTAACTTTAATACACTCACAACATCAGGTGATATTCGAATTGGAGGTGAAGCGATTGATGGCCCGAGCGGGGTATTAGCGCATGCCTTTTATCCAGATACCCACTGGTATTTCTCTGCAGGTGGTGATCTGCATTTTGATAGTGCAGAAACATGGAGTATCAATAGCCTCATAGATGGTATCAGTATTTTCTGGGTAGCTTTACATGAAATCGGGCACTCACTTGGACTGGGACACTCCGAGGCATCTAAATCAGTAATGGGACCTTTTTATAATCCCTCATTGACCGGCCTTCAAGCTGACGATATCGCCGGTATTCAATACCTTTATGGCGCTAATATCTCAGCCGTCCCCATACCCGCTGCATTCTGGTTATTACTGTCTGGTTTGATCGGCTTGATACGTCTTCGTCGACACTGATAACCACAATATGACTAGCTTAAACACATCTTGCATGTGTTTAAGCCTAAACAGGTCAGCCTGATTCAGACTGACCTGTTTTCGATTATTGACAGCTGACTTGATAGCCATCTTTCACGCGGTTAAAGCTGTAAGTATTGTCGTTACCTTTCTGTTCATAATTCAGCTCGTCATCAGCTAATTCAAGATTCTCATAATGAATTTGCTTACCAATCTGATCAGAGGGGCCACCATTCATATCCTGAAAAGCAGCAATGACCGTGTGCATTTCGTCCCCTTCCATCTTCCATTGGCCACGCTCTTTTTGAACCCATGACAGATTTTCGCCATCACAGACTAGAAATAATGCCGCATAACTTTGATCAGGCTCACGTTTGACTAACCATTTCATGGTTTCACCATCATGTTGGGTTTCGGCATACCAGGTGCCAATTAAATCATCGAATGTCACATCTGCAACAGCCACACTTGATACGGATAAACCAGCCAACACGGCATACAACATTGGTTTTAATTTCATGGGAATCAACCTCCTTAGATGTCTACATAGGTATAGGAGGACTCATTACTCAAACAAGATTCAGAACACCCACCTAACTCATCCGATAACACTAATCTCGCTGCTCATGCAGAACAAGACATCCTAGTGATAATTGGGATTGACTCCTAGATCGTTAATGCAGCGTTATCGCAAAAGCCCTGTTTTTCAATATCAGCTTGCTGCAAAAACAGAACTTTTTTACTGTCTTTTCAGGAGATGGAAATGACTTTCAAGTCAGAGCAAAGCGGTCAATCATTACCGACTGAGCAATTTAGGCATGTCTAAGGAAAAAGACATAGAGATCTTAACAATCAATAAGATAGGAAATACATTCAGAAAAGAATCCCGCCTATCAAAGCAGAGTGATAGCTAAATATTCGGATATAAATTGTTTGAGGAAGGCTTTTCATATTAACACTAAATATCCAGTTGTGAAGTGGTAGTACGTTTATAGGGATGACATTGGCAAAATAATCTTTATTCACTCTTTGCATCAGTGATTTCTTGCACCATAATCAACCTCAGGTCTCCAACTAACCAAAGAGGATCTCGAACCAATGATCAAACGTCCCGCCGAAGGTAAACGTCTGTTTATTCTGGACACCAATGTATTGATGCATGACCCAACGGCTTTATTCCGTTTTGATGAGCATGATATCTACTTACCCATGGTTGTATTAGAAGAACTCGATCGTGGTAAAAAAGGCTTATCTGAAGTCTCCCGTAATGTACGCCAGGTCAGTCGGTTCCTCGATGATTTATTACTGCAGGCTGAAGATAATGAAGCCATTACCAAAGGCATTCCTCTACCCAGCGTGAACAGTGGTGATATGCCTAATGCCAGCGGTCGTCTGTTTTTCCAGACCACCCAAATGGAGCAGGAATTACCTAAAGAACTCCCCAGCCATCAGGGCGATAACGCTATTTTGAGTGTGGCGATTGCCTTACAGGCAGCCATTAAAGATCACACCATTATTCTGGTTTCAAAAGATATCAACTTACGGATTAAAGCCACCGTTTTAGGTATCTGTGCCGAAGACTATTACAACGATAAAGTGCTGGATGATGTGGATCTGCTCTATCGCGGTGCCAGCGAGCTCAATGCGGATTTCTGGGATGATTTGAATCGTCTGGAATCATGGACAGCGGATGGGCAGACCTTCTATGAAGTTGAAGGCGATGTGGTTAAAGACTGGTATCCGAACCAGCTTATTTACTCTCCAGGTGAAGATCATAATATTGAAGCCGTGGTGCGTTCCGTCACTGAAACCAGTGCAGATATTCAACTCATTAACGATTACCGCAAAGATAATCATGCCATCTGGGGCATTACCGCCCGTAATCGCGAACAGAATTTCGCACTGAATTTATTAATGGATCCTGAAGTGGATTTTGTCAGCTTATTGGGTCAGGCCGGTACTGGTAAAACCTTACTGACATTAGCAGCAGCCTTAACGCAGACTGTCGAACACAAGCGCTACAGTGAAATTATCATGACACGGGTTACCGTGCCTGTCGGTGAAGATATCGGTTTCTTACCAGGCACCGAAGAAGAAAAAATGACCCCTTGGATGGGCGCATTAATGGATAACCTTGAGGTATTAAATAAAACAGAAGGTGGCGAATGGGGTCGTCAGGCCACTAACGATTTATTACAGCGATGGATTAAAATCCGTTCGCTCAACTTTATGCGCGGCCGCACCTTCCTGAATCGCTTTTTAATCATCGATGAAGCGCAAAACTTAACCTCGAAACAGATGAAAACATTGATTACGCGTGCCGGTCCAGGTACCAAAATTGTCTGTTTAGGTAACATCGCTCAAATTGATACACCGTACCTGAGCGAAACAACATCTGGCCTGACCTATGTGGTTGATCACTTTAAATATTGGCAGCACAGTGGTCACATTACGCTGCTCCGTGGTGAGCGTTCAAGACTGGCTGATTACGCCTCTGAAAACCTTTAATGCTGGCAACTTAGTCTGAACATGATATAAAGAATCTTATATTCAGGCCGATTAAGTGACATTAAGCTTTTAAGGATAACGGTAGAGAGTGATGCAACATCCAGGTTCAGACAGACGTGAGTTTTTTCGAATCAATGACTCGGTAGTCATTGAGTACAAACCTGTGGAAAAAACGCACGTCGGTGAAGTCGCCAAACGTATTTCACAATCATCAGAAAGTGATGGTGATTCTGAACGGGCTCAGCTTCGTACGATGCAAAACGTGTTTTCACACTTATTAGACCAAATCAGTCAGCATGATCGTGAAATTGCACGTGCACTGCGCTTATTAGATGACAAAGTCAACCTGATTGCACAACGTATTGAACGTCACAATAATCCTATCAATCCTGACAAGCTGACAGACGTAAACTTGAGTGGGGGTGGTGTTGCCTTATTGGTCGCTACCCCTATCAAGCCAAGAGATTATGTTGAACTCTTTATGCAGCTAAAACCCTCAGCCAGCACTATTCACACTCTGGCAACGGTGATTGGCTGTGACAAAATCGAACAAGCACCGGCTGAAACACCTTATTTATTGCGTATGGCCTTCACTCATATGGATGAAATGGATCGTAATGTGCTCATTCGTCATACATTAAAACGTCAGGCAGAACGTCTACGCGAAGGTGAACTCACAGGCGCCATGACCCTTATCGAGTCTTGATATAGCTGTAATACAGCAACGGAATGACCAATAAGGTTAATAAAGTCGACACCAGAATTCCGAATAATAAGGCAATAGCCAAACCATTAAATATAGGGTCATCGAGAATAAATACCGCCCCTACCATCGCAGCCAGCGCAGTCAGAATAATAGGCTTAGCACGGGTTGCAGCAGCGGCAATTACTGCCTTCTCAGCCGTGATGCCTTCAGCCATCGCCTGACGGATAAAATCGACTAACAAAATAGAGTTACGCACGATAATCCCTGCCATTGCAATCATGCCAATCATCGATGTTGCTGTAAAAGGTGCGCCTAATAAAGCATGCCCAGGCATGACGCCAATCACGGTCAGCGGAATCGGCACCATAATAATCAACGGCAATAAATAAGATCGAAACTGCGCCACAATCAGCAGATAAATCAGAATAATGCCTACGGCATAGGCTAATCCCATATCACGAAACGTCTCATAGGTAATTTGCCATTCCCCGTCCCATTTCAATGAATCTTGTAAGGCCAGACTCGGTACTGAAACCAAATATTGCTGAATCGGTATATTCTCTAATTGCTGATACACCGAAAACATGCCATACAAGGGACTATCGACCTTGCCAGCCATATCCGCTGTCACGTAAGTCACGGCTTGTAAGTCCTTATGATAAAGCGTTTGTTGATGTTCCTCCTCCACCACATTGACGACATCAGCTAAACGAATCAGCTCACCTTGTTGATTGATGAGCTTCATATTCAATACAGCATCAAGGTTCGCTTTATCCTTGATTGCCCATTGCAATCGCAATGGTATGGCATATTTCACATTATCATCATGCAGATACCCAACATCCTCGCCAGCCAGGACCAACTGAATAGCTTCAACAATCTGCTGCTGAGTCAAGCCAAACAAGCTCGCTTTATTTCTATCCACATGAATGATTTGTCTGTCGGCTTTCGCTTCAATGCTGCTATCAATATCGACAATGCCATCAGTTTGCTCAAACACCTTAACAAGTTGTGATGCCTGATTTTGTCGCTGTTGTTCACTCAAGCCATACAACTCCGCCACAATGGGTGATAACACAGGTGGCCCCGCCGGCACTTCAACGACCTTGATACGCGCGTCCCATTTCCTAGCAATCACTGTTAGTGGTTCTCTTAGCTTCAGTGCTAAAGAATGGCTATGTTCATCACGCTGATGTTTATCTCTGAGGTTGATTTGAATATCTGCCTGATGCCAGCCTTCACGTAAATAATACTGACGCACCAGACCATTAAAATTAATCGGCGAAGCTGTGCCGACATAGGCCTGATAATCAGTCACATCGTCAACGGTCGACAGATAATCTGTCAACGCACGGGTGACTGCTGCTGTTTTTTCTAATGGCGAGCCTTCAGGCATATCAATCACAATCTGCACTTCAGACTTATTATCAAACGGCAGCATTTTCAGAATGACCAGTTTCATTGCTGCCAGACCAACAGACACAATAACCAGCAAAATAAGTCCACCCCACAGTAATTTTCGGCGGCGGGCAGCATGTTCATGTAATAGAAAGGGGCTCAAAACACGCTGAAAAACCGCGTCATATTGGGACTCGGCAACTTGCTCATGCTTGGCCGAACGAGAATGTGAAAGCATCTTCAACACCATCCATGGTGTCACGACATAGGCCACCATTAATGACAGCAGCATGCCCATGCTGGCATTAATCGGAATCGGGCTCATATACGGGCCCATCAAACCGCTGACAAAGGCCATGGGTAATAAGGCGGCGATCACGGCTAAAGTCGCCAATATTGTTGGCTGCCCCACCTCATCGACAGCGACTGGAATCGCTTGTTTTAAGCTTAATTTTTCTTGTTGAATATGACGATGAATATTCTCCACCACCACAATCGCATCATCTACCAGAATGCCAATAGAAAAAATTAAGGCGAACAACGACACCCGATTTAAAGTAAAACCCCATGCCCACGAAGCAAATAACATCAGTAATAAGGTAATCACCACCGCTACGCCAACGATAATAGCCTCTCGCCAGCCGAGTGCAAATAACACCAATAAAACCACAGCTACCGTGACAAAAATTAGTTTATGGATCAGCGTATCAGCCTTTTGATCCGCCGTTTCGCCATAATTACGCGTCACGGTCACCTGCACATCATCCGCAATCATCACGCCTTTTAATGCTGTTACCTGCTGCAGAACCGCATTGGCAATATCGGCGGCATTGGTTCCTGGCTGTTTGGCAATGGCAATGGTGACAGCATCATATTCACCCTGAGCTTTTATCTGTTTGTCTGCTGCCGCTGGCCCCGTACCAAACCAGACATATTGACGGGGTTGTTCTGGACCAAGATAAATATCAGCCACATCCGTTAAATACACCGCTTGGTCATTAAAGACACCGACAATGAGTGATTTCAGCGTGTCAGCTGAAACGATAAACTGACCTGCCTGAACACTTGTCATTTGATTATTTTGTACCGTCGTCCCGGCTTCGACCGATTGGTTTGCGGCTTCCAAAGCCAAACTCAGGCTATGACTATCCATGTGATAGGCCGCCATAGCCTCTGGATCTAAGGTGATATTCACTACGGTATCAGCACCGCCAACAGTATAAATATCCCGTGTTCCATCAACCCGCTTCAGTTCTACTTCCAAGGACTGAGCTAACTGTTTTAACTGACTGGAATCCTGCTGGCCTTCACGCCATAGAGTGAGTGTCAGAATCGGCACATCATCAATGCCTTTGGGTTTAATAATGGGTTGGGACACACCTAAGTTTTTTGGCAGCCAATCCATATTGGAATAGATTTTATTGTATAAACGCACAATCGCATCGGTACGGTTCTCGCCTACTTCAAACTGTGCAGTGATGATAGCCAGCCCTGGCTTCGATACTGAATACACATGTTTCAGGCCAGAAATTTCACTCACCACCTGCTCCGCCGGAGTCGCTATCAGACTTTCCACTTCCTTGGCTGACGCACCAGGGTAAGCAATGAAAATATCTGCCATGGTGACATCAATCTGCGGCTCTTCTTCACGCGGCGTTACCATCAATGCAAACACCCCCAGCAATAAAGCCAGCAATGCCATTAGCGGTGTCAGTGCATTGTCCTGAAATAAGGCGGCAATACGGCCGGATATTCCCAATGTTGGCTTAAGATCAGTCATGTTGTTGCTGCAAATACACTAAAGCCCTATCTGGCTGAGTCATCACTTGTTCTCCGGCATCGATACCGGATAAGACTTCAACCCAGCCATCCTCATATTCCATCCCAACTCTGACTTGTCTGAATACAAGCTGTTGCTTCGCGAGCACATAAACCCCATCCACTTCAGACCGTTTTACCAAGGCCTGTTTTGGAATCACGAGTACCGGCTGCTCACGGCCATAAGCGATGACTTTTGTCGTCATGCCAGGGAAAATATCATTGATATTTTGTGGTAAATCCAAACGGATATGAAAACTGTGAGTCTGTGGATCTGCTGCTGGAATGAAGGTTTTATCAAGCTGTGTTAAATGCTCGCCTGAAGGTAAAAGCACATCCAGCTTGGCCGCCATCACCTCTGTTAATTGTTTCTGTGGCACGGAAAAAACCACACGCAAATCATTCAGTGACAGGCCTGACATTAAGCGCTGGCCCGGTGTTGCCATTTCACCCACTTCAATCCAGCGCTTGGTCATCACACCAGCATAAGGTGCCCGGACTTCGGTATATGACAGCTCAACTTTAGCCTGCTCGACTTCCGCTTGGCGGGCTTTAATTTGAGCATTTAATACATTGACCCGCGCCGCTGTCGCTGCTTTATCGGCTTCGGCTTTATCAAGCGCAGAACGTGTCACTTGTTTGCGTTGGTATAAATCACTGATTCGTTTGGCTTCCGCTGCGGCTTCAGTATATCTGGCCTGTACTTCTTTTAACTGAGCTTGTTCAGCCAGCAGGTTCGCTTCTGCTTGCCATAAACGGGTTTTAATTTCTTCGTCGTTAAAACGTAAAATCAGCTCGCCCTTTTCTACCCGGTCATTCACGTCATAAAAAATCTCAGCCACTTGCGCAGAAACACGCGACGAAACAGTTGCCTGATTGATAGCTTCAACACTGCCATCATAAGTCCACTGTCGAGCATAGTTTTTATAGACCGCTTCGGTATGGGGCAGCCCCTCCGCGTTAATATTAAAACTGGCTGACAACAGCAATGTGATAAAAGCGGTCCACCTTAATAATGACTGTTCCATGGTGTTCTCAATAACTATATTAGCATTTGCTAATTTACAGTCATCTGCTTTGATTGTCTATACTGGCGTTTTATTCAAACCGGAATTCTTACTCAATGCGGTACCCGACTTTATACAGCTTTCGTCGTTGTCCTTACGCTATGCGAGCCAGGTTAGCGCTCGCTGCCAGCGGTATTAAAACCGAACTTCGCGAAGTGGTATTAAAAGATAAACCTGCAGAATTATTAGCTATTTCCCCAAAAGGGACTGTCCCCGTTCTACAGACCGAGACCGGCAAAGTCATCGACGAAAGTATCGACATTATGCGTTGGGCACTGGAAAAGCGAGACCCCGAGGAGTGGTATCAAACGCTCACACATCAACAAAAACAGCACTGTGACGAACTGATTGCCAATAATGATGGTGAGTTTAAGTATTATCTCGATCGCTATAAATATGCTGACCGATACCCGGAATACCCAGAGCTGTATTACCGTGAGCAAGGTGAAAAAACCTTACAAAAACTGGAATCCTTATTGGCAAAAAATGGTTGCCTGCTCACTGAAAAATGGACGATGGCAGACATTGCACTGTTGCCTTTTATCCGTCAGTTCGCATTTGTTGATAAAGACTGGTTCGAACAATCACCCTATCCCCTCGTCAGAGACTGGCTGAGTGAGTTTTTACACAGTGATTTGTTTGCCAATGTCATGGTGAAATATGAACAGTGGCATGCTGAACAAGCAGAAATTCTTTTTCCATAACGATATAAAACCAGACCAGACTCAGGTAGCGTGTTGTGAGCATCTACTTCTTTTTGATTAAGCCTTCTGAATAATTGTTGCCACGCCATCATGTCGATTTAATAGCCTCTGTGTTTATACACAAATAATACGGAGACAAGATATGAAATATTTTCAGCAAGCGATAAAAGATCCACAACCTTCAATGGGTGTTGATGGAGTAGATGCAACACTTGGTGATACAGTCACTTCAGACAGCAAAGATAAAACAATCTGTGCTGGGTTCTTTCATCTCAACAAAGGTGATAAACCACTGGTTTACACTTACGATTATGAAGAAATGAAGCTTATCGCTGAAGGTGAATTTATCATCAGTGATGAATCTGGCAAAGAAGTTCACGCCAAAGTCGGCGACGTATTTTATTTCGGTAATGGTGAAACCATTACATTTTCAACACCATCCAGAGGTGTCGGCTTTTTTGTAGGCCAACGTAAACCACTGTAAACGATCACGTTCAGATGGTTCACCAACCGGTAGGCAACTCGCTTACCGGTTTTATTTATTCTGGTGTCGCCAGACAGCAGCCTCAAGTCGACTGGTTAGATTGAGCTTACGCAGAATATTCTTGATATGCACTTTCACTGTGGTATCGCTAATCCCCAGTTTTCTGGCGATATTTTTATTATTCATCCCTTCCGCTAAACAATCCAGAATTTCTGTCTCACGCTCCGTCAAGCTCACATCTGAGGCCGTACTTTTTTTGTCCGGATCAATCAGCGCTTTTTTGAGTACATCGGTCATACTGTCTTGTAACACGGTAGTCCCAAGTGTGGCTTTCACCAGGTTCGAGCGTAGGTCCTCAGGCTCCATATCTTTCAATAAGTAACCGTCTGCACCCGATTTCAACGCTTCCAATAAATCTTCTTCTGCATCAGAAACGGTCAATACCACATAGCGTGATTTCAGATCTGTCTGTTTGAGTCTTCTTAAGGTTTCCAGCCCATCAATACCTTTCATATTCAAGTCCAGCAAAACCAGATCCGGCGTGAGTTTTAACGCTAACTCTATGCCTTCCAGTCCCGATGCGGCCTCACCAACCACCTCAAAATCAGGCTCATCAGAAATAATCTGACTGACGCCTTTCCTAAACAGAGGATGATCATCAATAATCAATATTCTTATTTTAGTCTGCATAGTTCTCTCTTAATTTTATAATCCGTTATTCAGCCAGTTTGGGTAGAAACTTGAGACGCACCCGAGTGCCGCCATGTCGTCTCGACATCACATCAATTTCTCCCCCCAGGGTCTGTGCCCTTTCTTTCATTATCGCCTGACCATGATGGTCATAAGTGGATGAAAGTTTACTAAAGCCCACTCCATCATCGTCTATTGTTAACTCTAATTCACCACTACTCGTCACCAACATCAATATGGAGACATTTTTTGCTCCGGAATGGCGTACGATATTAGATAAAGCCTCACGAACCACATGAAGAATATGAAACTCCTCATTCACTGTCAGCCGGCAATTGACCAGCCGATTGTCTAATGTAATCGTCAGACTCGATCGCTGTGAAAACTCGTCAATCGTCGCCTGTATGGCATAACCCAGCCCTCGCAAGTCCATATGCACCCGGAAGGTAGTTAATAGCTCTCTTAATTCGCGATAGGCGTTATCCAGACCTTCCCTCAGTTCTGTGGTGACCTCACGCTGTTTATCATCAATCACATTGGATTGTAATCTGGCCATTTGTATTTTCATAAATGACAATGATTGCGCCAGCGAATCATGTAATTCCCGAGCAATGGCGGCACGCTCTTCCAGAACAGCAAGGCGGCGGCCTTCTTCATCGTGACTCTGAAACTTGGTCACCATGCTGAGTAAATTCGCCGTAATTTCCAGCACTTTAATTTCAGAATCCTCAAGAAAGCGTCCTTTATGCATTTCTACCAATAAGATACCAACCGCATTTCCACTACCGGTAAAACTCAACCCCAAGCACTCCACTTCTTCAGACTCGATATTCAACTCAAGAAATGCCGCCGTCCCGGATGTCAGTAACTCATCAAACACCCTCTCAGAAATAGGGTTAGGTTTATGATGAGAGTAAAGGATTTGTTCGGCGGATATCACCGCAGCATCATCGGTATAAATTAGTGCGGTATTGGTAAACCCCATGGTACGCTCCAGGGAGTACAGCATTTTCAGCAGTGTTTTTTCACTCAACACATCTTCTGATACGGTCTCAATAAATCGTAATAAAAATGCCTGTGCACGCGTTAATACACGAATATGTTCACTGGTACGGTGAGCCCAGGCCACTTCTGATTCATAGCTCTCCATTTTGGCTGATAGCTCAGACACTCTGTGTTCAAGTACAGCAAACTCATCTTCCACATCGAGTTCAGTGTTTTCACCGTTTTTGGTGTAAATAAACGCCAGCAATCTATCCAGTCTTTCGACCAGCACTCTTCGAACACTGAGCACTAATAACAAAATACAACTCAGCACAAATACCAGGCTAATTGACTCCAGAAGTGTCAGTACCGCCCTTTTAATCTCAATATCCTTGTAGAGGGCCTGTTCCAGCTTTTTGTAGGCATCAGCCAAACGACTTGCGCCCCTTAATTGCACAGCAGCACGCAAATTTAGCGTCGCCATTTCATCAAAGTTTGCCTGTTCAGTTTCGATAACTTTTACAGCTTCGGCGATATCTTCATTCTTCTGTCGTAGCATCCAAGCTACCGCAGGATCGTGTGTGTCGAGAAAGTTTGACTGCATATCATGGAATAATTCTTGTGCCCGCTCGCTGCTTTTCATCTCCATATGAACTAATTGATTTTCCCAATAAAACTTCTGCTCATTGACCTTGGCTAGAGCTATTTGAACAGAAGGCATATAATCGAGGAGAAAGAAAATTCCAGCCTGCATTAATGAAAAAGTCGCAGCAATACATATCAATAGCACGACCCACTTTGCATACAAAGTGCGGCGAGAAAAAATAGTAAAAATTTGGCTGAGTCGATGTTTCAATTTCATTATGTGACACACATTTGATGACAAGGCAGGCACAAAAATAAGGGTCGAATAATGAATATCATTTTATTCAGTCTAATTATGCTGAGCAGTATGTTTGTGTTGGTACTGGGCTTTTGGTGGGACAGTACCGCCCCATTCAAAGTACACATCTCAACTATTGCTGCCGTACTCGCCATGTTTTTATCCGCCACTTTAGCTATGACGCTTTACCCGAAGTTAAAACGTCGCTTCCAATCCGAGCAATCGCCCATCGCCTTTGATGATGCTGCCTGGGGCCAAGATTTATCCAGTAAACTCTCCACCCCCGCCGCCGTCATAGATGGTTATAACATTAAATTTGCTAACAATGCCTTTTTAAAAGAGCTGGGTATGAATGGTATGCGCGATATGATCACCGACTTACCTCTTACCAACCTGATTCATCCCAGTTCACACCAACAAATGACAGACTTTTTAGGTCGTCAGCATAATAAGCGTTCCAACGAAACCATGATGCTAAGAATGCTGTATGTGGATGGAACAACTATTCCAGCACAAATTTCGCTGTCACCACTTAATTCTGTCCAGCAGGATGGTCAATTCCTATTACAGTTTACGACCACTACCTCATCAGAACCTACCTCAAATAAGCTGGATATCGACCATACTTATCGCTATCTGATTGATCGGCTCGAACAAATCGTGTTTCAAATCAATGTCGATCAAAAAATTATTTTTCTTAATCCGGCCTGGGAGCATGTACTTGACTACACGTCAGAAGAAAGCATGCAGCAGACCTTGTTTCAATTCATTCATCCGGAAGATCTGCCTCTGGCAGAAGCCAGGATAAATGCCTTAACTGAGGGCAAACGTCATCACAGCCAGTTTGAGTTACGACTTATCGCTAAGAATGGTCGTTCACAATGGTTTGAAATGCGTGCCACCACGACCTCTCATCTTAAAAGTGAACGAACCAGCGTATTAGGTACACTCACCGATATTAGCCGTATCAAGCAAACCTCAGCTGAGCTTAAAGCCAGTGCCCGCATTGCAAACGATATGATCATGTCAAATTTACCCTGCATGTTATATCGGTGTAAAAATGACCGTAACTGGACATTTGATTTTGTCAGTGAAGGCTGTTTCGAACTGACAGAATATCCTCCTTATGAAATCACCAATTCCATCCATTTCAATTGTTACAGACTTATTCACCCAGACGACCAGGCACGCGTATGGGAATATGTACAACAACAACTTAGTGAACAGAAGAACTTTCAGATAATTTACAGAATTCAAACCCAAAGTAATAAAGTGAAGTGGGTACTGGAAAGAGGTAAAGGCGTCTTCTCGGGTACAGATGAGCTATTAACCATCGAAGGCATCATTATCGATATCAGTCATTGTAATTATCACGCCATGATGGAAGGCTTAGAGCAGCTCATTTCAGAGCAATAACAGAGAGCCGTCCATGACCCTCTGCTGCCGCTTATGAAACTGTTAAAACGATCGTGAGATGTAACCTATAAACTGACTATCACCACGGTTATCACCATCTACACCTGTCCACCAGTCTTTGTCTGCATCGGTATCAGTGTAATTGATGCCTACTGTCCAGCCTTCAGACTGACCGATCGTCAGATCTTTACTCAGGCCAATCAAATAATCCGTGTAGTTAAAGTCACTGTAGTTTTTGACATCTAAGTGCCCCACATGCAGATCCAAATTGATTTCCCAAGGTAATTGATAGGCAAAATTCAACTCGATATATTCAGTGCCTTTGGTATCACCATTGGCATAACCATCAATACCCGCTGACTTGTTATTCACCCCACCCCAATCGGTTAATGTTCGGCTGTATTTAGCCGTAAACCATTTCCAGGATGCCGCGATATAAGCCTCAGTAGTGTCAATATTTTCGCCGTTATACTTTTTGTGATCAGGGTAATAAAACTGCAGCAAGCCAACGTCAATGCCAATATCGTCCGTCAGTTGATGGTAATAACCACCATAAAAATCCACTTCAAGACTATTACCAGAATTGTCGTCTTCTTCTAGTGTCGAGCCCCAGATACCAGCATAAAGCCCGTTATCATGTGCATAGTCAAAACCACCCTGTAATGCAGGTCTCTCATCACTATAAGTAATGCCACGAAATACATATTGGCTAAAAATTCCAACGTTGGAACTAAAACTATGTGGTGATGCTTCCTCTGCCAGGGTATTGCTCGCTGAAAACATTGATGTTGCCGCCGTTGCCACCATCAAAACTGTTTTTTTCATCTTGCTTTCCTTTAAACCTAAGTGATTACCCCTAAACTTAATCCCTTATTCTGGATGAGTACCTTCTCCAATATCTGCCCCATCATCCATCGGTGCCAACCAATCAATAACGAGCTGGCGATAATTAGTTAACCCTTTATATTCAGCCAAATCAGGATGCAGATTGGTCAACACACGATGTAAACGTTTAGCCCAGCGTGGATAAGTAGCAATATCACGCACACTGATAAGATAGCCACGAATACCAAAGGTAATGGCATTGCTTCTGGGTAAGCGGAATAAGGTCTGTAATTCAACACGCAGAAACACTTTATCTGCCACATTATTCGCCGTGACAGAAACGTTGTCCGGTCCCCATATAGGATAATTCTCTGGTGAAGTATCTAAGCGTGGATTGACTGTCATCGTCCAGTTCAGACGACGGACCGGGCTACCATATTGCAAATGTAATAGATATTTTAATGCCCGTTCAAAAATGCCCATTTCATTGGCCTGTGGAACTGGACCATGCCATTCTTTAAACGACATCCCAGCGTCAAATGCCAGTGACCAATCTGCCTGACTGGTGACCATGCCCATATCAGCAAATAAATCTTCATCACGCTGATCCATCACGACCCAGTCGCCTTGAAGCTGACGACTAATAAATTCGAACGGCTCCATAGGTAAGGTCGAGAGATCACCAAACACAAATTTTTGATCAATGTCTAATGGCTTATTCACCCAATGCCAGTTATCGCCATCTCTGCTCAGTTGGAAATGCTCTGGAAAGTCTTTCGCTAAAGACTCCATGCCTAACTCCAACATATCCCACTGTGCATCCATCATGTGTGGCAAAGCAATACATCTGTCAGGGTCATCAGCCAGAGTAATACGGCGGTCTTCGCACTCGGCCAGATAATGCTCGTCGAGATCGATTACATTCTCAAATACTGAGCCTGGAGCCCCTTTGGTATGTTGTTCGATATTGACGCTATACATATATTCGTCTTTATCAAACGGAAAAGGAAAACGACGAATCGCTTCGGGTGAGTTGGTAAACGTATAGTCATCCCGAAATGTTTCATTTTTAAATGCCATATTCATAATTCATATCCTCACAAATTCACTACAAGTCGGGTACATTTCGCACGAGACACACAAGGCATAATCTTATTACCAGCGGCTTTTTCAGCATCACTGAGATAATGGTCGTGATGTAATAAAGCACCGTCAGTTTCAAGCACATCTAACTCACAACGACCGCAAGCACCACCACGACATAGGAAAGGCGCATCCACTCCGGCTTCTTCCATCGCTTCCAACATGCTCATATCACCCGGGACAACGATCTCTTTCGCTGACTGATTCAGAACAACGGTGAATTCATCACCAACCGGTGGAGCTAAAAACTGCTCACTATGAACATGATTACTGGGCCAGCCTAAATATTTTGCTGTCAGCAGCATCATTTTCACCATTGGTTCAGGACCACAAACATAAGCATGCGTACCTAATGGTTGCTGGCCGAGTAAGTCCCCAAAATCAATGCGAGTGCCATCACCTTCCACATAAAAATGCACGCGGTCACCACATAATTCTTCCAGTTGTTCACGAAAAGCCGCATGCTCAGAAGAACGATAGGCATAATGCAGCTCGTAGTCTGCGCCTAAACGATTCAAGTCAGCGATTTGGGACATAAAGGGCGTAATTCCAATACCACCAGCGACTAAAATATGTTTTTTGCCAAGACGGTTGATGGCAAACAAATTCACCGGATATGTAATGGTTAATTTCGTTCCAGGTTTGACCTGATCATGCATAAACACGGAACCACCACGAGATTTATCCTGACGTCGAACAGCAATCTGATAACTGTCGGTATTGGCAGGCGAACTCATCAGCGAATAAGGATTACGATGCGTGCGTCCATTAATGTCCATTGATACAACAACGTGGCTACCACCTGAGAATTTCGGTAAAGCTTCACCGTTATCCTGTACAAAGGTAAACCGCTTTACCACATCAGTGATTTGCTCCACTTTTTCCACGGTCACATTTAAAACACTCATGGGTACATCTCCTCAACTTCAGGAATATTGCCGGGTTCTTCTGCATCTACCATTAGCCCCATATAGGCGCCCAAACGACGGGAAAAATGATCCCTGACAAAGAGATGACGTCCACAGCCAGGACAGGTGTAAACATTGTGATGCACTTCAGGATCGATCGTTTTGCAATGCACGCAATAGACAGGACGAGCCAGACTGCCGCACTGCTCTTTCATGACATTTTTGTCATCCACACCTGCTGATTTCAGTATCTGAGATGCTGCCCAGATGAAATCCTCATTACCCGCAATATAAAACTGTGTGCCCATGACACAGTCATCAAGCGTGGCCGATACGGCTGACAATACGCCTTCTTTATCATCAAGAATCTGCAGACCTTCATCCACCAACTTACTGATAATGTCACGATAAGAACGCTGTGCACGCTCATCATCGGCAAATAACACTTTGATTGGTTGTTTTGGCGTCATCATCTGAAATAGCTTCAATACACCAACACCACCTTCAGCATGAGCAATCACGACATGATCAGTAGCATGATCTTTCCAAATCAACGGATCGTACAAAGGCTTACTTCTAATTCTGTAACCTCTTTCCATTGTCATTTCCTCTTCTTAAATCTGAATAACGGTATAGCCTGTTTCTATATGAACGGCTTATTTAGGATGGGTACGCATACGCATTGGATCGTAAAAAGGCATTTTGACAATGTTGGCTTTGACAGGCTTGTCAGAATCAATCGTCACAGCCGTTCCCAGTTGTGAATATTGAGGTTTGATGTGGGCCATAGCGATGGACTTCATCAGATATTGACTGTAGATGGCACTGGTGATGACACCGACTTCCTTGCCGTCAATAAGTAATTTCGCACCTATCTCAACAGCCTGATTTGTCATGCATTCCAGGCCTATTTGTTTAAAGCGCTCTCTGCCTTTAAGTTTCAGCACAGCATCTTTACCGATGTAATCACCAGGTTTATCCAGATCAACACACCAGTCCATATTGACTTCCCACGGAGTGGTATCGCCTTCAGGCATATCAAATGGGAAGAAAAGTAAGGCCGCTTCGACACGAGTCAGGTCGAGTGAGTCCCATGATGCCGGAATAGCACCAAATGGCTGACCTTTCTCTAGAATCATATCCCACAGATACACAGCATCGGCAGCAGAACAGTAAACTTCATAACCCCGCTCACCGGAGTAACCGCCACGCGCAATAACAACGTCACGACCAAATAGCGTGGTGTTGATATGTTTGAAATAGGGTAATTGGGCCAAATCGAAATCCAGCTCAGGGTCGAGAATATCGATAGAGCGTGGGCCTTGGAGTGACAGGATATGCACGTCATAGTCCTGCTCAACCGTCACATCTTCGCCTTTGGCAAGTTCAGCTAATGTTTGCTGAGTGGCCCCGCTACCATGCGATAAACGGTAATGTTCTTTATCATCACAGATAACCATGATGTCATCGACCAGTGCCCCTTCCTCATTGACTTCACCAGCAAGTCGAGAAGTACCGGGCTCAAGTTTAGTCACATCAATTGTCACTAACTTGTCGAGAATTTTTAATGCCGCAGGCCCAGAAACATTAACAATGTTGAGGCCAGATACGTCATATAAACCTGCCCGGGTACGGACAGCTACAACCTCATCGTTAACATCAGTATGGTAGCTCCATGGAATGGGCATGCCATTCCATGTTTCGCCATCCAGTGTACAACCCAGCTCTCTATGTCGAACATTGAGAACTGAGTTACGGGTAATAGTGTCTTTGGGCAGTGGATTATTCATGGTCTAACTCCGGTTACATAGAACGAATTCAATGTAAAAAACTTACCGAAATCAGCGGCGTATAAAAATTCTCATGATGGAGTACTCCTTAGTGGGTAAAAACCACCAGAATATCTACTCGTCTACCTGAACAACCTCTTGATATGAAAAATATTTATTAGAGAATAATTACTCTGTATGAAGTGTTTTTAACGTCTGAATCATCTCAATAATCACCAAAGCCGCTTCACGACCTTTAATGATCATCCGATCTTTCGCTTGTTCTTCGTTTTCTGTAGTCAAAATCGCATTCGCCAGCGGAATACCTGTACCAATCTGGATATCCGTACAAGCACGAGCAGACTCATTGGCCACAATCTCAAAATGATAGGTCTCGCCACGAATGATACAACCTAATGCCACCAGACCATCACAGTTACCTTTTAATGCCAGCTCATGCATGACCATCGGTATTTCCAATGCCCCCGGCACAGACAATACCTGAATGTCCTGTTCCTGAACGTTACTGGCTTTTAACTGATCCACGCAGGCATTTAACAGCGCCGTGCAAATCTCAGAATTAAACCGCGAGACAACGATACCTACCCGAAAGCCATTACCATCGATATCGTCACGAACACCTGCCCCATGTATATCTGCCAAATCTGTTTCCTCATATAAATAAATAGCATCGGGGCAATCAGACACCCACTTGATGCTGGATAAAATAACGTTATTCAAAGTCTGTGCGCAATGCTTCTTCAATCTTAAAGCGATGCATCACCATACTTCGTACATGTTTTATTCCTGCCGTATATGGAATTGAACTGGAAATCCTCAGCGCTTCACAGTAACAACTAGCGCCTATTAGCTTGACAGATTGCCCTACCCGACATGAGGTTGGCAACCAGTCTGAGTCAGCAATCAGATAAAAACATAGTAAGGTATCTCAGGCATGACATCGCGTGACGTTATATCTATGAGCATTTTTATGAGTATTGGCAACGCTATTTTCAGTTCCACAGCCCCTCTCAACAATTACTTAGAGGACTTACTTGCTAGGTCGTACAAATCTCAGAGGGAGCTGCTTTCTAGGGAGTATAACCAACGATAAGTTAGACCTTGATACTTTGGAAATATATTTCTACTGGTCCGCATACCCGACAATAAAAACATTCCTATAGTTATTTAATTAATTGATTAAGTTGATAAAAGTTGTAATGATGGGTGAAGATAAAACTGATAAACAGAGACTAGATCCTGTTTAGTTTTTTTGGATAACCGAGGGAGTGTGCTAACAATATGATGTTTAGTGAAAAAATTAATTTATATCCACAGAACATACAGTTAGGCCGATAAAAGCTCTATGGAAGATTTTGGTACGCGGAGTCAGGAAAGTATTGAAGTGCGACAGGCTGCTGAAGGAGTCATTGAAAGGGTCTATCTCGCCGTCCAGCAGCTTTGCACTGGTCAAGGTGATGTTTGAAAACGCCTGCATACAGCAGTATTGACGCTGCTTCCACTTCAGGAAAAAGAGTTTCCCGAAGAGTTGAGGGGTGACTATAGGTGGGTTATAGCTGAATCAACAAAATATAAATCGGAAATACCTCAATTTCGAGGAGATTTAGAAGCAACAATGCGAAGAATAAAGAACTCAACCGGGCAAAAAATCGCCAAGAGAATTTTTCATATATATTCAAAGCTTCAGGATATCCGTGGGTTTCCTTTACTTGAATATAGGAATCCAAATGAATAAACCTAACAATAGGTGGCAGTCAGATCTAGTTTTCGCCCCTTTCTCACTACAAATGGTCCGCTACTGCAATCAGAGTACTGAGTAATGGGAGGGGTATGTAAGCTATGTGAAAAAAATGATAATTTGAAGGAAAGTCATTTTATTCCGAAATTCGTAGGAAAATGGATAAAGCAGACCTCTGTTACGGGATATATTCGTGAGAAAAACCAACTCCACAAACGAGCACAAGATATAGCTAAAGAGTATTGGCTTTGTGGAGCTTGCGAACAACTGTTCTCTGGGTGGGAGCGTGAATTTGCAAACAAGGTTTTTTATCCGTTTGTGAATGAGGGTAAATCGGTAGCGAACTACGATAATTGGATGTCTAAGTTTTGTGCTTCTCTTAGCTGGAGAACATTGACTTATATTAGAAGTAAAAACTCAAAAGACGAGAATGATCAGGAGCGTAAGGAACTACTTGATGCAGTTCAGGAGCACCTTAGGAAGTATTTGCTTGGGGAAACTGATAACTTAAATCAGTATGAGCAACATTTGTTTCCGTTAGAGAAAATTGAATCAACAGATAGTCATGAGCTACCACCAAGTATTAACCGGTATTTTCTAAGAATAATGGGCATGGATATCGTTGGAAATAGCATGGATCATTATATTTTTACTAAGCTTCCGTCATTTATGCTTCTTGGTGTGATCAAAGCTAAAAATGTAAAACTGATGAGGTCTAGCCGTATTGCGATTAAATCAGGAATTCTTTCACCTAGAGATTATAGATGGCCAGATGGCCTTGCAAGTTACATATTCGAAAAGGCTGACGAAATTACCAAGTTGCATCGAAGCATACCTCAAAAACACCTAGATAGTTTCGATAAGTACATTCAAGAAAACCCTGAAAAGGTAATAAAGTCTAAGCAATTCCAGGCTTTTTTAGATGATTATGAGAGGTTTGGTGATGATGTATTCAACTAACATACTTGTATGCGTTCAAGGCGCCAGCCAACTTGATAAGGTTAATTAATCGGAGAAGACGAACATGAAGGAAAGGAAAAAATGTTAGATCCTTTTTCACTTTTCATGATTGGCCTTTCCTTTTTTGTGGTTGCCGTAACGCCGGGGCCTGCCAATATTTCAAACGCAATAATTGCTATGAAACGAGGAAGAAAAATAAGCCTAATTTATAGTGCAGGCTTATCGTTTGGGTTGGTATTTTGGGGTGTGATAGCTGCAAGTGGCATGGGTGCCGTCCTCCAAAGTTCTGTCTATCTATTGATGCTTCTTAAAGTCTTTGGTGGGCTTTATTTGTTGTGGTTAGCTTATCTATCAGGAAAGTCAGCTTTCAATCCTCAAGTAGAAAACATCAATGACCCTAGCAATATTCCAACTGCAAAAAAGTGGTTCATTCGTGGGTTTCTGCTTAATATCTCAAACCCCAAGACAGTTATTGCTTGGTTAGCAGCACTTTCCGTTGGTCTGGATGCTGGTGACAACATGCATGCATTAGTTGCAGGTGTTTTAGTATGCGTTTTTGTTGGGTTCTCAGTAAATGCTATGTATTCTTTGGTTTTTTCATTTAGCGGTGTGATGAATATTTATCAGCGGATAAGCCGTTGGATAAACGGCATTGCCTCCGCACTTTTTACCATTGCAGGTATAGGTTTGATTCGCTCAGCTTTTAACAGAAGTCCTGTATAAATAACAAATACAACAATCCAAGAATCAATGGGTCAGTAAAATCAAACACTCCCCCCCTGTTGATTCTTAAAACCTGGAAATCAAGTGGTCCGCCAACTTAATTATCAGAAATGGAACATACGTTAGAAAAAATGGAACACATTAATTGGAGTGATTTCCAAAAAATTGATATTCGTGTCGGGACTATTATCGATGTTGATGATTTTCCAGAAGCCCGTAGACCAGCCTATAAATTGAAAGTCGATTTTGGCCCTGAGCTGGGCGTGAAAAAGTCCAGCGCTCAAATTACCGAGTTATATTCAAAAGATGAGCTTGTCGGTAAACAAGTGCTGGCCGTAGTGAATTTCCCACCTAAACAAATTGGGTCGTTTATGTCCGAATGTCTGGTGACGGGTTTACACCGCCCAGATGGATCGGTTGTTTTATCTTCAGTCGATATGCCATTACCCAACGGGGCAAAACTGGCTTAATTTTGGAACACATTTTCAATCAAGAATAAACTGAATCCCGCCTACCAGTAATACACTGAAAAATAGCGCCAAATAAGGCCATAGTCCTGCTTTACGGGAGCTAACTGCAGCATGACCTGCTTGTATGTCTTCTTGCATGGATAAAGGTAGCTCGCCTTTATCCATTAAATAATGCCGCCAGCAAAATAAAGGAATGCTGATACTCGCTAGAATCAAACCACTCAATAACGTGCCGCTTCCCCATATATTTGCGCCAAAGGCCATCAAACCGACATTCAGAAAAGCGATGGCAATTCCCATAACAAACAATGGTTTGGGCGTACGATAACTCCGTTTCCAATTAGGTCTGTCAAGGCGGTGAATCCAGCCCGAGTTCAATGTCAGAAAATTAAAAATAATATAACTCACACAGGACGATGCCAGTAAAAATACATAATCAGACAAAGCCAGAAACATGAGGTTAATAATCAGATTCGTCCACATCGCACTGGTTGGCGCGCCATGTTGATTCACTTGAGACAGATATTTCGGCAGCAAGCCATCAATTGATCCCTGGTATAAGGTTCTGGAGGAACCCGACATGGTGGTCATAATTGCTAACATCAAAGCCAGTACAAGCATGACGACAAAGATATCGATAACAATGCCACTGCCACCCAATATCGTATAAAAGGCGTTCGCAATGCCCATGCCACTGTAGATATCAGCGGCGAGCATTCCATCATATTGGGCTGGTTTTATTACCAGACCTTCTGCATTTAACTGCTGAGGTTCGATCATCTGCCCCAAGCCAATATGTCCCTGAAAGGTGAATGGAATGAGCACAAAAGCGAACAGACAAAGTAGGCCTGAATATAGAAGCGCCCGTTGTGTGTCATAACTGGGCTGCTTGAACTCGCGGGTATAACAGACGGCCGTTTCAAAAGCATACGTTGACCATGCAGCAATAAATAACGCCCCTGCCACAAGTGACCAACCAGCCATATCCCATACTCCTGATACCACATATCCTTCACTGTCATAAGCAAGTGGTGTCAATGGATAAAAGTTATTTACTCGTAGATCGCCTGTGATTAACGGCACTATCGCGATCAACATCAATGGCATCAGCCCAGATAAACTGATAATCATCATCGCTTTAGCTGAGCGTAAAATCCCGCCATTTTGAATCGCAAAAACCAATATCATCATCACCGCACCGATGATAAAGACAGCATTAATACGTAAAGAGAGTCCCGCTTTGAGAAAACTCAGATCGAGCAAGGTGATTTGCCAGGTATTGATAACAGCATCAGGCGGATAGATAACATTGAGAATATAGCCTGCGGCCAGAGCAGAGCCAATAGCCAGTACAGGGCCCCATGCAACCCAGTTACACCACACACACAGGGCGGCAATCCATTTATTGTAATTCGCCCAGGCGACTGAGCTGTGAACAGATATCCCGCCCGTTTTATGTGGAAACAAGCCAGCCACTTCAGCATAGGTAAAGGCCTGAACGAGGCCAAGTGAAATAGAGACTATCCAGATCAGCCAAGCAGGTTTACCTACCGTGGCGGCTATTGCCCCCATTGAAAACAACACAAGCGCGGGCACACCACTTGCCAGCCAGAAAGCCCCCGTCCAGTCGATGCTTCTATGCAATGAGAAACGGTTATGCTGATTATGCGTTAGTGACTGCTGCACTCGTCTATCCACAGTCCGTTTGCCTCATGAAAAACATGGGTTGAAATCAACATCATATTTTTCATCCTTAGTAATATCAACCAGAATAAAGCTTAGCTGATGAACCTTATAAATAAAGAGAAAAGTCGAGCAAACGATCAGTGTGATATTTTCAGACCAATCATACCCAACAGAATTAATAAGATACTGAAAAGACGAAGCAATGTCGCTGGTTCAGATAAGAAAACGATGCCAAAAATTAACGTCCCCACCGCCCCAATGCCCACCCAGACACCATAAGCCGTGCCTAAAGGTAAGGATTTCATGGCTATGCCTAATAACCACAAACTCAACACCACTGTGACGAGTGCCGTCAGACTAGGCCATAACTTTGTCAAACCTTCAGAATACTTCAACGCAGCCGCCCAAACGACTTCAAGTAGCCCTGCAAACACTAATGCTAACCAAGCCATTAAACACCTTATTTATGATTATTGATTATAGAGAGACCCAACTTAAATAACTCAGGTATTACACTGCGGTTGAGTTGGCTAATTTCTCAGCGAGATCATCTGGCAACACATAATCCGTCACACTTAAACCAAAACCAGTCATGGATGGCAGCTTTCTTGGCCAAGTCATCAAACGCATCTCGGTCACCCCTAAATCTCTTAAAATCTGGGCACCAATGCCATAGTGTTTGAGCACAAACTCTTCAGCATAATTACGATCAGATTGAACCAATCTGTGCCATTCATCTTCATCGCCGTGCAGCAGGACCAATACGCCCGCGCCCTGTTGTTGAATATGCTGCATGGCTTCAGCCACACTCCAGGTATGCCCGTGTCGCTCATAATCCAACAAATCCAAACTATTAAATGGTGCATGCACTCTGACCAGAGTTTCTTCACCAGCGACAGGGGTGCCGTAAACCAGAGCCAGATGTTTCATACCAGTCGTTTTATCTACATAATCATGACGGCGGAATGTTCCCAGCATGGTTTGCATCTCCCGTTCATTTAAGCGAACCACATTTTGTTCATGCTGGTGACGATAGGCGATAAGGTCAGCGATGGTGCCGACTTTTAAATCATGCTGTTTGGCAAATTCGAGTAGATCGGGCAGTCGAGCCATCGTGCCATCTTCATTCATGATTTCACAGATTACAGCCGCAGGCTCTTGTCCTGCTAATGCCGCTAAATCACAGCCGGCTTCTGTGTGTCCTGCACGAGTCAACACCCCACCCGCCCGAGCCATTACCGGAAAAATATGTCCAGGGCTGACAATATCTTCAGGTGTGGCATTCGCTGCTACGGCTGCTTGGATAGTCACAGCACGATCTTGTGTGGAAATGCCAGTGGTGACGCCTTCAGCTGCTTCAATCGACAATGTAAAATTGGTTTCAAAACCTGCTTTGTTTTGCTTCACCATCAAGGGTAAGTTTAATTGTTCACAGCGTTGCTCAGTGAGTGTCAGGCAAATCAGGCCACGTGCATGCATAGCCATAAAGTTCACCGCTTCGGCAGTGACATGACTGGCTGCCATAACCAAGTCACCTTCATTCTCACGGTTTTCATCATCCATTAAGACAACCATTTTGCCCTGTCGAATATCCTCAATAATCGCTTCTGCACTGGCGATTTGTGCAGGTTGAGAATAAGACGTCAACTTAGATTGTGGCATGAGGATAGAGCTCCTTATAACTGATCAATAACGGCGTAGGCAGAGTGGTTGTGGATGGATTCAAAATTCTCACATTCCACGCGAAAACCTGACACAGTCTCCTGCTGCGCTAATGCGACAGCAATATCTCTGACTAAATCCTCGACAAACTTGGGATTATCATAAGCAAACTCGGTGACATACTTTTCATCAGGCCGTTTCAACAGGCCATAAAGCTGACTAGACGCTTGCTCTTCAATTAGCTGAATTAAGGTGTCTAGCGTCATATCTTCGTTAATGCGTGCTTCAACGGTAACCAGAGAGCGTTGATTATGGGCCCCATAATCTGAAATTTTCTTGGAACATGGGCAAAGGCTGGTCACTGGAATCTCAGCTTTGACCGTCAGATCCAATGTATCGGTGTAATCTGCCGTCAGCGTGATGTCATAATCCATAACACTTTTCACCCCAGAAACCGGTGCAGCCTTAGTGATGAAATAGGGGAAACGTAAGCTGACATGACCGTGCTGTGCGCCCAATAATTCGAGCATTTCCGTCATAAATGCCGACATATTACGAAGGCTGAACACAAGATCAGGTTTTTCCAGCAACTCGACAAAACGAGACATATGGGTGCCTTTTACATCGGCAGCCAAATGAACATACATATTAAAATCCGCGACAACACGAATTGGGGTGTCTGTGTGAGACTGGAAGAAAATCGGATAACGAAGTGATTTTATGCCCACTCTATCAATGGTTAACTGGCGCTTATCTGGCGTATTTTGAACATCTTCGAGTCGATGTGTTAACGGCAGGTTCATTATGTATCCTTGTGTTTTTGATTCACACAGTTGAATCAAGTAAAAAAATGGTGTGAATGACCGATTCATCTGGCCATTCACACAATATTCTCAAATCGCAAAGAGTCCGAGGATAACCATGAAGAAATGGCTTACAAAAACCAACTTCAACTTCATTGTTACCTAATTTAAGGCGTAACCCCATTCCAAAGAAGGATTACTCCCTTTGGGTTAATGACATCTTCTCTTTATTCCTTATTTTGGCTTGCTAGAAGCTAAGCTAACATCAAACAAGCCAAAATAAAGAAGGGGAAAACTGAATATCCAGCCTCCCCCAACTTAGATTAAGGTATCGATAACTAAAACGAATTAATCTCCCGCGGCTGCTTGATAATCCATCACTTCAGCACGCTTCTCATATTGCGCATACAACCAGATTGGCAGGTAGCATAAAAGCACAACAAAACCGACCCAGGTTGATGTCCAGCCCACTTCCAGGCTATTCAGGTAAACCACACCAATTAAACAGAGTGGAATATTAAACAAACCAAACACCAAAGCGACATGCTTCCAGCCTGTTGGGGCTTTAAATGGACGATCAAGCTCAGCAAAATTCGGATTCCTTTTGGCTTTTACATAAGCAAACAGGCTGATGCCATTTGCCATGGTATAACCTATCGCTGAAGCGGCCAGTATCGCTGCTGGCGTTCCCATTGAAATGAGAATTAAGTTGAATAGGCCAATAGTGACCATAGCAAAGACAGGCGTACCATGTTTATTCAGTTTGCCAAATACCTCAGGTAAATTTTGTTCTGTCGCCATGGAGTGCATAGCTCGGGCAGCACCTAAATACGCTGTCTGAATAATGAGAATCATCGCTGCGATCAACATAATAATCGCTACCACGGAGCCTGTTGCCCCAAATGCCGCTTCTGCCACGGGTAACATCGGCGAAATAGGTTCATCTAACACACCCTCTACTCCGAGCACACCAATCACAGCGGCTTGTACCAGCACAAATGACAGTAGACAAATCAAGCCACACACAAATAGCGCCTTTGGCACATCCTTACTGGGGTGTTTATATTCTGGACCATATATTGATGCCGTCTCCCAAGCACAGGCACTCCACTGAGCAATGGCAAACAAACCAAACAAAATCAGAATGTGGTGCATATCCCACTGCCAGTCAGAAGGTAACCAATTATTAGTAATATTGCTGAGCTCGACCGCACCACTGGTAAAAGGAATGATGGTCATGACAATCAGTGGAATAATGGAAATAAGTGCCAACAAGTACCCCAGAATAGCGCTGTCTTTTAAACCAAAATAATTCACTATGATGAGTGCCGAGAAAATAACAACGCCACAAATGAGAGACAGCTGATATTCAGTAAACACTTCGGCTAACCCTGGAAACAATCCTTGTAAATAACTGCCCACCAGTATCGCAAAAATAGCTAAAACAGGGTTCCAGGCAAACCAATAGCTCCAGGCACTGAAACCACCAATCAACTTACCTTTATCCAACTTTCCTTGATAGTTCTTACTTTTAAATACTGTTTGAGCAAACCCAGGTAAACCAGATGCCTTTGGGAAGGTAGTCGCTAGTTCAGCATAAGCCAGGTTTTGTACAAACCCTTGCAATACAGATAGGCCCCAAACAAGAATCGCCGCTGCCGCGACCCACATTGGGAAATAACCTAATGAAGGTAATATTAACAAAGGGACACCAGAGGCAATCGCTAGTCCTTGCTTCCAGTCAATTGAGCGTTCTAATGTATCTGAGTGAGCACTGTGATGCTCTGCTCGTGATGTTTCAGTCGTATTCATATCTCTCTCCGTCTCGATCGTCTGCCTGCTCAGCAGTTCATTTCATTTTTCGTAACAAATTGTTATTCAGTCTGTGTAACAAGACCTATTTGGAACTTACAGCAGAATGACAAAGATGAGATATTCTCTTCATAGCGTACTTCTAAAGAGGTACATTAAGACTTTCCACTTAAAATAAACCTTATATTCATCAATCACCTATACACAGCACGGTGATTTTCCCAACGAATTCTGGCCCACAAGTAGGCATCCATAATCGATAATGCGTAAATAAAAATCCCACCAGCAAACTGGCCTATCACCGAAATACCGGGAGCAGCCATTTGGTAGGTGACAACACCTAACACCAGCATAAAAAACAACATGGTTAAACCACGCATGGGATTGTGATTCACTACCTGCCCCACTCCTGGCAACACAATGGCAATCAACAAAACAAAGTAGGGATGCACAGGTCCCTGCAATAAGGCGCTAGGCTGCTTCATTTTGTACCTCATTCATATGACCAGCCATAGCATCTAACTTCTGTAACAAGCCCTTTATCAAGTTTGACTCAATGGGTTTGTCATCAAAATTAATCGCTCGCAGTAATAGATAGTGTCCGCGGTCTGATTGCTTGGCTAAATACGTGAGTCGAATCGCACCAGGGGTAATCAACAGCTCCTTGCAGCGGTCATCAGCAAACAGAGCTCTCACCTCTTGATCGATGCTCGTTAATGACGGTGGCTGCGTCTTTGTCATATAGCGGGCATGTTGCGGCCAGCCGCCTAAAGGCATAACGGGTTTAAGCCACAGCCATGATGGACTGAAACTCTCCGTATTTTGTGGTCTGGCTAAAATATCGAGGTTCGCCCCACTGCTATCTTTATGCTTTCTAAACAAGGTGATATGCATCCACATCACCGGTAACTTTCTGGCCGTCAGGTTATCGACCTCTACAGAAAGTTTGACTCTTGTATCATTCCAGTCGGCATATATGGATGAGTAGCCCTGTTCATCCGTTTTTGATGACGTCAAGTCAACTAAGTGATGGCAATCATCAAACACCTGACTTCGTGAAGCCAATACCTGCTGATGATGACGGCGATACATAATAAACAGACAGCTACTACTAAACAGCACCAGCATCAATGCATAGATGGCATCTGTATTCATTTAATATTCCTCTTTCGACTCAGAAAAAGCATCCCGCAGCCATGACAGTACTGCGGGACTAAGGCTTATCTGACGATGGTTACCGGACAGTGAGATCGCTGCACGATATGCTGCGCTATCGATCCTAATAACACTTTTGCAATACCACTGCGGCCAACGGATCCTGTTACCACATGGTCATGCTCATGTTTCTCAGCATAATCAACTATGGCTTTAGCAATATCATGACCCGCTGCCGTGGTGCAAAATACTTCCTCGAGTCCCTGAGAAGTCGCCCTGACCATGGCCTCACGTAGTTCCTGTTGGATTTGCGCATCAGCAGCATCTAGAATGCTCGAATCCCAAAAGTAACTATGTGAAATATCTTCACTGGTTGGTCTGAGGACATGGATAAATGTCAGCTTGGCACCGACTGACTTTGCCAGTTCTACAGCAAAATCCACGGCCTTCATCGCACTATGCGATCCATCCGTTGCACATAAAATATGTTTCATGCTGCTTCCTCCTAATAACCTTTGGGCCGTGGCCAGGGCATGGTGAACTGATCACCCCGCTTCACAAACTGATAACGTCGTTTCACAAACCAGATCGAGGCCACGATGTAAAACGCCATAATCGACAGTAACGACGCACCGTAACCCAGGAAGGTCGCGAAATAGACCAGCGAACATAAACCCAGCAAGGTATATGCAGGAATAGGATGGAACGGATGGATATAGCCCCGTTTGATCACATCCAATGGCCACATTTTTCTGAACTTGACCATATTGATGGACATGAAGGTATAACCTAATAGACCGGACAGAATCGAAAAGGTAATGACCTGATCCAGTAAACCTGTGAAAGCAAATGACACAGCAATTGGAATCAGGAAAATAATCGATCTGAACGGCGTGCGGTAACGCGGATGAATCGCTCCAAACCAGGTCGGCATATAGCGATCCCGTCCCATGGAAAACCAGGCACGCGCCGCATCATTAATACAGCCATTAGCCGAAGCAATGGCCGCAAACATGGTGCCGATAAACAACACAACCTGTAATACCGGGTTACCAATAATCGAAGCAGCGTCATATAACGGCGTGGTCGCCTGACCTAAATATTGCCATGGCATCAGACCCGTCGAGATATACCAGGTCAGTGTCGCTGCCACTAATAAGGTTAAAATGCCACCAATCGTGCCCAGTGGAATCGCCCGACCCGCACTCCTCACCTCTTCCGCAGCCTGACAGGTGCCCTCAATGCCGAGGTAATACCACATGCCAAACTGCAATGCGGCGACAACCCCAATCCAGCCATACGGTAATTCTGTTAACAGATCACTGTGTTTCAGAATATGCCCTGGGTTGAGCGGATCAGCCCCAATGAATAAGGCCAAAATCGCCAGAAAGGCAAACAGAGTAATGACAAAATTTACCGTCAGCGTCATAAACACACCGCGATAATTCAGCCAGGCCAGAAACGAAATGGTCAGCACCACAAAGGGTTGCGGACTCAGATCATGGAAGCCCGTTGCTGATGCCACAGCCGCCATCAAGTCACCGACTATCAATGCATCCGCCGCTTCCAGCATGGTATATGCCATCACCAGATACAAGCCCACATTAAAGGCCATTAACGGACCAATAATGTGTTTTGCCTGCGTGTACTGACCACCGGCCGCCGCCACAGTCGACGTGACTTCCGAATCGATCATCGCCACACAGCTATAGAGTAAGCCAATGACCCAACAGGCAATCAAGGCACCATAAGCACCACCTTTGGCAACAGAGAAGTTCCAGCCCATAAATTCACCGACCAGAACAATCCCCACACCCAGCGCCCAGATATGGAAAGGGTTCAACACCTTCAGCATTGAAATGCGTTGTTCCCCGGATTGAGAAGAAGATTGCTGACTCATGACTGCTCCTCCTCTCGCTCGAGCTCTGCCATCAGTTCATCAGCGCCTTCACGCGAACTCATGAGTAGCGATTCATCAAACTGACGAGACACACTGAGTGCATCCACCAGAATCCACAGCAATAACACGGCTGAGATAATCCAGGCGGCGTAACTTAAGATTTCCCAATAGCTCATAGCTGATCCTCCTGCGTCGTTCGTGAAGCCTGATCACCAAATTTTTCAGCAATCACTTCACGGTATTGAGCCTCGGAGACACGCAACATAAAGATGAAATAGCCAATAATGACTAAAGCGGTAATGCCAAGCATCAAGGGATCAATGGTGTAATCAAACTTATCGTTGATGATTTCAGCCGCGGCTGTTTCATCAAACCCCAGCTTCTGCCATTGTTCCTGCTCAACAGGTGAGACGTTTAGGGATTCCCAGGAGATAGCCTGAGATGAGGTGGTGTCGCTTGCTGATTTAGTATCAGATTCAAGAAACAAGGGAATATACAAACTGACATAAACAAGTATCAGAATAAAAAGACTATCAAACAACTGTCCCTTTTTAGACTGGACCTTTGGTATATAAGTAGACATAAGATTTCCTCATTAAAATCACTCGGCAATTAGCGCTTCGCTGCTCTATTTTCATCGAGATGTTTGATGTCCAATCCGTAGATATAGTCTTTATCTTCTGCGTAGTGCTTAGTCATTGCACCAACAGAAGCGGTATTGAAAAGGACGAGCAAGGCACTGGAAATAATCATGACCCAGCGGATAACCGGATCTTCCAGAATGCTTAAGATACTAATGAGGACGAAACCAACAGCCAGCCAGATGAGTAACACATCTGCCCATGCCATGATGCAGTCTCGTAGATACATATTTTGAATACGATTTTTTATTTTATTATTCATGGTTATATTTCTCTCTTCTAATAATTAAAAAATGATTTACACACTGTCCTCCTGATTTAACAAAAAAAAGAAAAAAACCGATGTCACGCAGACAAGGTGACTTATATTGACGGGGTAAGGATCGCAATAAGCCACGTTATCTTTGTAACACCGGTTTTTAACTATCACTGGCGCAACAACATTTTTTTAGAATGTAGGTGTGCCTGGAATCCAGCTTGTGCCGGCTAATGGCACACGAGCCATCGCTGCAGATTCCACAGTTAATGCCACTAAGTCTTCTGGTTCCAGATGACGTAGATCGTTTTTACCGCAAGCACGCGCTAATGTTTGTGCTTCCAGCGTCAGAACACGCAGGTAGTTCGCCAGACGACGACCACCTTCAACAGGATCAAAGCGTTTCATGAGCTCTGGATCCTGAGTAGAAATACCGGCTGGGTCACGACCTTCATGCCAGTCATCGTAGGCACCGGCTGTAGAACCCAGTTTTTGGTACTCTTCTTCCCATTTAGGATCGTTATCACCCAGCGCCACTAGTGCAGCGGTACCGATAGCTACCGCATCAGCACCCAACGCCATACACTTCGCGACGTCGGCACCATTACGGATACCACCCGAGACAATCAGCTGAACCTTACGGTGCATGCCCATTTCCTGTAGCGCTTGAACCGCTTGAGGAATCGCTGCCATGGTGGGGATACCTACGTGTTCGATAAACACGTCTTGCGTTGCCGCTGTACCACCTTGCATACCGTCAACCACGATAACATCAGCACCGGCTTTCACCGCCAGCTTCACATCATAGTAAGTACGCGTTGCACCGACTTTGATGTAGATAGGCACTTGCCAGTCTGTAATTTCACGCAGTTCTTTGATCTTGATTTCCAGATCGTCAGGCCCTGTCCAGTCTGGGTGACGACAGGCTGAACGTTGGTCAACACCCATCGGTAAGGTACGCATTTTGGCAACACGTTCAGTAATTTTTTGGCCGAGTAACATACCGCCGCCGCCTGGTTTTGCGCCTTGTCCCAATACCACTTCGATCGCATCTGCTTTTCGTAAGTCGTCTGGGTTCATGCCATAGCGTGATGGCAAGTATTGGTAAACCAGTTTGCTTGATTGACCACGTTCTTCTGGCGTCATACCACCATCACCTGTCGTGGTAGAGGTGCCTACTGCTGATGCACCTCGACCTAAGGCTTCTTTCGCATAAGCTGATAATGCACCGAAGCTCATACCGGCAATCGTGACAGGGGTCTCAATAGTGATAGGTTTTTTCGCAAAACGCGTACCCAAGGTCACGGAGGTATTACATTTTTCACGATACCCTTCTAATGGGTAACGAGACATACTCGCGCCCAAAAACAGTAGATCGTCAAAATGTGGCAGTTTACGTTTGGCACCGGCACCGCGGATATCATAAATACCCGTATCAGCAGCGCGACGGATTTCAGCCATTGTCAATTTATCAAACGTCGCTGACTCGCGCGGTACGGTCATGTATTTTTTCTTTTCAGTCATTTCTATTTCCTCGCAATATCAGCAATTAATAAGCACTCGCGTTATCAACTTTGAAGTTGTACAACTGACGAGCTGAACCATAACGTTTGAAGGCTTTTGGATCTTCATCCACACCGGCTTTTTCTAATAAAGCCGACAGTTCATCCAAGTGTTCCTGACGCATTTCTTTTTCGATGCAGTCAGCGCCTAGTGATTTCACTGAGCCTTTAACATAGATATGCACTTCGTAGAGCGAGTCACCCAGCGCATCACCGGCATCACCACACACCACTAGTGAACCAGCTTGGCCCATAAAGCAGCTCATATGACCGACATTGCCTTTCACCACAATATCAATACCTTTCATCGAGATACCGCAACGTGAACCGGCATCACCTTCAATCACCAAAAAACCACCATGCGCTGTCGCACCGGCTGCTGATGAAGCGTTACCTTTGACACGCACGCTGCCTGACATCATGTTTTCAGCAATGCCTTGACCAGCATGGCCATGAACGGTGATGTCGGCTTCTTTGTTCATACCCGCACAGTAGTAACCAACCGGGCCATAGATATCGACTTTAAGCTTCTGATCAAGTCCGACAGCGAGGTTATGCTCCCCTTTCGGGTTTAATACTTCCCATTCAGCAATGGTCAGTTCTTTGTTTTGATCATGCAGTGCCTGATTCAAGTCACGAACTGTTTGTTGTGCCAGATCCACCGTTTGCTTGCCGGATGTGGTCACTGATTCTGCTACAGATTTAGTACTCATTTATATTCTCCTCATACACCATTGCTTAGTGCGTAGTACGTTCCCAAACATAGACTTTTGAAGGCTCTGGTTCCCATACTTTGGCGTTTTCGATGCCAGGTAATGTTGTTAGCGCCTGATATTCAGAGGCCATAGCCACGTAATCATCTGTTTCTGCAATCACTGCAGGTTTACAGGCGATAGGGTCACGCACCACAGCAAAGCCATCTTTAGTGCCGATAGTGAAGGTAAAGAAACCATCCAGATCGTCTAAGGCATGCGTCAACGCTTCATTCAGACTATCGCCTTGTTGTAAGCGATAGGTCAGATAACCTGCTGCGACTTCTGAATCGTTTTCAGTTTCAAAGTGAATGCCTTCACGTTTCAGTTCCTGACGTAAACGGTTGTGGTTAGACAGTGAACCGTTATGTACCAGACACAAGTCCATGCCGGTTGAGAAAGGATGGCTACCCGCCATGGTCACAGCAGACTCAGTCGCCATGCGTGTGTGACCGATGATGTGGCTACCTTTCATGTTTTCCAGATGGAAAAGATTGACGATACGCTCTGGTAAACCGACTTCTTTCAGGATTTCAATAGACTTACCTGAACTCATGATGAGTACGTCCTGATGATTTTCCATCAGATAGTTCTCAACTGTTTCAGCATCGATATCGACTTTAAATACGGCTACTTTGCTGTTTTGGAACCAGTCGACTTTTGTATTCAGTTTGGCTTCAATTTCTTTTGCCAGTGCTGACCAATCATAGTTCTCATCTTCGTTGCGAAGCGTTAACTTCACCCCTTGATCCACTTCATCACCATAAACAGCAAACCCAGCACTATCGGGGCCACGTTCTGTCATTGCAATTAACATTGGTGCAAACAGTTCACCCAGACGGTCTTCGTATTTATCGTTTTTCAAATACAGGCCAACGATTCCACACATAACTATTCTCCTAACAACATTCCCTAGGGACTTTTAATAAAATTCAACGTAACGATTGATTTCCCAATCAGATACATGACGCATGTATTCCACCCATTCCATGTGTTTGAGTTCTAAGAACTCTTTAACAAACTCCTCACCCAAGGCCCCTTTAATCACGTCATCTTTCTCTAACGCAGTCAAAGCTTCATGAAGATTTTGTGGCAAGATGCCAATGCCTTTTTCTTCCAGCTCTTCTGGGCTTAAGTCATATAAATTGATGTCATAACCTGGACCGGCTTCCAGTTGACGTTCCACACCATCTAAACCAGCGGCAATCGCTGCTGCTGCCGTCAGGTATGGGTTACAAGTACCATCTGGCAGGCGTAGTTCGATACGACCATAAGGGATACGCACCATGGTCGAACGGTTGTTATTACCGTATGAAATATAGGCTGGCGCCCAAGTCGCGCCGGACAAAGAACGACCGACCACTAAACGTTTGTATGAGTTAACGGTAGGCGCTGCAATCGCTGATAATGCAGGGGCATGCGCCAGAATGCCTGCCATGAAGTGATAAGCCAGTTTCGATAAACCATGACCGGTTTCATCACTGTCATCATGGAATAAACTTTTCTCACCATCGCCAATCGACATATGCATATGCATGCCGTTACCAGGGCGGTTACTGAATGGCTTAGACATAAATGAACATACCATGCCCATTTCGTTAGCAATTTCGCTGGCCGCCATTTTAAACATCACATAGTCATCGGCACTCTTCAGTGCATCAGCATAGGTGTAGTTAATTTCAAACTGACCATTCGCATCTTCATGATCGATTTGGTAAATATCTAAACCGACATCAATTAAAGACTCGGTGAGCTTTTCGAGGAAACCGCTTTGACGTGTGATGCCTTTATAGTCATAGCATGGTTTTTCTAGCGTATCAGTTGGGTCAAACGGATGTAGATGACCGAACTCGTCTTTTTTCAATAATGAAAATTCAGGTTCTAAACCGGTGTATAAAATCCAGCCTTTTTCAGTCAGACGAGAGATTTGTTTTTTCAGTACAACGCGACTGTCATGGCTGTATGGCTCACCATTAACATGACCATCACAAATTAAACGGGCATAGCCAGGTTGCCATGGCAATAAACTCAATGTGCTTAAGTCGCCCATTGCCATGTAATCTGGACCATTAGGTTTAATGCCCATTCCCCAAATAGCGCCACCAGCAAAACCAGCACCGGTTTTAATGATGTCTTCCAGGTGATCTGCTGGCACAGATTTGACCTTAGCCACACCATGGATATCAACAAACTGGGCCAACACATATTTCACATTGTTTTCAGCCAAAAACTTCTGCGCGTAGGCTAATTGGTCAGCTGGCGAAGCCTTAGGGTCGAATTCATACTTCATAACATTTCCTCTGTTTGAATGATCAACACTTGGTCGTATTAATTGATCTCGTAATAAAAACTGAACCCTATAGCACCGCCACCATATTCTTCGGTGATGCCCAATAATGTTTTCCACAGGTAGGGTCCAAACGTACCATCACACCAAATGCGATAAACAGATTGGCCATTCAGCATCTGTCTCAGCAACGTTACCGATACACCGGCGATGACAGTCATGACAAGACGATTCTCTTCAAGTGCATCTCCTGACAGGTCGATAGCACAGACTTCAGAAAATAACTTTGTTGTCAGCTTGCCACTGACAATAAACGACGCATCATTGCGAATTACCTTATGGACACCGGCTTTATTGACAGGCAAAGCATTTAACTGAGCGACCAGTTGTGAATTCAGTGGCTCTTCGATCAGGTATTCACTGCCACCTAGTCTTAAAACCAACTCGCGTTTACCTTGTAGTGTCCAACTATTTTTTGCTTCAGGTAGTGTCAGGCTGGCAGCAGCTAACCACTCTGCTGCGTTTGGTCCTTTCACACCAAAGCGATTTAATGCACTCACATCACAAATACTTAATAACTCGTGGCGTGATGCTTCAATAGCCTTGTCCGCTATAGCTATTGCAGTCTCCATGCCATTCACAAAACCATTGATGGGTTTCAAAGGGGCTTGAGCAAAAGCGACCGGGCTTTTAAAAATGTCGTTTTGCATGCTTACTCTCCGTTGTTATCAAGTAGGTGAAAAAAAGGCGCTTTAACGACTGTCGCTTTAACCATTGCACCGCTATCGGTACGAATAGAAAACGTTGAGCCCGGACTGCCCTGTTCTGGTGCAACAAACGCAAAACCAATGACTCTGTTGAGGTATTTGCTATAAGCAATACTGGTAACGCGACCTTTGATATTGCTGTCTTCAATCACCAGGTTGCATTCATTCGGCATCTCACCCGTAAAGTCTTTTTCCAGCACAAAGTTCACTAGCTTTTTGTTCAGTGTTTTCTTCGCGATGATCTTGAGACTGCGTTGACCGATAAAGAACGGCTTATCCATTTTCACTAAGGCATCAGAATGCGCTTCAAATGGATTCGTCAGGCCATCGGTATCGTGACTGATCAAGTGGTGCCCCATTTCCAGACGCAGTAAGCGTTGAGCATCAGTACCAAATGGTCGAATACCATGGCTTTGTCCAGCCGCCATGATTTGCTTCCATACATGAAGTCCCGCTTTGTATGGCACGTGAATTTCAAAGGCAAGGTCAGAAACAAAGCTGACACGCATCACTTTGGCATCCACACCGGCAATCTGAGTTTGAGTCATATTGCCATCTGGTAAAGCTGAATCACTCAGATCTGCTTGGGTCAGTGACATTAAAATCTCACGCGACTTCGGTCCTGCCAGTGTCATGGCAGCGATAGCACCGGTCAGATTGACCAATGTGACTTGCAAGCCCCACAACTGGACATTGCGTTGCATCTCACGGTAAACCGTTGCCGCATTAGATGAGTTGGTAGACACATAGAACTTTTCAGCTTCAACACGAACGGCTAGGCCGTCATCCAGCATCACACCCGCTTCATCCAGCAGCAGAGCAATACGGCTTTCGCCAATTTTTTGCTTGCTGAACTTGCCTGTATAAAAGCGTTCCAGAAATTCAGTTGCATCGGCCCCATAGACTTCAATCTTGCCTAAGGTACTGCCATCGATCATGCCTGCCTGTTGTCTAACCGCTAAGGCTTCTTGTTGTACGGCTTCCATCGCACTCATCGAGCGACCAGCATATTGATAATAAGCAGGACGCATCCACACACCGGCTTCCATCATCACGCCACCATTGTCGACATGCCATTCATGCATGGCGGTATAACGATGAGGATGAAAACCACGGCCGCCCAGATGACCAATTGGTGTCGGGTGGAAAAATGGTCGTGCCGTCGTGGTACCAATTTTCTCAACCGGTAACTCACGTATTCTCGCCAGAATACGAATGGCATTCATATTGGAATGTTTACCCTGGCTTGGGCCCATACCCACCGTGGTAAAGCGTTTCATCAACTCAATATTGTCAAAACCTTCTTTGGCAGCATTGATGAAATCTTTGACCTGAATATCTTCGTCAAAGTCGACAAAGTTTTTGCCTTTCGGATGTTCAACAATCGGATAAGGATGGCTTGGTGATGCCATCTCCACTTTTGGCACAGTCACCACATCGACCGTTTTACCCAGAAAAGCGGCTGCTTCTGCTGCAGCACGCTGACCATCCAGTTGGCGTGCTTTAAAATCAAATACGCCGTTAACCTTACCTGCAGCAAAGACGCCTTCAGGTAATTCATCAGGTACAAACTGCTCGACGCTGTAGTCATAACGCATTTTGGTACCCGCCTGATACAGCAAGGCAGCTGCTGGCGCCCAGCCAGCACTCATCGCGACACCATCACATGCCAAACGCACAGTGTGACCACTGTCCGCGCCGGCACTAATGTCATCATAAGGGCAGACAGACACGGCTTTGACACCCAACTTGTCAGACGTCGGTATCACTTCATAAATACAGCTGGAGATATGAACAGCAATACCTTTGTCTCTAACTTTCTGTGCAAGCTCACGTGGCGCGCCATTTCTACGCATATCAATAACAGCCACGACTTCGACACCAACAGACGCTAAGTCCAGTGCTGTTCGATATCCGTGATCATTAGCTGTAACAACCACACCTTTATTAAAAGGTTTAACGGCATAACGGTGAATCAAACGTTGTGCAGCTGATCCCATCATTACGCCCGGTAAATCGTTGTAACGAAATACGGGGGGTTGCTCGAAGGCACCAGAAGCCACAATCACTGTTTTCGCCCAGACTTTGGTGATGCCGTCTTTACCAACTAATGGCACCAATTTATCGCCATAAAAACCACCAGCATAAGCATCAGTGATTAAACGGATATTTGGGTTTGATTCCACTTTGCCTAGCAGGCTTATCAACGTATCGGTTGTTGTCTGGTCACCCGCATAGTCATATGTGAGACTGCCACCCGCCTGCTTGTTTTCGTCAACAACAATAACATCCAGACCTTGCTCAGCCGCTTTAACCGCTGCTGATAATCCAGATAAACCAGCACCAATGATTAACACATCACAATGTGCAAACTTTTTCGGTTTAACAATGCGTGGGTAGTTAAAATTAACTTCCCCTAAACCCGCTGCCTTACGGATTTTGTCTTCCCAGAAAGGAAACAGGCTTTTTGGTTTATAAAACGTTTTGTAATAAAAACCGACTGGCAAGAAAGGTGATAAATAATCGATATATTTGTTTTTATCTTTTAATACACCACCAATAGTATTGACGGCTTTAATATCCATACCATCTGCAACAGGCCATACGTCAGCACGGATATTCGTATCGACACCATCAGTCATCATGGCGTTGACATCATGATTGGCAAAACTCAATACACCACGTGCACGATGGTATTTAAAGCTACGACCCAGCACATTAATACCAGCCGCCCACAGTGCACTGGTAATGGTATCGCCTTCATAACCTTGTACCGTTTGACCTTCATATTCAAACGTCAGTGGCTTATCTCGGTTGATCCACTCGCCTCGTTTCTTTGCAATACGGCTGGTCATTTAGCTTCCTCCTGACCCAGAAGATAAGTACGGCTGACCTTATCAGTCATCGTGTTACGTTCAGCGATAAACCAAGTACCGCTCGGTGCGTGGTACCACCATTCTTTTTTCACACCTGGCGCGCCATTGCGATAGTGCACATAAGCTGCCCATTCAGAATCTGAACACGTGTCAGGATTGGGCATATTTCGATATTCTCCGCCGTAGGTGAATTCACTCATCGGCCTGATACCATTAACGGGACATTCAAGTAGTTTCATAGCCTTACTCTTAACTTAGTGACCAACTGATGCTGCGCCTTTTTCACCGGTCAGCTCATAGTCTTCAAAACGTGATAATCGGAATGATTTGATAAGGTCAGGTGCCATATCTTTTGCAATCGTCTCAGCCATGGTTTTGCCACTGATAGGTGTGGCTTTGAACCCCCATGTGCCCCACCCAGCGTCCAGATAAAACCCTTCAACCGGCGTTTTACCCATAATCGGTGCAAAGTCAGGCGTAATGTCAGCCATACCCGCCCATTGACGGACCACTTTGACATTCGATAAAAATGGGAACATATCGGTGATATGTGTGGTGAGTCCTTCCACGAAATCCAGTGATGAACGTGTTGAATGGAATTCATAAGGATCTAATGAGGACCCCATAACCAGTTCACCGCGGGACGACTGGCTGACATACACATGCAGGCTGCCTGATACCAAAATCGTATCGAGCCAAGGTTTCATCGGTTCTGATACACAGGCTTGTAAAGGGTGAATTACAATCGGTGTATCCAGATCCACCATCTCAGTGATACGTGGCGTAAAGCCTGCCACTGCAGATAACACCCGATTGGTACTGATGTAACCTTTAGATGTATTCACACCAACGACTTTGCCGCCTTTAGTATCAATGCCGGTGACTTCAGTCATCTGGAATATTTCAACACCCATGCGGTCAGCCTCTTTGGCATAACCCCATGCCACGGCATCATGACGAGCGACTGAACCTGGTGCATGATATAAGGCACCTAGGATAGGTGCTTGGCCACTGCAGGAGATATCCAATTGCGGACAAGCTTTGGATATCTCCTCAGGACCGACGACATAACTCTCAACCCCAACATGTTTATTCACTTCAGCACGCCAGCGCATAGTACGCATAGCTGACTCAGTGTGAGCTAACGTGAAGTGACCACGTGTGGAATAAAACAGGTTCAGGTCTAATTCTTCTGATAAATCTTCGTACAATTTAACGCTGGCATCGTAGAAGTTAACCCCTTCCGGCGTCAGATAATTTGAACGAACGATGGTGGTATTACGGCCAGTATTGCCGCCACCGATATAGCCTTTTTCTAATACGGCTACATTGGTAATGCCATAGTCTTTGGCTAAGTAATACGCCGCCGCCAAACCATGTCCGCCGCCACCGATAATCACGGCATCATAGGATTTCTTAGGTTCAGTACAGTCCCTAAAAAAGCGTGGTGCCGGGTGTTCACTACTCAGACCATATTTTAATAGCCCTAATGGCATTCTTAACCTCCACTCGTGTGATGCTCTACTACTAAAGGAGTAGTTCAATCTACCCCTTATTAAGTAAACAAAATTTCATCTAATGAAACATGGTTCTATTTACTCATGCTGAAAAAAACATGTCAATAGTCTTGTAAACTTTTTTTCACAATAGGAAACATTTAAGCCGGATAAATAAAAAAACCTCAGGTATAATCAGGCAGAACAGCCTAAAAGAAGACGGAGTATTCTTGCCGTGAGCAAACAGCAAACAATCGTGACGACTGAAACTGCGACACATCACTCGTTAGATAAACATCTGGGAAATACGCTGCGCCATATTCGTACTGAAAATGGACTAACCATTGCGGATGTCGCTATGAGAGCCAATGTCAGTCGCGGTATGTTGAGTAAGATTGAGAATGGACTGACCTCACCCAGCCTGGAAAAACTGGAACACCTTGCCAATGCTCTTGGTGTAAAGCTTTCGCGGTTATTTCATGACTACGATACGCCAATGGGCGGCGCTCAATATGTGAAGAATGGCGAGGGAATGGAAGTGGTTCGCCGCGGCACCAAGAGTGGTCATACCTATCAACTATTAGCGTATGACACCGGCCCGAAAAAACTGTTTGAACCGTTTTTAATCACGTTAAATGAAGAAAGTGAAGTGTTTGATCCGTTTGAACACGCCGGTACTGAATTCATATACATGCTGGAAGGAAAATTGGAATACACCGTAGGTGATGAGCGTTTTATTCTTGAGCCGGGTGACTCTCTGACATTCCACGCAGAACAGCCTCACCGACCAGAAACCAAACTGCAAATGCCCATTCAGTACTTAGCCATCATCTACTACGATAGTCTTGATGACTTTGAAGACGATAGTTACAAAAACTAGCTTGTTTTTAGGTATTTAGGGTCAATATAAAAACAGCTTACTTTCCAACATTTAGTCACGGTGTAGTAAGGCTATTCTTGATAAATTCTAACTTGACCCCAAATATCTAGGTAAGCGGGCCATTGTTCAATCCTTGAATAATGAGAATAGTTTGAGTCTAGATAACTCTGTCCCATACATTAATCACACAATCGAGTCTGACCACATTGGTAAACATTTATTATAAAGCTTGTATTCACGGACCGAGGCGAAGCCGAAGTCCCTGCCCAAAGTGCGACTGGAATAACTTGTTAGGCATTACCGGCCTCTGCAACCATTATCTTCAGTTCTTGGTTGTTATGCTCTTGGAAATCCATTACCCATTGCAATGACAATAATTCATGTCCGATGCGGCCCACGAAGTGCCGAGATAAATTGAACCTGAAGGGCTGTTCTTCCTCTTCACTCTCTTCACTAGTCTCCGTGAACTCAAACGCATAGTCACCCGACTCTCGATATTTAAGCTGCCAGCCTTTTTCATTCGCAAGCGCTTCACAAACTCCAAGCTCAATCACAACCAGTATGTACACGTCCCCCCTCAAAAATGTATATAGCTCCTCAGGTTGGTCAATACTTAAAACGAATGGGTAGTAGCTTCCCCATGCTTGAGCATTCTTTGTTTCATTAAGAAGAAATACTATTGGTTGATCAAATCGAGACATAATCTCTCCAATCTCATCCATTTCTCCACCGCTGAACGCAAAGACGTGCAGCCCCTTTTCCGGTGATTGATGACTAAACCCAATATCTCTGGCTTTGGCTATCTGTTGGGAAAACGAGTCCTGATAGTTCAACTCAGGTACTCTGAGCTCCATTCGTCTTGTATTTTTCACTCCAAATAGCTTATTTGATTGATCTGTTTCTAAGTATTGCTGCAGACCCGATATGGCCTCAACCTGGCGATCAATCCGACAGTTAGTATTTTCACTAGACTTAACTTCAATCACAACCGGATCACTCTCACCAAGCAGGCATATGTCACCATGGCGTATGCAATTGGTTAAATCGCATAGTATGGCAGGGACACCATGAGCAATAACATCGAAGGTTACTGATAGTTCAGCTGTTAACCCCTCTTTTCCTGCAAGCCTCCCCGCAGTTTGTTTTGGCTCATTCGAGCCAAACTCATACAAGAAAGGCTTTATTGCAAATTTATCCACGTAAAGAAATACCACAGCATCTCCGAAGCACCTCCAAACGAACAGCATCCATTTGTGTTCATTTATCCTCTGCTGATAGAACTTGATCTTCTTTTTTAGCTCTTTAGCCTTGTCTTTTGTCGGTCTGTTAGATCTAAGCTCTCGCTTCAGGCCCTTCAAGCGCCCCTTGAGCTCATCTATCTTTTTTTCTGAGTTCAAAATTCTTCGGATAAGAAACGCCTGAAACTCCTTCAATTGATCGACGCGCTCAGGGAACGACTGAATCTGTGCAACTGCTTCAGATAAGGCAAAGATGTGTTTCTTGTAATATCCGATCATCTCGGTTTATTTGCTTAACGTTTTGCTAAGGGGCGCAGAACCCTAACGTGGGGGAGCGTCCCTGTGAGCGAGAGCGAACGACTTGAGCAATTTGTTAGCATTTTTTTACCTTGTGCGCTGCCCAATAAAAAATAAATTAGTAGTTCTTTTTGGGAATTGCTTGGCTTTATAAAGCCGCATTATTTCCTTTGCCACAGCCTTGTCTAAAGCAGAGATATGCCTGTAAAGAGTCGATGCGTATTTAAGAACTTCAATTTTTCTAGAATACTTGAATCCTTCTACAGTTCTAATGTTAGGGTTTGTAGGTAGCTTGCAACGCAATAATAAATTATCTTTCGTTCGTATAATATCTGCGTATACCCTGTTATCTACAGGCGTATAATGTACAAAACAATCTCTATAGTCTTTGAATCTATCTACCCATTTTAATTTGGCTTTTCTTAAAATATCGACTGGTCCAGATAATTCTTTTTTGCCACAAAGCTTATTAAATGAAACTGGCGTTTGATTTGAATATGCCACACCCACAACTCTAGCTAACAAATCAAGAGCGGCATTTAATGCCATTAAATATGCTTCAAAATCCCAATATATTTGATGAGTGATTGGGTTTGATACACTTACCTCAAAACAATTTTCATCAAAGTCCTTAATTCGTTTTTCTTCGCTTTTTTTAATGAAGTGATACTTTTGGTGTATCTCCTTCAGTCTGTGTTCAGCGTGATCTAAATGATATCTATAGAATCTAGGATATTCGCGAGCAAACCAATAGAACTCAAACAACTCACCTTCGTCATCAATTTTGTCTATTTCAAATCTGATCTTATCAAGAGCCTTTACTAAGGCTGGTGAGAATCTAGAGAACTTTGGTAGTTCTGGTATCGTGACTTCTATGACGAATCTCCCTTGGATGCTAACGCCCCGCTAAATGGCGAGCGTTAGTGAGTCCCAGCGCCGAAGGCGCGATTTTGGCTTGCATTATTATGCATTGCATACCTCAAACAGGCCAGCAAATAGATTGGCAATCTCTATGCCTGATTTGGAACAATTCTTCGCTCTATGTTTTGTCGCTTTTTTTTCGTAGTACTCATGTGCAAACAAGTTACGGAGCGAGACAAGATCATCAAGCTTGGTAAAGTATTTGACGAAAGACTTTTTACCATCCCCCTCTGCCCAATAACCACTGTTATAAAGCTCGACAAGCGCACCGACAATATATGATCTGTCAGACTCTTTTTGTTGAAGCTGCCCCGCAATCCTATAGACCTCTTTATCCTCCTCGCTGAACTTGTTATATATCTTTCTTTCTATCCATTCTTCGTTATATGCCGAAATTCTATCTATAATCTGCACAATGATTTGTGGAGCTAATATAACGACTCTTAAATAGTCTCCTTCGTAATGAGAGGTCTGAAGCAATTCAATTTCCTTGAGTAGTTCTTTCTCTTTCATCTGACTCGAACCTCTAATGATGCATAACGCCCCAAGCAGCGGACTGAAGCTTCCGTTGCCTTTGTTTGTTAGTCTATAGAATCTCTATAGTCGTAGTTGACCTTAATCGGGCCTTAGTAAGTTTTTCCCAGGCGTTTTTTTCTTCAGTACCCATTTCAGAATTAATTATCAAATTGTATAACTCAGGGTTTGTTTCGTAGTAAACCAGAAGATGAACGAATAATTTCTTTTCTTTGTTTGTATAGCCTCGACCTACTTTCAACTTAACGGTATATTTTTTCCCCACTTCACTCGGCAAAAGACCGACATAGTAATCACTAATATCTAGGTCATAAAATCTCTGGCTTAAAATTATATCCTTTTCGGGTGGCCACTCACTGGAAGGTTCGCTTGTCACGACTACTTCATATTTCGATACTCTCGAAGATAAACTCCCCGTATTAACCAATTTGTGCGCAACAACGTGATCAGTTTTATTCGAGTATGAACTGTCTTTTAAATATTGAAGATCAAATCTTGGTATTATCATATCTGCTAGCTCTAAAGTATTAGAAGATAGATTTAGCCTGCCAGATAATACAGCTAGAGAATTCTGTGTAGATCTCGTATCAAGTTCTACTTCAGCAAGTTTAGAATTAAGTACTGCCAAATCCGACTCTGAGCGTAAGCTATCAGCTTGATATTTCCCAATAAAATAATATCCACCTAGTGTAGTTAATAATAAATTCAGAACCAGGAGGAATAGCGTACTCCGTCGTTCTAATTCTTCGGCCTTATCGCTAGCCATTCTCTTTACTCCTGTAAACCTAACAGTGTGTTTTATGAGGCCACTGGCCTCATAATAAATATTAAACAGGGGGCCTTATAATTTATTTCCAAAAAAATAACATATTGATTATTCATCAATTTTTATTTCGTAATTTTGAATTATGAGGCCATTTTTTTAACTAGCTATGAAAAATAGTGCCTGATATTACTTATTTAGGGAAGGCGATTTTATAAAGTAATTTAATGATTTTATTCAGGTAGTCGCAGGAAACTGGCCGCCGACTGATGGCTGTTAAGGTGGGGTACCACTCCCAAGCAGGGAGCATCAATTCGGCTCGTTAAGGTCTCTATCATTTCCGTTGATTCTGATTGTTCAGCCACATGATTCGCCACCCAGCCAGCCAGTTTGAGACCTTGTTGTTCAATGGCTGCCACGGTCAATAAGGCATGATTAATACAACCTAGTTTAATTGCCACCACCAAAATCACCGGCAATTGAAGTTCAACAGCAAGATCGGCCATAGTGCTTTCTGTGTTTAGTGGTACATACCAGCCACCCGCACCCTCTACAATGACTGCGTCTGCCTGTTCAGCGATTAATTCATAGCTGTGTTTAATCTTGGCAAGAGAGAGCGTTACACCTTCTCGCTCCGCCGCAATATGGGGGGCAATAGCCGGTTCAAAGGCATAAGGGTTGATTAGTGAATAAGCTAAATCTGCCTGGCTTTGTTTGATTAATGCGAGTGCATCCTCATTTTTCCACTGCCCATCTAACCACTCACAACCGCTGGCAATCGGCTTCATACCAACTGTTTTATAGCCTTGTTGTTGCAGTAGAGATACCAAGCCCACACTGATGAAGGTCTTCCCTACTTCAGTATCGGTACCTGTTATAAAAAAATGTGTGCTGGTCATAATCGTTTGATCTCACTGATCGGAATATAAACACTGTCATCATCCGTTCGGCATTGGCCTGATTGAGCTAATTTCCACGCATGTCCAAAAATGACTTCATAGCTGGCAGGTAAACCGTCAGCTTGGCGAAATGTTTCATACGAGGAAATCACTTTTTGCATCAGTTGCTTGCCGGTCAGGCCACGACGGCGACCTTCATTCACATTACGAGCGCCGAGGATTTTCAGATCGCGCATCACACTCATCGCATCGTTATAACTTAATGTGTAAGGCTCCATATCTAACACACAATCCGCTAAGCCGCTGGCTGTCATTGCATCACCAACGTCATGCATATCGTAAAATAAATTCACATGAGGATAGCTATCTACTTCAGCCCAAGCTTGACGAAGCTCGGTCAAGGTATCCGGCCCTAAGCTGGTAAACATCAATAGTCCCTGTGGTTTCAGCACCCGAAAGATTTCACTGAAACAACGCTTGGGATCGCACCACTGTAATGCCAGATTGGCATAGATCAGATCGACACTGTTATCGGCTAGTGGAATGGCTTCGGCATCACCCGCCAAGACTTGTAAACGTTTCTGTTTCGGTAACCAGCGCTTAATGCCTTGATCATGCCGATAACGCTTTTCGGCCTGCTTTAACATTTGTGGTGCAATATCGACAGCGACTAATTGGGCATGAGGATAGCGCTTTTGTAATAACGATAAATTACGTCCGGTCCCCGCCCCAAGATCCACTATCGTTTGTGGTTCGACAGTGATGTATGACAAGCGCTCTAATAATTCATCGGCTGTTTGTCTCTGTAACACAGCCACATCATCGTAATGCTCGGCGGCGGCAGAAAATGACTGCGCCACCTTTTTTTTATCGGGACGATATTCACTCATGGATAAATTGTTCTATCACTAATTGGCATTGTTGAGGTTGCGAAATAAAAGGCGCATGGCCTAATCCCGGCATCACATCAATACGCAGTTTTGGCTGCAACTTCTGTACGTATTCTGCTAATGAAACGGGAATAAGATGATCATTCTCAGCCAGAATCATTTGAGTGGGGCAATTTACAGTGGCAAGCGCATCTCGCAAATCCCACTCAGCCAGACACTTTAAGCCTGCCTGTAATGCCTCTGGTTCTGGTTCATGTTGTTGAGCCAGTTGCTCACTTAATTGTTTAATCACTTGTCGGGGCTGATTCGCGCCTTTTGCTTGCAGCATAATAAACCGCTGCAAGGTCAGCTGTTGGTCATCAGCTAAGCTGGCTGAAAATGTGTCAAAAACTTCTTGCGGCATCGCACAAGGCCAATCATCTGTTTGCACAAAGCGTGGATTACTTGCCAGCATAATCAGTTTTTTGACTTTCTCTGGGTAACGCTCTGCCATAGCCAACGCGACCATGCCACCTAATGACCAGCCCAGCCAAATGGCCTTTTCTGGTAAAGCCTCTGCTAGCTTGGCTAATAAGGTGCTTAATTCAAAATCACCCTCGTGCCAGTCACTTTGACCATGTCCGGGTAAATCAACCAAGTGACAACTGAAATGTTCAGCCAATAAATCAACCAGTGGTTGCCAGACACCGCTGTGCATACTCCAACCATGTACCAAAACTAAATCAGGCCCCTGACCTATGCTGTTAATGTGCATACGCCTGCTCCAGTGCACTAAGCAGTCTATTCACATCCTGTTCTGTATGGGCAGCAGAGAAGGTAATTCTCAATCTGGCGGTATTTTTGGGCACTGTCGGTGGACGGATAACACCGACCAGAATGCCTTGTTCTTCTAATTTCGCCCCTATTTCCAGCGCCTTTTTATCTTCACCGATAATGACGGGTTGTATTGGTGTTTCTGAAGACATCAGTTTCAGACCGAGTTGTTCAGCGCCTTGTCTGAATTGCTGAATTAATTGCTGAAGTTTGTCTCGTCGCCACTGTTCTGATTCCACCAAATCCAGACTGACCAAAGTAGCTGCCGCAATCGCCGGCGGCTGTGCCGTGGTATACACATAGCTACGTGCTTGCTGAATTAAGGTTTCGATGACCAGCTCATCAGCAGCGACAAAAGCACCGCCAGTACCAATGGCTTTACCTAAGGTCCCCACCACAATCGGCGCCTTATTAGGTGTGATTTGGAAGTGAGAAACCGTGCCGCGACCATCTTCACCAATCACACCAAAACCATGAGCATCATCAATCAGAACGGCTGCATGATGTTGTTCAGATAAGGCCATAATTTCAGGTAAGGAGGCGATATCTCCATCCATACTGAATACACCATCACTCACTATCAGCCGATGTTTTGCTGTAGCGGCATTATGTAAGCGTTTATGTAATAGCCCCATATCAGCGTGTGGGTAACGTAACTGGTCGGCATCAGTCAGACGGCCACCGTCCAGTAGAGAAGCATGATTCCATTTGTCCTGAATCACGGCATCGCCACGAGTAAGCAGTCCATCAATCACGCCAAGATTGGCCATATAACCAGTGGAAAATAGTAATACGCGTTGTTGACCCGTAAAATCCGCCAGTTTTTCTTCTAATGCCTGATGGTAATAACTATGACCGGTCAACAAATGGGCGGCGCCACTACCGACACCTTCCTTATCAACTGCTTCTTTGAACGCTTGTTTAATATCAGGATGGGCAGCAAGACCAAGATAATCATTGCTGCAAAATGACAAAATAGTTTTATCACCAAGATGAATATGCACACCTTGCTCACCGACTCTAAGACGATTTTGTCGATAACGCCCAGCCGCTTTGCGTTCAGCTAAAGCGGCGGTCAGTTCATTATGCCAAGGGAGTTTGGCCACTCGAAACTGGAGACGTTAGGCTGCTGAAGAACAGCTGCGTTCTTCTGTTTTTTCTTCACCAACCCAAGGTGTGATACCTAAACGTTTGAACAATTGCTGATCATGATTGGTATCAGGGTTGTCAGTGGTTAACAGTTTTTCACCATAGAAAATCGAGTTAGCACCAGCCAGGAAACACATGGCTTGTAACTCATCGGTCATATGCTCACGACCTGCTGATAACCGCACAAATGATTTAGGCATCATGATACGTGCAACAGCAATAGTACGAACAAACTCGATAGGATCCAGGTTATCAACACCATCTAATGGTGTACCTTCAACTTGTACTAATAAATTGATAGGTACACTTTGTGGTTGTGTTGGCAGATTTGCCAGGCTGATTAATAAACCAGCACGGTCATTGCGACCTTCGCCCATGCCCACAATACCGCCGCTACATACATTAATACCGGCATCACGGACATGGCTTAGGGTATTCAGACGGTCTTCATAGGTGCGGGTAGTAATAATTTCACCGTAAAATTCAGGTGAGGTATCCAGGTTGTGGTTGTAGTAATCCAGACCAGCATCTTTTAAACGCTTGGCTTGATGCTCTTCAAGCATACCCAGTGTGACGCAAGTTTCCAGACCTAAGCTCTTCACGCCTTCAACCATTTCTGCAACGCGTTCCAGATCACGGTCTTTCAGGCTACGCCAGGCTGCGCCCATACAGAAACGATTAGCACCCGCCTCTTTCGCTTCATTGGCTGATTTCATGACTTCATCAAGCGGCATCAAAGGTTCTGCTTTGACGGCTGATTCATGGTGTGCACTTTGTGGGCAATAACCACAGTCTTCGGCACAACCACCGGTTTTGATACTTAATAAGGTACTAATCTGCACCGCATTGGCATCAAAGTTAGCACGATGAACGGTTTGTGCTTTAAACATCAGGTCGTTAAAGGGCATAGCAAATAAGGCTTCAACCTCTTGCTGGCTCCAGTCGTTGCGGATTGTTGCTTGGGTTTCTGCTACATTCTCAGGCATGATGACTCTTTACTGATTTAAAGGATTAAATTAGGTCATGTCATGGCAAATCTGCTCTCACTGACACAACAATTCCGACAATTATACAGGAAAGTATTTCCAATTCCGTGTTTACTCTGTGGACTGCCGACAGAAGAACATGCCCTTTGTCAGGGTTGCATCAATGAATTACCGCTTATTAAACAACATTGTCTTCGTTGCGCCATACCATTGGCATCTGGACATATTTGCGGACAATGTCTGAAAAAGCCGCCGGTACAAGATATCAGTCTCAGCTTGTATCGTTACGATCAAGCTGTTCCCAGAATGATGTCTGCCCTGAAGTATCATCGGCAAGTTCAGATTGCTGATCTCTGTGCACGAGAATTTATAAAACAGCATTCACTGAATTCACTACCGGAAGTATTGATTCCCATACCTCTTCACCCCAGTCGTCTTCGTCAACGTGGGTATAACCAGTCTTTATTATTTGCGGAAAAACTGGCTGCATTATTGAATATTTCCTGCCAACCAGAGTTACTGAAGCGTATCAAAAAAACTGCCAACCAGACCCAACTCAATGCGAAACAGCGACATAAAAATATGCGACACGCTTTTCAGTATTCGTCAGAGATCGTGCCTGAACACGTGGCCATTATTGACGATGTCATGACATCCGGTGCGACAACACATGAAGCAGCGCGTGAATTAAAGCGAGCAGGTGTAAAAATCATAGAAGTATGGACAATTGCACGTGCAATAAGCCATTATTAATATTCACTAAATCACACTTAGGCTCATAAGGCGTTTGGATGCAAGATATCGCCACCTTACAAGCACGTTTGGACGAACTACTTCGCATCGCTAAAAGCAATGAGCGAAAACAAACCAATTTCCAGGAATATGAACTGGCATTGCTTGCTAGTAACAATCTTCATGAACTACTGGGGATTGTGCTTGAAGAGCATAAAGAGCGTTTTCAGCTGACTGATGTCACATTGCTGTTACACGATCCTGAATATGAATTTCAGCGCTTGATCGAAGCGCAGCCAGTCAAATCCTCGTGGCTCGATAAACTGATATTTACTGAATCGGCGCATTTGTTAAATCAGTATTTCAGCCCGCTACGTAAAACTCGCCTTATCCGTTATTCACCACATCAACATGCTTTCTTATTTCCAGACCAAGCCGAACTTGGCTCAATCGCCTTACTGCCGTTAATCAGACATAACGTATTAATCGGTAGTCTTAATTTGGGCAGCCGTAATCCGAATCGCTTTGAAAGCAATATCGGCACGCAGTTTTTGGAACACTTGGCAGCAGTGATGTCAGCTTGTCTGGAAAACGCACGTTTACATGAACATATTAAATTAGTCGGTTTACGTGACCCATTAACCGGCATTAACAACCGCCGTTTTTTTGATCAACGTATCAGTGAAGAAGTCAGTCGGGCCAAGCGTATCAATAGCCCACTATCCTGCCTGTTTATTGATCTGGATTTTTTTAAACGCATCAATGATCACTATGGTCACCAAGCGGGAGACGCTGTTCTCAAGCAAGTATCACAACTGTTAAATGATCGTTTGCGTAATAGCGATGTGCTCGCTCGCTATGGTGGAGAAGAATTTGTTATTTTGCTCGCTGACACTAGCGCGGAAGATGCAGGCTTAATTGCCGAACAAATTCGTCATCGAGTAGAAAAAACAGACTTCACCATTCCTTCCGGCAAAATGATTCATGCCACCCTTTCTATCGGTACCGCAACGCTGGCTCAACATAGCCATATACATGACACCAAATCGCTGGTTGCGGCGGCTGACCAAGCCGTTTATGCCGCTAAGTTATCGGGCCGAAATCAAGTCAAACAGGCACGTTAAATGTTACTCACCACCTTTGCTATTAATACAGTTATTTTCGTCACCACCATTTTGATCCACTACGAAACCCTCTACCAGTTAGCGAAACGTCTTCCTGCACTGCATATTATTCATCGTTACCGGGTTTTACTGGCGGTGATGGTGGTCATGGTGGCGCATATTGTGGAAATTTGGCTGTTTGCTATCGGCTATTATCTGATGTTGCATGCAGATGGCTTTGGCAATTTGATGGGAAATATTGACTCCAGCCTGCTGGACTGTAGTTACTTTTCATTCACAACCTACACCACGCTGGGGTTTGGTGATATCGAACCCACAGGGTATATACGCTTTTTAACCGGACTGGAATCATTGACTGGCTTGGTCATGATTACCTGGTCGGCTTCTTTTGTGTTTCTGGAAATGCAAAAATACTGGCCAAAACGTTAAATTTTATGGGGTTATTATCGCTGAAGGGTGTCTGACATTCATATAAAACTGTTTACCCTGCCGATGCACCCAGCCACGCACTTCAACCGTTCGATTCAGGTAATGTTTCCAGTCCTCAAAATAAACGCTGTCTTTCTTTTTAATCGCGAGTTTGAACTGTTTATTTGCCTGCAGGAATATCGTGTTTTTACCTTGCTTGATGGCCTTAAGTTTCAATCTGATACGTTGCCAACCACGATAGCTGACGCCTGTTTTTAAATCAGACACGTGCTTTACCTGATAGTCAGACATTGACCATATCCCTTTTTTGGCTTGTTCGGCCCTGCTTTGAGCTTCAATAAGTTTATCGCTGTATCGCAAATTAGGGGGAATCAGTGTCAGCGACGCTAGCCCCTCTTCAATCAACATGGCATTCAAATATTGTCCATCAGGCAGAAAACAATGGGCTAAAGCACGATCATATTTATCGCGTTGCTGCTGGTCATACTCAATGAAAAAATCGCCATGACTTAGGGTATTGATTAGCCATTGTTTTGACTGTTCACCACCCGCTTCAGCGTCGTGGTAACGGCTCTGGATCTCAGGGGTGTTGATACCCAGTAAACGAATAATCTGGCCAGACTGTAACTCAATGGTGTCTCCATCAATCACCCGTTTGAGCTTAACTCTATAACGGTATGGGCTGGATTTGAGCGTGAGTAAGGTCGCATTGGCAGATGGTTGGTCAGAATAAAGCGTCTGTCCCTGCTCATTCTGTGATTGATAAACCGTTGTGGCATGACAGACCACGGATATGATGAAGGTGATAAACACCATGCTCCATCGCATCGTTTTTCCTCCATGAATAACGATAGTAAGTAATAATTATGCTTGTTCTAGCATATTGTCTATAAGCGTTTTCTGCTTTGAAATCTCTCCTCTGAGATCAGATATTAATGATTTCAACATTTGGGCAACCGAGTTAAACCGGGTCGCATGCGTTTCGGCATGTGCGGCTTCTACAGAACAATAAATCGCCAGATAATCACCTTTAGCGACGGCCGCAGGTAACTCTTCTAATGTGGTTTTAATCTGAAATAATACTCTTTTCTTTTCTACACCAGACTCAGTGTCAGCGAGTGTCTGCAATAGCTCTTTGCAATGATCGATTTCATGTTTGATTTCCAGGCCTAACTCCTGAATACCTTGAGTCAGTACACGAAAAGCATCACCTTCAGAACCTGCCCTTGCTGCTGCGCTGACCGCATTGGAAGCGAGTAAACGCATTTTCTTTAACATGGGGTTGAGATCATCCATTGCCTCAGCCAAAGCATCCACTTGCTGCTGCAAACTCGAAGAAGAGATTTCTGCTATTGCGTTCATTTGCCCACCGACAAAATACTATAATGAATGACCAGACTTAGAAAGATAGCTAAGCCAACCCAGTTATTATTTAAAAAAGCCTGTAAACAGCGCTGCGGCTGTCGATCTTTTGCTAAAAATTGTTGATAGGCAAATAAGCCCCCAGCAACACACAGCCCTAAGTAAAAGATAAAACTCATCTCTAACTGCACACCAATCAACACCATGACAAAAATATAAGCCACCTGCATCATGCCTTGGATAATCAGATCATCATCGCCAAATAATACCGCCGTGGATTTCACCCCGGCCAGCAAATCATCCTCTCTGTCTGCCATCGCGTAAAAGGTGTCATACATGGTTGTCCAGATAATATTGGCTAAGAAAAGTAACCAAGCCATCACCGGCACAGAATTAGTCTGTGCAGCATAGGCCATTGGGATGGCCCAACCGAATGCCATGCCTAAATAAATCTGAGGGAAATAGGTATAACGCTTCATGAAAGGGTATGTCGCGGCAAGGAAAACACCACCCAACGATAACCAAACAGTCAACGTATTCAGCATCGATACTAATATAAACGCCACCAATGCCATGCCGATAAAAACATAGATGGCTTGCCGGGCAGTCAGCTCACCTGTTGCTAAAGGGCGGTTTTGAGTTCGCCAGACGCTGCCATCAATTTCCCTATCGGCAAAATCATTGATCGCACAGCCAGCAGAGCGCATTAGAATGACGCCCAAGATAAAAACCACCAGCACCGTGATATCAGGCAGGCCTTCTGCAGCAATCCACAAAGCGGATAATGTTGGCCATAACAAAAGTAATATGCCAATGGGTCTATCCAGTCGCATCAACTGAATATAAGGCATAACACGTCGTTGAACCTCTCTCACACATGACTCCATTTTTCTGAAGGCAGAAATATTTCACACACCAGTACAGGCTGACCTTTCAAATAAAAACATGATCGTCTTGCCCATAAAACATCAGGACAAATATCCAAAGCTTCCGTAGCCAATTGATACAACCAATGTTGCGGTGTGAGTTGCGCCACCTGAATCTCACTCCGGCTTAAGGAGGGTTCATCAAATAACATTTGGCCCAATGGCTTTACACCTAGGTTATCGAACCGAGACGGCAAGACTTGATAGGTGGATTGAGGAATAATTGTTCTGGCATAGATTTCAGGCGTATCACCATCACACAACAATACCTCACGACCCAGCTGAATACGTTGCAAAGGTTGCTGTAAAAACAGACTTTCTTCAGGCAAAGCGGTCTGCCAGTCGTAGTGTAATAATTCGACATTCACCGCGTGCTCACTGACATGTTGCAGTCGCTTGGTAAGTGACCCCGTATCTGTCAACCACTCACGTAAATCATAAGGTAATGATTGTTTTCGGGCTGGCAGCCAGTGTGTCCAATGCTTCATTTAAAATCCAACAAATTAAACATGACCGAAATCAAGTTTGTGAGCAAACCAACGGGTCACCAGCGCTTCTGCTTTCACTGGTGCTAACTTCAACATCGTATTTGCCGCCTGTTCCATCACCGCTAAAAGCTCCTGATCCTCGAGCAAGTTGGCAACCCTGAATTGTGGCAGACCTGTCTGCCGCGTGCCCAACACTTCACCCGGCCCTCGAATTTCCAGATCACGCTGCGCGATCACAAAACCGTCATTACTCTCACGCAAACACTTCAATCTGGCCCGACCATTTTCAGACAGTGGCGCATGGTACATCAAAACACAATGACTCTCGACCTGACCTCGTCCTACTCGACCACGTAGCTGATGAAGCTGAGCGAGTCCAAGCCGTTCAGCATTTTCAATGACCATTAAGCTGGCATTCGGTACGTCCACCCCCACTTCAATAACGGTGGTTGCCACCAGCATATCGAGTTCTGCAGATTTGAATGCCGCCATCACCTGCTCTTTTTGTGCTGATTTCATACGGCCATGGACCAGACCGATTTTCAAATCCGGTAAGCAATCCTGCAGAGTGGTTGCCGTATCTTCTGCTGCCTGACACTGCAGATGTTCAGACTCTTCTATTAAAGTACAGACCCAATACACCTGACGCTGCTGCTGACAAGCGGCATGAACGCGTTCAATCACATCCTGACGCCGACTATCCGCGACCACAACCGTCGTCACGGGGGTTCTGCCTGGTGGTAACTCATCAATCACAGACACACTTAAATCAGCATATGCTGTCATCGCCAACGTACGTGGAATCGGTGTTGCCGTCATCACTAACTGGTGTGGCATGGTATCCACATCACGACCTTTATCGCGCAAGGCCAGACGCTGATGCACACCAAAACGATGCTGCTCATCAATGACGACCAGTCCCAGATGATTAAATATGACTTCATCCTGAAACAAGGCATGAGTGCCAACGGCTACTTTTATTTCGCCCGATTTGAGCTGCTCCAGCACCTGTCGCCGTTCAGTTGCAGTCTGCTTACCGGCACACCAGCCAACTGTCATTCCCAACGGTGTCAGCCATTGTGTGAAGGTTTTGAAATGTTGCTCTGCCAGCAATTCTGTTGGCGCCATCATCACAGCTTGTGAACCTGCACTCACGGCATCAATAGCCGCCAACGCCGCTACGACAGTTTTACCGGAACCCACATCACCCTGAACCAGGCGCTGCATGGGAAAAGGCTGTGTCATATCCGCTTCTATTTCAGTCAACACACGTTGTTGAGCCGCCGTTAACGGAAATGGCAACTGACGCAATAAAGCTTCGCGTTGAGTCCGGTCTGGCTTGAGTTCAGGCGCACGATGATGCTGTGTCTGCTGACGCAACTTTTTCATCGTCAGTTGCTGTGCTAGTAACTCTTCATAGGCCAGTCTTTTTTGCGCGGGATGTTGTCTGTCAATCAGTTGCTGAACCGGCGCATCAGGTGGCGGTTGATGTACAAATTTTAAGGCCTCGGTCAATGAGAACTCAGCCACATCATGACAACGTGCTTCAGGTATGACCAGCTCAGGCATTAACCCATTTTCCAGAAAGCTCAATGCCTGTTTAATCAGCTTTCGAAGAGAAAGCTGATGCAATCCTTCAGTCGTCGGATAAACTGGCGTCAGTTCTGATTCCACTGGCACAATGTTACTGGCATCGATTAATTGATACTCAGGATGGACCATCTCAAAGCTGGAAGGACCGTTGCGAATTTCACCAAAGCAGCGAATTTTTCGGCCTTTTTCTAGCTGTAATTGCTGGGCTTTGGAAAAATGAAAGAAACGCAGGATGAGAGATCCGGTGCCATCTGAGATATGGCACAACAGAGACCGACGGCGACCAAACTTCACTTGTGAAATCTGGATAGTGCCTTCCACCAAGACTTCTTGTTGTAATTTGAGTGCCCCAAGAGGCATCAACCGAGTTCGGTCCTGATATCTGAGAGGAAGGTGGAACAGCAGATCCTGGATCTGCTGTACCCCAATTTTGACAAGACGTTCGGCAACTTTGCCACCTACGCCTTTTAGAGAAGTGACTGGTTGTGATAATCCATTATCCGCCACCACAACCTTAAACTCCTAAAATTTAATAATTACGCATTCAGATGCAAAATTGCATCCATTTCCACAGGCACATCTTTAGGTAAAGAAGCCACACCAATCGCTGCACGAGCAGGATAAGGCTGTCCAAAATATTCTGTCATGATGTCATTTACCGCACCGAAATAACTTAAATCGGTCAGGTAGATATTTAACTTCACGACGTCCTGCAAGCTACCACCTGATGCTTTCGCAACCGCAGATAAGTTGTCAAACACACGTCTTACTTGTGTATTGAAATCACCTTCGATAACCGTCATGGTTTCAGGCACCAACGGAATTTGGCCTGAAAGATAGACGATGTCACCTACTTTCACAGCTTGTGAGTATGGGCCAATCGCTTCAGGGGCATCCGCTGTATGAATAATTTCGCGAGACATTCATTTCTCCATCAAAGTCTGGTTTTAATTAATACGAGTAATTCTTTCTACCATGTCGAGGCGACGTAAACGGCGAATAACACGGGCTAAATGCTGTCGGTTAGCTACTTCGATGGTCAGACGTAAATCAGAATAACCACCATCGCGTTCATCGACGACAACATTATCAATATTCGAATCAGATTCAGAAACCACTGCCGCAATGGTAGCAAGGACACCGCGTTGGTTTTTCACATGAATCATGATGTCGACCGGGAAATCACGCGATACATCCGGCGACCAGGCAACGTCGAGCCATTTCTCATTTTGCACACGGAGATTAGAGGTATTTTTACAGCCACGTTGATGAATGATAATGCCTCGACCGCTACTGACATAACCATGAATAGGATCGCCAGGGATCGGATGGCAACAACGAGCAAAGCTGACCACCATGCCTTCTGTGCCCGCGATCATCAGCGCTTGTGCTTCTGTATCCGGAGTCGATTCATGCACCAGTTTCTGTGCAATTAACAAGGCAGAATGGTTACCTAAACCAATGTCCTCTAACAAGTCATCAAACTGTTTCAGTTCAAACTCATTGATCAGCTCATTAAAGCGTTCAACCGGGATCTCATCCAGATTGGTGGAAAACGCGGTCAAATGTTTATTTAACAAGCGACGACCAAGCAGCACGGCTTCTTCCGTCTGCAAGTGTCGTAAATAATTACGAATATTGGTTCGTGCTTTGGCCGTCACAACAAAGTTGAGCCAGGCAGGATTTGGATGTGAAGCCGGTGAGGTAATGATTTCCACAGATTCACCTGTTTCCAGCTGACTGCTTAACGGCACCAGATGACGACCAACTCGGGCAGCGACGCAATTGTTACCAACATCACTGTGAACGGCATAGGCAAAGTCCACCGCTGTCGCACCTCTTGGTAAGGTGAGAATCTCACCCTTAGGCGTAGACACGTAAATTTCATCCGGGAATAAATCAATACGCAGATTTTCCAGAAACTCCATAGAGTCGCCGGATCCTTTCTGCATTTCCAGAATCCCTTGCAACCACTGGCGCGCCTTACGATGCGCTAGATTATTACCGACGGATTCACCGGTTTTATATAACCAGTGAGCAGCGACACCCGCTTCTGCCATGTGGTCCATATCACGAGAGCGAATCTGCACTTCAATCGGTACACCGTATGGGCCAAACAACACAGTATGTAAGGACTGGTAACCATTAGCTTTAGGAATCGCAATATAATCTTTGAATTTACCTTGTACCGGTTTGTACAAGTTATGCACTACGCCCAGCATCCGGTAACAGGCGTCAACATCATCCACGATAATACGGAAAGCATAGACATCCATCACTTCAGAAAATGACAGTTGTTTGCTGACCATTTTTTTGTACAGGCTGTAGAGGTTTTTTTCACGCCCCTGAATGTCGGCACTCAAGCCTTCCTGCTCCATCCGATTCAGAATAGAAGCGGTGATCTGCGTGACAATTTCTTTGCGGTTACCACGAGATTTACGCACAGCATCTTGAAGTACACGATAACGAATCGGATACAGAACGTGGAACCCTAGGTCTTCGAGTTCACAACGCATTAAATTCATACCCAGACGTTGGGCTATCGGTGCATAGATATCCAGCGTTTCGTTGGCGATACGACGGCGTTTTTCAGGGCGTAAATGACCCAAGGTGCGCATATTGTGGAGACGATCGGCCAGTTTGACGATGATGACACGAATATCACGTGACATCGCCAGTAGCATTTTTCTTAAGTTTTCCGCTTGAGCATGCTTTTGGGTTTCAAAAGCCGCTTTGGCTAATTTGGTGACACCTTCAACCAACTCACCCACTTCTTCACCAAACTCGGCGGCCAGGTCAGCTTTTGTTAGCGCGGTGTCTTCAATCACATCATGAAGCAATCCGGCCATGATACATTCATAATCCATATGCATCATGGCCAGAACATGGGCGACGGCTAGTGGGTGGGTGATATAACGTTCACCACTTCGACGAGTCTGGCCCTCATGTGCGTGGTCCGCAAAATGATAAGCTCGTCGAATCGAATCAACTTGACCGGATTCGAGATAGTTAGCCGTCGCATAGCACAAGTCATCGATTGTCAGTTTGGGTTCTGACTCTTGGATATAGTCCAGTTCAGAGGCAACGGATGGCTTGGCACTCACGGTAGTTTATTCTTCCGTTTGTAATTCTTCGTCGCTAACGATGCTTTCTGATGCATGTTCACGAGCACTGGTTTTTTCTAAGATTTCACGTCCAACCAAACCTGCAGCAATCTCACGTAACGCTAAAACGGTAGGTTTATCATTATCCAGGCTAACCATAGCGTCATCACCCATGGCAATTTCGCGTGCGCGTTTTGAGGCAACCAGGACTAATTGGAAACGGTTATCAACATTTTCTAAACAATCTTCAACAGTAGTACGAGCCATGGTTTTTCCCAGTTAAAATTTAAAGAATCAATTTTACGAAATATCTCAGCGTTGAGCCAGTAATTCAGTGATTAAGTCTGCTTGACTATTTTTCTGAATAGCTAAGGAATGACGCTGTGCCACGATGATTGATGACAAACTAGTTAATGCCTGCTCAAAATCATCGTTAACGATTATGTAGTCAAATTCAACATAGTGCGAAATTTCGTTCTCTGCATCCAGCATACGCCTAGCAATGACATCCTCATTATCCTGACCTCGATTGCGTAAGCGTTGTTCCAGCGTCGCTTTTGATGGTGGCAGAATAAAAATGCCTATTGCCTGCGGGAAATTATTTCTGACCTGTTGCGCTCCTTGCCAGTCAATTTCCAAGATGACATCAAAGCCGTCAGCTAATAACGACTTAACTGTATCAGATGAGGTGCCGTAGCTATTATCAAACACCGTTGCTGATTCCAGAAATTTCCCGGCATCTCGCATCGCTGAAAACGTTTGCTGATCGACAAAATGGTAATCTTTACCATTGACTTCGCCCTCTCTAGGCGGACGAGTCGTGTGTGAAACGGATAGTTTAATTTCCGCATGTTGTGAGATAAGTGCATTCACTAAACTCGTTTTGCCTGCACCCGACGGTGCAGCCACTATAAAAAGATTACCCATCATATTTCGAACGCTGTAAGGAATAGTTGGGTAATTATGACAAAAAGCCCTCCGTTTCACCATGAAGGATCAATCCTGATGAATGCGAGTTAGACATAATTCTGTGATTAATTTGGCTAAATAATTTTGTTTAATGGAATAGTTCACATTTAGTTAGAATGTCAGCATAATGTTGCGAGCAACTTAGTTACGCGCATTAGTACCAAAGTACAATACGAAATAAATGCGTCTAGGCATATAATTAAATTTAAGAATAAAAAACAGAGTTGATATCGCAATGGAGCTACATACCTCTTCGAGATAAATGAACTCCGTGATTAATAACTTCCTCACTCTAGGAGAGGACAATGAAAACTTTAAAGATTTTTGCCAGTGTGGCCCTATCACTTTTCATCGCTAGTTCAGCATCGGCTGCACATTTAAGCGATGAAGTGATATATGCAACCAAGAATAAAAAAGAAAGCACCATCCAGCATTTCGCCGGGGCTTATCAATACGTGAGTACAGATGGAAGCTTCTCAGCTGGTACCGGCCCTGATTATGCTTATCAGCTAAATCCCAAAGCGACAACGAACGCTGTGAAACAGGCTGAGCTCAATACCGCTTTTGATGCTGCTGCCGGTTCTGGCAAGTATGCTGAACTGGTCGGTTACGATGTACTGGATTTTTACAGCACGGGTTCATACCCTGCGGCAACAGAAAATACAGACTTTTTCACATCTGATGTCTTCTCGACGGGTTATGTGAATACAACGTCACTGGGTCTGACATTTGAAGGTATTATGCTCAAGTCAGGTAACACAACATTTGTTGCTCTGTTTGACGATGCGGTATCTGAACTGTATTTCAAAAGCTTCATTAAACAAGGCATATCGCATATTGCCTTATTCAACACAGCCAACATTTCAGCAGTACCAGTACCTGCGGCGTTATGGCTGTTTGCTCCAGCATTACTTGGTTTAGTTGGCTTGCGCAGAAAACAATCAACCATTAAGTAAGTTTGTCGTCAAAGCTCAAAAAAAAACGCGGCCAAAAGCCGCGTTTTTTTATGTCTGAATGAAAAGTTATTTCTCACTCGATATTCTGAATCTGCTCACGCATCTGTTCGATTAACACTTTTAGATCCACCGAATAACGTGTGGTATCGGTATCAATCGATTTAGAGCCCAGGGTATTGGCTTCACGATTCAATTCCTGCATCAGAAAATCCAGTCGACGGCCAATAGGTTCATCGCGCTTTAGAGTATGTTTCACTTCATTCACATGATTCTGTAAGCGATCGATTTCTTCAGCGACATCCGCTTTTTGTGCTAACAGCACCATTTCCTGCTCAAGGCGTTCCGGCTCCAGATTCACTTCAAGCTCAGCAATCCGGTCTGATAATTTTTGACGGTGACTGGCAACAATTTCTGGTAAGCGTGTTTTCGTTTGTTCTGCAATATCATTTATTTGCTCACAACGCTGAATAATCATTTGCTCCAGAGCTGCACCTTCACGTTCCCTTGTCGCTACCAGGTCAGCCAGAGCATGTTTTAAAGACTCGAGCACCGTGGCTTGTAACGCATCCTGATCCAGGCTTTCTGTTTGAATGACACCAGGCCATTGCATCACACGCAAGATATCGATTGGCGCAGCACTGTCTGTAAACGAAGCGAGCTGTTGATAGTTCTCCATGACGGCTTTAGCTAAGTCGACATTCGTTTGCAATGCACTCTGCGTTTGCTCAGGTGCACGGTAACGAAGTGCTACTTCAACCTTACCTCGGCTTAGCGTGTCGCTGATGAGTTTGCGCATTGCCATTTCAAATGGGCGAAAACTTTCTTCTAAACGGAAAGAGACTTCTAGATAACGATGATTTACTGAGCGAATTTCCCAGCTCAAGCTGCCAAGCTCTGTTTGCTCCTCATGGCGGGCAAAGGCGGTCATACTTCGTGTCACAGTCATGTCCTATTTCTGAGTTAATCTGACATCTTACCGAAAACAGGTAACAAAAAGCATCTGCGGCGGTGATTTATGGCAGGTATAATAGATTAAATTTGACTGAGGAAAAGCGAATATGCGTCCAAGTGGTCGTCAAGCCAATGAACTAAGACTGGTTAATATCACCCGTAACTACACCAAACATGCTGAAGGCTCCGTACTGGTAGAATTTGGTGACACCAAAGTACTTTGTACAGCCACCGTTGAAGAACGTATTCCACAATTTTTACGTGGCTCAGGTGAAGGTTGGGTCACGGCTGAATATGGCATGCTTCCTCGCTCTACTGGCAGCCGTATGCAACGTGAAGCAGCCAGAGGTAAACAAGGCGGCCGCACGATGGAAATTCAGCGTCTTATCGGTCGCTCATTACGTGCCGCAATTGACCTGAAATCATTAGGCGAACGTAGTATCACTATTGATTGTGATGTGATTCAAGCTGATGGCGGTACTCGTACCGCGTCTATTACTGGTGCTTATGTCGCTCTGCATGATGCCATCAGTCATTTAATCAAAACTAAAAAGTTAAAATCCAGCCCCCTGCATGGTCAGGTCGCATCCATCTCTGTTGGCATTTATAACGGTACACCAGTCTTAGATCTGGACTATGATGAAGACTCATCTGCTGAAACTGATATGAATGTAGTGATGAATGACGCCGGTGCTTATATCGAATTACAGGGTACTGCTGAAGGTCATGCATTCCGAGCTGAAGAGTTACAATCTATGTTGGATTTAGCCAGCCACGGCATTAGTCAGTTAATGGAAAAACAACGGGAAGTACTGGCAGCATCATGAAAAAAATCGTCTTAGCAACCGGCAATCAAGGCAAACTGCGTGAGTTTGCACAATTACTTGCTCCTCTCAAAATTGAGATCGTCTCACAAGCCGATCTCGATGTCATTGAGGCTGAAGAAACCGGTTTAAGCTTTGTCGAAAATGCCATCATTAAAGCGCGTAATGCCTGTCACCAAACAGGCTTGGCTGCTATAGCTGATGATTCAGGTATTGAAGTAGATGCCCTGCGCGGTGCGCCGGGCATTTATTCTTCTCGTTATGCAGGCAGTTCTGCCAGTGATGAAGAAAATGTTGCCGCCCTGCTCTCGGCCTTGAAAGATGTACCGGCATCGGAACGAAGTGCACGGTTCCAATGTGTGATTGTCTTCATGCGTCATGCTGAGGACCCCACTCCCTTAATCTTTCAAGGAAGCTGGCAAGGTCAGATTATGACGGAAGCACTCGGCGAGGGAGGCTTTGGCTATGACCCTATCTTTTTTGTCCCTGAAACAGACTGCAGTGCAGCCGAACTTAGCTCAGAACAGAAACATGCTATCAGCCATCGCGGCCAGGCTATGCGCCAGTTTATAGAAGAGTTTCCATACAGCCGTCATCAGTTCTGATTACTCAGATACCACGCTTCAACAGTGTTAACTGACCATGTGCCGTTTCCCCTTTCCACTTCTCATGATGACGTTAGCGCTATCGGCCTGCACGACTTATGACTCTGATCGCCCCATCACGCCGATTCGTAGCGGGCAAAACCTGAGTGATATCTGGGACAATCATTATCGTTTTTTTATTGGTCAACCAAATCCAGCACTTTTCTCCGTCTGCCATAGCATGAGCTGTTACAGAATCAGTGAAGTCAGCCTGAGTGAACAAGATTGGTCAGGCATACTCAACTTATTCAATAAAACAACCAATGCTCATGAAGAACGACAGGCCATTCAACAAGCCATTGCCAACCTGGAGACGCTGATCGGAAAACAAATTGGCAGCGAGAAAGATTTAGCGCGTAACCAGATTGCCAATAATCGCTTTGGTCAATTGGACTGCGTGGATGAAGCCACCAATACCAGTGTTTACCTGCGTATGCTTGAGAAAGCCGGTGTTCTAAAATGGCATACCTCTGCTTCACGTACTTCACGGGGTATTTTTCAGGGACAGGCGCCACATAACACCGCCACCATCATTGATACACAAACGCACACTCGTTATGCCGTAGACTCCTGGTTTTATGGCAATGGCGAAATGCCTGTCATTATTTATTTAGATGATTGGAAGGCAGGCTGGGAACCGGAATCAAACTAATGTTTAACTTTACATCCTTACCACCACTTAGTCTGTATATTCACGTTCCCTGGTGTGTGCGTAAATGTCCCTATTGTGATTTTAACTCCCATGATAATCATCAATCTCTGCCAGAATCGGCTTATATTGATGCACTGATACGCGATCTGGAACAAGAATTACCCCTGATTTGGGGACGGTCAATTAATACGGTATTTATTGGCGGCGGCACACCCAGTCTGTTTTCAGCTGAAGCCTATGATCGGCTATTCTCATCGCTGCGGGCCTTACTGCCTTTACAACATGATGCTGAAATTACACTGGAAGCTAATCCGGGTACGGTAGAAGCCGGTCGTTTTCATGAATATCGTGATGTGGGCATCAACCGGTTAAGTATTGGTATTCAAAGCTTCGACCAGAATGCTTTGCAGGCGTTAGGCCGAATTCATGACGGTCAGCAAGCGATCAAAGCGGTTGAATATGCTCATCAAGCTGGCTTTGATAGTTTTAATCTGGATCTGATGTTTGGTTTGCCTGGACAGGATGAGAAAAAAGCGCGACATGATGTTGAAACGGCCATTGCACTTGCCCCACCGCATATTTCTTACTATCAATTAACGATAGAACCCAACACCTTGTTTTACTCTCAGCCACCGAGCCTGCCGGATGATGATCCGATCTATGATTGGCAACTGACCAATCAGGCGCGTCTGGCTGAAGCAGGCTACAAACAGTATGAAACCTCGGCCTATGCACAAAAAGGTCATCAATGTCGGCATAATGTTAATTACTGGCGCTTTGGTGATTATATTGGTATCGGCGCTGGCGCACATGGCAAAATCAGCAGTGTTTCTCCACAGCAAATTCAGCGACGAGTTAAACAAAAACAACCACAGAAGTATATGGAAACGGCAGGCACAGAAGCGGGCTTAGTTGAGAAAACGCTGGTCAGCCCGGATGAGGTAGGCTTTGAGTTTATGCTTAATGCGATGCGCTTACTGGATGGCGTACCCACGCCCCTTTTCCAGCAGCATACCGGTGTGCCGATTTCGACGATAAGACGAGCTATGCAGCAAGCTGAGCAGTTAGAGTTATTAGAGCATACGATCGAGAAAATCCGACCCACAGAAAAAGGCCAACGTTACCTGAATAGTCTGATTGAGCTATTTATAGAGGCATAGTATGCTTTTTCGCATACTTCTTTAAGGAAACGTCTATGACGACTCGTTCTCTACTTATCATTGGCACAGCATTATTCTCTTTTACAAACCTGTGCCAAGCAGAAGTGATCTCCATTACTGATCCCAGCTATGAAGTGGCTAATGATCCTACAGGGATTGTCCGGCCGACCAGAGGCATGAGCATGGCTCAGGTTAAACAACAGTTTGGAGAACCGCAATCAACGCAGCCAGCGGTTGGCCAGCCCCCCATTACACGTTGGGAATATAAAAAGTTTGAAGTGGTATTTGAATACGACAAAGTGATTCATTCAGTTGTCGTGAGATAAGAACTAAGACAACTCAATAACAGAAAACTTAATCGTCCTGACTGGGCTCAGGTTCAATATTCAGGAAACGTTTTAATGCCCATTTCGGCAGCGTTCCCATTCTAGCGTGATGAAGAGAATCTGATTCAATCACGATCAATACCAATACGCTCACCAGCGTTGGCAGAATACCTAAACCACCAATCATAGCGTAGACGGCTTCTTTCATCATGCCAAGATACATATGACCCAGCACACCTAAGGTCGACACGCTAACAAGCAGTATAAGAATCATCATAAAAAAACGACTCCAGCGGCGTGCTACTTGCCAATGCGCCCAGACGAATTCGCCGTCTTCACGTTTTACCTTACTGGATCGCCAGTAAGTATATCCCAGTGCCATAAATGAAATTAATGGCACCAGGAATAGATACTTCATGTACGACGGACCAAACGTCGAAATCGCGGTAAACACAAGAATATGGTTACCAATTAAGTTACTCAGAAAAATATCATGGGGCAACTTGGCGCGAGCGATTTCCTTTTCGGTAGGGTCCGCGTAATAAGTCATATCATTACACCATATTATTCAAAATGGCTTCACGAACAGCGTCAAGTTCAGCATTTACGGTGACGACAGCAGAAGTACTTTGTTTAATAGCAGTATCAGGATCTTTTAAACCATGACCCGTTAATGTACAGACAATCGTACTGCCTTCGGGAATCTTGCCTGATTTCACATCACGCAATGCTCCAGCTAGAGAAGTAGCTGATGCAGGCTCACAGAACACACCTTCTTTTTCAGCTAATAATTTCTGTGCAGCCAGGATTTCTTCATCTGAACATTCATCAAACCAACCACCTGACTCTTCTTTCACCTGCCAGGCTTTATCCCAGCTTTGTGGGTGACCAATACGAATTGCAGTCGCCACCGTCTCAGGATCGTCTACCATGTGTCCACGCATGAACGGTGCACTACCAGCGGCTTGGTAGCCAATCATCTTAGGACGGTTACCGACGATAGCACCACCGGCATATTTGCATTTACCACCACAATACGCACATGCATCAGTGACATGGTCACCTGAATCACATGAATACTCACAATAACCAATCCAGTGAGCGGTGATATTACCGGCATTACCAACAGGTAAACAGTGATAATCAGGTGCACGACCTAACTCTTCAACGATCTCAAAAGCGGCTGTTTTTTGACCTTGTAAACGGTATGGATTGATAGAGTTAACAATAGTGACTGGTGCATGATCAGCCACTTCTTTAACTAACTGCATACCCTGATCAAAGTTACCTTTGATTTGAATCACGGTTGCGCCGTGCATCATCGCCTGAGCCAATTTGCCTTGTGCAATTTTGCCGTCAGGAATAAGTACAAATGCAGCGATGCCGGCACGTGCCGCATAGGCAGCAGCGGCAGCAGATGTATTACCTGTTGAAGCACAGATAATCGCTTTACTACCCTCTTCTACTGCTTTCGTTACGGCCATGGTCATACCACGGTCTTTGAAAGAGCCAGTTGGGTTCAGGCCTTCGTACTTAACATAAATATCGACATCCTTACCCAGCTCTTTTGTAATGTGGTTGAGCTTAATAAGCGGGGTATTGCCTTCACCAAGACTGATCAGGCGGGTATCGTCATTGACTGGTAAACGGTCGCGATAGCGCTCAATTAATCCAGTGTAACGTGGTCGAAATGACATAATAATTTCCTCTAAATGAATGCTTTATACAGGCTTAACCACCAAGCGATTCCATGCGAATACGCATAATGGAATCGGGTACAGTGTCCAGCGCTTCAATTTGCGCTATCGCCTGATCCATATTTTTTTCAATGACAGCTTGCGTCAGCATGATGATGGGCACCATTCCCTCATGTTCTTCAGGCTGCTTCTGCAAGATAGCTTCAATATTGATGCCTTCCTTGCTTAAAATTCGTGTGATATCCGCTAATACACCCGGTTTATCCAGCGTGTGGATACGTAGGTAATATGATGTCACAACTTCTGACATCGGCAGAATAGGCGTATCTTTCAATGCATCTGGTTGGAAAGCCAAGTGTGGTACGCGGTTTTCAGGATCGGTAGTCAATGCGCGGACAATATCCACAATATCAGCCACGACAGCTGAAGCCGTCGCTTCTGAACCAGCGCCAGCGCCATAGTAAAGCGTTGGGCCAACCGCATCCCCTTTCACCACCACCGCATTCATTACGCCATTGACATTAGCCAATAAACGACGCTGTGGAATCAATGTCGGATGAACTCGTAATTCCACGCCAGATGTTGTTTTCTTCGCGATGCCAAGATGTTTGATTCTATAACCCAACTCATTGGCATTTAACACGTCTTCCTGAGCAATACGACTGATGCCTTCGGTGTAACATTTATCGAACTGTAATGGGATGCCAAAGGCAATGGAGGCCATGATGGTCAGCTTATGCGCCGCATCAATACCTTCAATATCGAAGGTAGGATCTGCTTCAGCATAACCCAGCGCCTGTGCTTCCGCTAACACGTCAGCAAAGTCCCGGCCTTTTTCCCGCATTTCTGTCAGGATGAAGTTGCCTGTACCGTTGATAATGCCTGCCAGCCATTCAATACGATTACCAGCCAAACCTTCACGCATCGCTTTGATGATAGGAATACCACCAGCAACAGCCGCTTCAAAAGAGATGGTGACGCCTCTTTCCTGAGCGAGCTCAAATAGCTCGTTACCGTGCATGGCAATAAGCGCTTTGTTGGCTGTCACGACATGCTTGCCGTTTTCGATGGCTTTTATTACCAACTCTTTCGCCACACCGGTACCGCCAATCAATTCAACCACAATCTGAATGTCAGGATCGTTGATGATGTCAAAAGCATCATCCGTTAAATTGATAGCAGAAGTGTCACAGCCTTTAGGTTTATCAAGGTCACGATCAGCAGCGCGATATATTTCAATATCACGACCTGCACGACGACTGATTTCTCTCGAGTTCCGGGTTAATACGTTGACAGTACCACTACCAACCGTCCCTAAGCCCAGAATTCCGATTTTTACTGATTGCACTCTGCCCCCTACGGTTTTCTCATCATGTCACGGATCCCACGGATCGCCTGACGTGTACGATGTTCGTTTTCGATCAATCCAAAGCGAACGTAATCATCACCATACTCACCAAAACCAATACCAGGTGAGACAGCCACTTTCGCTTCTTTCAATAATTTTTTACTAAATTCTAATGAGCCAAGCTCACGATATTTCTCTGGAATTTTTGCCCATACAAACATGGTCGCTTTCGGTTTTTCAACCTGCCAGCCAATCGCATTTAAACCATCACACAAGACATCACGACGACTTCTGTATGTTTCAACAATCTCATCAACACAATCCTGTGGTCCTTCCAAGGCGGTGATGGCTGCTACCTGAATCGGTGTAAACATACCGTAATCCAAGTAGGACTTCATCCGCGCCAGAGCAGCAATTAATGTTGGGTTACCAGACATAAAGCCAACACGCCAACCAGGCATATTGTATGTTTTTGACAGTGTGTAAAACTCCACAGCCACTTCTTTCGCGCCTGGTATTTGTAAGATGGAAGGTGCTTTATAACCATCGAACACGATTTCACCATACGCTAAATCATGCACCACCCAGATTTTATGCTCGCGAGCAAAATCCACAACCTTCTGGAAAAAGTCCAAATCCACGCATTGAGTAGTGGGATTACCGGGAAAGTTAAGCACCAGCATTTTAGGTTTAGGCCATGAATCTTTGACCGACTTTTCTAACTCCGCAAAAAAGTCTACATCCGGGGTAAGCGGCACATGGCGAATATCTGCACCAGCGATAACAAAACCATAAGGATGAAT
>NZ_DBNG01000032.1:0-47381 GCF_002299105.1 Methylophaga sp. UBA678
GGCTCGCGCCCCCCAGGTGTTACCTGGCACCTTACCCTTTGGAGCCCGGACTTTCCTCACCGATATCACTATCAGTGCGATTGCCAAGTCGTCTCAGTGCGCTATTCTACCTAAAGGCTAAGTTTTCTGCTGTAATTTCAACGCCAGCTGATAGGCTTCATTTTTACTGCCACCAGTGATGTTAGCCACCATCGCTGCCGCTTTTTTAACCGGGAGCTCAGTCAACAGAATTTGCAGTAGTCGACTGATCTCTTGCTCATCTGCCGTGGTCTCACTCTGACTGCCCTCTATTAATAAAACACACTCACCACGCTGCTGGTTATCATCCGCTTTTACCCATGCCAGAAGCTCGGTTAACGATCGCGTTTCAATAGTCTCGTGAAGTTTCGTTAACTCCCGTGCCAGACAAGCGCGTCGTTGTTCACCAAAAATAAGCACCGCTTCCTCTAGTGCTGACACCAGACGACGAGGACTTTCATAGAATATTAAGGTCCTTGTATCGGACTTAAGCGATTCCATAAATTGTTTACGAGCTGACGATTTAGCAGGCAAAAATCCTTCAAAGCTGAACCGGTCAGAAGCAAGTCCTGACGCAGACAAGGCCGTAATTAAGGCACAACATCCAGGAATGGGAGTAACGCGAATTCCCGCTTCTCTTACCGTCGTCACCAAGCGATAGCCAGGGTCACTGATTAACGGTGTTCCCGCGTCACTGATTAAGGCGACAGACTCACCTCCTAGTAACCGTTGACAGAGAGCATCACTGCGTTGCTGCTCATTATGCTCATGCAAGGATATACTGGGTGTTTGGATGGCATAATGTTGCAACAGATATTTGCTATGCCGTGTATCTTCAGCAGCAATGACATCAACGCTTTTCAATACCTCAATCGCTCTTGCTGAAAAATCGTTTAAATTACCGATAGGTGTAGCGACAATGAATAATTGACCTGCTTGGCTCTCGCTCACAGTGTTTCCTTAATCTTAAATACAGTGTGGTCGTAATATACGCGAACAGGTAAGATGATGCCTCCTATGACTAAATTATAGAATGACCTTATGTCCCTGAAACGCAGCTTCTGGTTATCCGCCATTATCCTCCTGAGCTTGACGGCTTGTCAGCCAGTGCAATCACCTATCAGCATGACAAAGCCCGCACAAATTGAAACGCTCGCTTCAGAACTTTCGGGACAATACCGGGAAGCGGCCGAGGAATACGCTCAACTTGCTCTAAAAAATGATGGCGCAGAACAAGCGGCCTACCAATTGAAAGCGGCTCAAATGTATTGGCAGTCTGGACAAGTTGAGCAAAGCCAACAAGCACTTGAACAGATCAAACTTAGCTTACTCCACCCATCTCGACGCTATGAAGCAGCAATTCTGGGTGCCAATATTGCTCTCTTTAACAGTGATGGCGAGCGAGCCCTAAAAGCACTCAGCAATGTTCAGGAAAAAGACTTAGCCGCTCAGAACCTGAAAAGTGTGCTTAAGCTCCAGGCTGATGCTTATACTCTGACCGGAAACTGGTTAGAAAAAGCCAATACACATCTGAAACTGGAAAAAATCCTGACGGATGCCGACGCGTTAAAGAACAATCGGGAAGCTTTATGGCAGGCATTAATGCAAATGACACCGCAAGCCCTTGACCTATTCAATCCCGGCTATCCACCCGCTGAAGATAGTGGTTGGTTTGCACTGGCCTATAATATAAAAGCATACCAGGATAACCCGGAAGTGCTGGCTGTCGCACTCGAAGACTGGAAAAGAAGTTACCCCAACCATCCAGCCGATCCTGCGCTTTACCAAAAAACATTAGCCTCTGGCACGCATATTCCAAAAGACATCAATAATATTGCTGTTTTATTACCCCATTCCGGTCCATTTGTTGAGGCTGCAAAAATTATCAAGGATGCCATTATTGCGGCACAATATGTCAGCGGCTCAACAGCAAAGTTACATTTCTACGACATCGAGACTGATGCCATCAGCGGGCAAAATAATGTGCTAACTCAATATGACGCCGCCGTAGCTGAAGGCGCCAGTGTCGTCATTGGACCTTTACAAAAATCATCAGTAGAAACATTAGCCACCCACCCAGACCTGAGCGTTCCGGTGCTGGCTTTAAACCGCACAGATGATGATCAGACCTACCAAAATCTGTATCAGTTTGGCCTGGCACCAGAAGATGAAGCCGTCGCTGTCGCCACTTACGCGAAACAATTAGGTTACAAACGCAGCATCGTGCTCGCCCCATCCAATGATTGGGGACAACGCATTACCTCAGCCTTCACTACGCAATGGCGTAAAGAAGGAGGCAGTACATTGATCGTCTCGAACTACAATGAGGCTGAAAATGATTTCAGGGATACACTCATTCCTCTGATGGGCTTGAATGAGAGCGAGCAGCGTTATAAATCCCTTCAGGGCACGCTGGGTCGCTCACTCGACTTTGAACCACGTCGACGTGAAGGTGTGGATTTTTTATTTTTAGTCGCACGCCCACTCAAGGCTCGACAGTTAGTACCTCAGCTCAAATATCACCGCTCTGGTCAATTAGCACTATTGGCGACCTCACATGTGTACAGTGGTCAGGCCGATCCACAACAAAATATTGATTTAAATGATTTGGTCATCAGTGATATTCCTTGGGTATTTGAGGAGTTAGCGAGTGAAGATCCGGTTTACCAATCATTGAAAAATCAGTCGCCAGAGAACTTTACCAGCGCAATACGACTCTATGCTCTTGGCGTTGATGCGTACAAATTGATACCTCAACTCAATAAGCTGAGCCGTGATCCAACAAGTTCGATGGAAGGCGCTACTGGTAGCTTATCCATCAATGCACTAGGACACGTCACGCGCAAAATGCGGTGGGGAAAATTTGAACAAGGTGAGCTAAAGCTTATTAAATAATTATGTTTGCCAGGGATAAAGGCCAACAAATAGAACAACAGGTTTCACGGTATCTACAAAAGCAGGGGTTGCGTTTAATCGAACAAAACTACCAATGCCGTGGAGGTGAAATCGATTTAATTATGAAAGAAAAGAATACCTTGGTTTTTGTCGAGGTTCGATTTCGAAAAAATGCACGTTTTGGTTCAGCACTGGAGAGCGTGAACAGGCAAAAGCAGGCAAAAATTATCCTAACAGCCCAACATTACATCCAAACAACAGCCTCATCTGCAGAGCAGTTTAGATTTGATGTTGTTGCCGTAAGGCCTGCTGACTCCTCTTTACAGATTGAATGGGTAAAGAACGCTTTTCAACTTAATTAACTTATAACGATATAAGTACAAGGTTATTACAAGGAAAATCATTATGAACAAACTCAAAAAAGCAGCTTGGTTAGGCTTAGTCATACCTGCCGCTACGTTGTTTCTTCAAGCCTGTGTACCCGTCGTGGCAACAGGTGCGGCTACAGGCGCATCGGTTGCGTATGATCGCCGCACTACGGGGAGTGTAATTGATGATCAAGGCATCGAATTTAAAGCGTCTTACGCCATTTATAACAACAAAGAAATATACAATCAGAGTCATATAAATGTGACCAGCTACAATGGTGTTGTTCTGTTGACGGGCGAAACCCCGAGCGAATCATTGAAGCAAAAAGTGACGGCAGAAGTGAAAGCGATTCCAAAAGTAAGACGCATTCATAACGAATTGGCGATTGCTGCGCCAAGCGCCTTACCATCACGTAGCAGTGATGCCTGGATTACATCAAAAATCAAAGCGAAAATGACCACTGATGAAAACACCGATCCTTTCCACGTTAAAGTTGTGACGGAACGCGGCGTAGTTTATCTGATGGGAATGGTTAGCCATGCTGAAGCAGACCAAGCAGTGAATATTGTAAGAAACTCTGCTGGTGTTCAACGTGTGGTTAAGATATTTGAATACACAGATTAAACTGATTCGAGCAGTCAAAAAAAGGGCTCTTTACGAGCCCTTTTTTTATCAGAATGGTTTAACCACAACCAGAATGACAATAGCGATCAATGCTAGAACAGGTAGCTCATTAAACCAGCGGTAATAGGTATGGCTACGCTCATTTTTATCTGCAGCAAACTTTCTCACCATTGAGCCACAGATTCCATGATAAGCAAATAGCAGTAATACCAAAGTCAGTTTGGCATGCAACCAGCCCATTGATGCTATTTGGTCGAGTGGATAATAACTGACAAGCCAGATACCAAATATGAGAGTCAAAAGTGCGCTGGGCGTCATGATGCCACGGTAAAGTTTTCGCTCCATAATCTTAAAGCGGTCTTTGCCAGCTTGATCCTCTGTCATTGCATGGTACACAAACAAACGTGGCAAATAGAACATTGCCGAAAACCATGTCACCACAAAAATAATATGAAGTGCCTTTACCCAAAGCATGGAGTATTCCTCTTACAAAAACAATGATAGTATCAGTTTATAAATAAGGGGGTAGTTATGACCGATTCAACCGCTCAGGATAGACGCCGATTCAGCCGTATACCATTTGATGCTGTCGCCCATATCAATACCGAAAATGGTGATTTGTTTCTTAATTGCCAAATCATTGATATTTCATTAAAAGGTCTTTTAGTTCATAAACCAGGACAGTGGCAATCTGCAATTGGTGATAAATGTCGTTTGGATTTACTGCTGGATAACGCACAAGTCATTATCGAAATGGAGACCGTTGTTGCCCATATTGATGATGAGCAGATCGGCTTTGATTGTGAACATATTGGTTTGGATAGCATTACTCATTTGAAACGTTTGATAGAGCTCAATCTGGGTGATGAAGCCATCCTGCATCGTGAATTATCAGCCTTGATAGATGAACATTAAGACGTCATATCCCGAAGAACACTAATCACTTCTGAAAGATGCTTGACTGCATGGACTTTCATTCCTTTTAAGCCTTTTCTTGGTGCATTGGCTGCGGGAACAACAGCATGAGTAAAACCGTGCTTATTCGCATCTTTGATACGTTCTTCACCAGCTTGCACTGGACGAATCTCCCCCGTCAGGCCAACCTCACCAAATAATACCCAGTCTCTCGGTAAAGGCTTGTTTCTTAAGCTAGAAATGATGGCAGCTAAGACCGCTAAATCTGCGCCTGTTTCACTCAGTTTCACGCCACCAACAACATTAATAAACACATCCTGATCATGACAAGTAATGCCACCATGCCGATGCAAAATAGCCAACAACATGGCTAAGCGATTTTGCTCAAGGCCTACTGTCACCCGCCTCGGATTTCCAAGCGGACTGCTATCTACTAAGGCTTGTACCTCAACGAGCATTGGCCGACTACCTTCTCGTATCACTGTGACAATACTGCCTGGTACCGACTCCTCACCCCGAGACAGGAAAATGGCCGACGGGTTACTCACTTCTTTGAGTCCCAGTTCCGTCATACCAAATACACCGAGCTCATTGACTGCACCAAAACGATTTTTTACGGCACGGAGAATTCGAAATCGCGTTGAGGTGTCCCCCTCAAAATACAGTACCGTGTCGACCATGTGCTCAAGTACCCGAGGTCCGGCTAATGCACCTTGTTTTGTCACGTGACCAACGAGAATCATTGTCGTACCGCTAGATTTCGCAAATCGAACCAGCTGTGCAGCACTTTCACGCACCTGTGCCACAGTTCCAGGTGCCGACTGTAATAACTCGGTGAACACGGTTTGAATAGAATCAATCACCATCACCTGAGGTTTACGGTTTTTAGCTACCTGAATCATCTGCTCTGCATGAGTTTCAGCTAATAGATCGACCGGTGCCTGCTCTAACTGTAAACGCTCAGCACGTAGCCTGATTTGCTGTAGGGATTCTTCGCCACTGATATAGAGAGGACTGATACCACTGCTGTCAGCCATCGTCGCCATGGCTTGCAATAATAGTGTCGACTTACCAATCCCTGGATCACCACCAATTAAGACGACCGAACCGGTGACTAAACCACCGCCGAGAACACGATCAAGTTCTGGTAAACCTGTAGTCCAACGTACAGCCTGTTCTGATGTGACGTCTCCCAGCGCCTGCACTTCACTTTTTTGCTCACCAGCATAGCCTGTATGCTTACTGATTGTCGCTTGTGCGGTTGAAGACGCACTGGAATAAATCTCTTCTTCCAGACTATTCCATGCCCCACAGTCAGAGCATCGTCCCGCCCATTGGGGTGTTTGTGCGCCACACTCTTTGCAAACATAGACCTTTTTTACTTTAGCCATCTTTCACATCCCTGTTAACGCGTTTACTCAAGACAGTGACCAGTTCATAAGGAATGGTGCCAGCATAGTTGGCAATCTCTTCCACCATCAACTCTGAACGTCCCCATAACAACACTTCATCACCGACATTTGCCTGAATACAATCCGTCAGATTGATACAAATCGTATCCATGGAAATACGTCCAATCACCGGACAGCGTTGACCTTGAATCACCACTTCAGACTGGTTAGACAAATGGCGACTATAACCATCACCATATCCAATACTGGCGACACCAATGCGGGAAGGTTGCTTCGCAGTCCAGTCGCCACCATAACCAATCTGTTCACCTGTATTGAGGTCATAAGTTGAAATCAACCGTGTGGTTAAATGCATCACTGGCAGTAAGCCATGTTCAGCAGACGTCGTTTCTGCAAATGGAGAAATACCATACAACATTAGACCGGGACGAACCCAGTCCAAGTGTGACTCGGGATAAGCTAACACTGCAGCAGAATTAGACAAACACACTGGCAAGCCCGTTTTTTCTTTCAGACTGAGCATGTGTTCAAGTTGATGTTGATTACGGATGTCACCAACAAGATCAGAGTTTGCAAAATGACTCATCAAGCCGAGCTCATGGTTCATATTGCCTGACGCATGTAAACCACTGATGATTGCCTCAACCTGTTCGGGTCGAATACCAAGACGATGCATACCACTATCAACCATAATCCAGTTAAATTTTAATGGCTGACTCAATGTTATAGAGTTCAATACATCGACTTGGAAGCTTAAATGTATCACTGGCGATAAACTTAGTTGTGCTGCAAGCTGAAAATCATCAGCCGTATTCACACCTTCAAGAATAACAATGGGAAGTGTCACACCTTGCTGTCGAAGTGATACAGCCTCTGACAGTCTGGCAACAGCAAACGCATCACTCTGCTTGAGCGCTTCTGCTACAGTGATCACGCCATGTCCATACGCATCAGCTTTGATAACAGACATCACCTTACTGTTTGCAGCCGATTGCTTCACGCGTGCAAGGTTATGCTGTAAAGCTGGAACAGAAATAGTTGCCGTGGGGAAAGTCAATGCTACTCCTCGCCGTAGCTCGGGTAATTATCCTGATCATCGTAGTAACTTGGGGCAAAATTCTCAAAGCGCGTGTATTTGCCCTGGAATGTCAGCGCCACGGTACCGATTGGGCCATTACGCTGTTTACCAATAATAATTTCGGCCTTACCTTTATCAGGCGAATCTGAATTGTAAACTTCATCACGATAAATAAAGACAATAAGATCGGCATCCTGCTCGATCGCACCCGACTCACGTAAATCCGACATGACTGGACGTTTATTCGGACGTTGTTCCAGGCTTCGGTTCAACTGTGATAAAGCAATTACCGGTACTTCAAGCTCTTTACCTAAGGCTTTCAAAGACCGTGATATTTCAGAAATCTCTGTTGCCCTGTTTTCAGTCGCTTTACCAGCATTACCCTGCATTAATTGCAGATAGTCAATCACGATTAGACTCAAACCATGCTCACGTTTGAGACGTCTGGCACGGGCACGTAACTCAGTTGGGCTTAGCGCTGGCGTATCATCAATAAATAAAGGAGCTTCGTTAAGTAAGGCTATGGCTGAGGTTAAGCGCGGCCAATCATCATCATTTAATTTACCAGTACGTAGGCGATGCTGATCAATTCTGCCTAAGGAGGACAACATACGCATCGCCAGCGCATCGGCAGGCATCTCCATACTGAACACCGCTACTGGCTGTTTACTGTGTATAGCGCCGTTTTCGGCAATATTCATGGCGAAGGTAGTTTTACCCATCGATGGACGGCCGGCCACAATCACCAAATCCGCCGGTTGCAAACCTGAGGTTTGCTCATCAAAATCAATGAAGCCGGTCGGAAGGCCTGTGATCGCACTATCTTGCTCAAACAGGCTATCGATTCTGTCGACTACCTTACTCAGTACATCTTTTACCTGAATAAAGCCACCACCACGTTTCGCCCCTTTTTCGGCAATTTCAAACACGTGACGCTCAGCAATATCGAGCATGTCTTCTTTGCTCATGCCTTCAGGCTTAAACGCCATATTGGCAATGCTGTTACCGACTTTGATTAATTGACGAAGGATTGCACGTTCGCGAACGATTTCAGCATACGCGGCAATATTGGCAGCACTTGGGGTATTACGAGCCAGCATGCCAAGGTAAGCGAGTTCACCGACCTGATCTAGCTCACCACGTTTATCATGCCACTCAGCCAGTGTAATCACATCAACCGGTTGTGACTGCTCCATTAACTGTGCAATTGCCCGGTAGATTAACTGATGGTCATGACGATAGAAATCTTGCTCAACAAGAAGATCCGCCACTTGTTCCCAGGCAGAGTTATCGAGCATTAATCCGCCAAGCACTGACTGCTCAGCTTCGATTGAATGAGGCGGCACTTTCAGTGCTTCTGTGGCAGAATCCTTAAATGAATCAAAATAATTTAAGTCTTCCACAGTGTTAATAGCCTCTAATTAACTAAGAAACAATTCTCATAAACGAGATGATGACAATAAAAAATGGAGGCTAGGCAGCAAGCTCAGCCTCCATACTTTTTATTACGCTTCTTCTTGAGCTTTAGCAATCGCTTCAGCTTCTTCCAAAGCTGCTTCTCTTGCTTTTTTCGCTTCTTCCGCTTCTGCTTTTGCTTGCAGTTCAGCTTCTGAGCTTACATTGACTTTAACCACTTCAACCACATCTGCATGCAATTGAATGTCAATATTGTATTCGCCTGTATGACGTAATGGACCTGTCGGTAAACGAACTTCATTACGGTCAATATCCGCACCAGCAGCATTTAATGCATCAGCAATATCTGTAGCGGTAATTGAACCGAATAATTTACCCTCAACACCAGCGTTAGCCATGATATCCAGAGAACCGGCAGCCACTAATTTTGCTTTACGCGCTTCAGCTTCAGCTAATACTTTTGCTGCTGCTGCTTCGAGATCTGCACGACGTGCTTCAAACTTTTCTCTGTTTTGCTTAGTTGCAGGTAACGCTTTACCTTTAGGTACTAAGAAGTTACGTCCGAAACCAGACTTAACACTCACTTCATCGCCCAGATTACCAAGCTTTTGAACTTTTTCTAGCAATATAACTTGCATCGTTCTACCCTCATACGCAATCAGATGATTGCTTATTCAAATACCCGTACCACTCTTTTCAGAGCGAGCACGTAAATTAAACCACTGATCTATTACACCAAGACTGGCTAGTATCATTACCATTTGTGGCAACATAATCACAAGCAAAACATAGATTGTAATCAACCACGCTTTACTTTTTTGTTTTATCGTCACAATAGCATGCACGATAGCCAATCCCTGGATACCAAACACCACCAGCATCACAGGCAAGCAATCCATTAGCCAAGGCACATAACGACCAAAAGTAGTTAATGCCAAAGCCATGAGTACTGCTGTAAAAACAGCAGGTGCTTTGCCTAAGCGCAACTGTTTAAACTCTGTGCCAAAGGCACCTGGATTATAGAGCTGAGACTGCCAAGCCCGACCGATAATAATGCCTAAAATTGCATTCAGACAGACGCCTGCCGCGACTAATCCCGTCATCAACCCCGATAACCGTATGCTTACTTGTTCAGTCTGCGCAGCATTTAATTGCCAGCTGGGCTGTTGACTTAAATTGTCAATAAATGGCCTCAACATTTGCTGCCACCATGAGGCGGTATCAGGGATAAGCACATGCATCAATAGTACAACTAAAATGCCCAGTCCACTTGCCGTCAACAGTGACAGCGCAAATGAACGTGTGTAACCCAGAACCAGTGTTACCAGATAAACAGGTAACCAGCTGGTCAGCAAGACTAAACCTGCAACCCATAATTGCCCGACCAAAAATCCAGCCAAAAGAGCAAACACAACTAGTGTTGCCAAGATGACCCTCACACCTTCGCGTGGGCCCATTCTCAGTGTTGTTAACGAAATCACCCCACTCGACAAATAATTCAGAGGAGGAAAGATAATCGCTAACGCAGACAATACCGCTGTCGTTGCCGCCGCTTTCCAGCGGCCTTGCATGGCATAGGAGGCAATAGCTTTAAACAGCATAGCTGATATGTTTAGTTACTTAGATCAAGACAATTATTTATGCATGTCGCAGTATGGCAACAATGCTAGGAAACGCGCACGCTTCACACAAGTTGAAAGCTGACGCTGGTAGCGTGCTTTAGTACCTGTGATACGGCTTGGTACGATTTTTCCGGTTTCAGTGATGTAGTTTTTTAACAAATTTACATCTTTATAATCGATTTGTTTAATGCCTTCGGCAGTAAAGCGACAAAATTTTCTACGTCTAAAAAAACGTGCCATTATAAATTCTCCTAAAAGTCTGCAGCAGTATTAAGCTGATTTTTTCTCGTCTTCTTTTTGCATCATAGGTGAAGCTTCAGTTACGGCTTCTTCCATGTTGACAACAAGATGACGAATAACAGCGTCGTTGAAACGGAATGCAGTTGTCACTTCATTCAGTTGCTCAACACCACATTCAACATTCATAAGAACATAATGCGCTTTGTGTACTTTATTGATTGGATAAGCAAGTTGACGGCGACCCCAATCTTCTAAACGATGGACTTGACCACCTTCGCTTGTCAGTGTTTGGGTATAGCGCTCGATCATGCCAGGCACTTGTTCACTCTGATCAGGGTGGACCAGAAACACAATTTCGTAATGTCTCATTTGAGCTCCTCACGGTTTAAACAGCTTTATGGTCTGTGCCACAAAGCAAGGAGTTTACCCTTGATTTCAATTCAAAAGGTAACCGGGAATTATACTTGTTTTTTCAACAATGAACACCCCCATATACAAGGCCCCCTAATCTCAGGGGTACTGACTTTTGATAGAGAGCAGAATAATACATTGGCTAATTGAAATAAGGCATGTCAACGACACGACTTAAACAATAACAGCAGCATCTAAATATTTAAACAAAAAGGACTGTTTTATGAAAAAAGTTATATTTTCTACTGTCTGTTTTGCTCTTGCAACGGTGATGAATATCTCTCACGCAGCATCTGCAACGTCATTTACCCATGGGGCCTTTGTATCAACTTCTCAAAAAGCCTCCGGTTGTAATACTGGATTTTGTAGTGGCGGCGGTTATGTTTACAACAGTGATGGTGGTGTAAACACAACATCTGCCGCGTACACAACAACTGACGGTGATGCAAAAGGCTCGGCATCATTATCCGGCACAGCAGGGGCGCCTATTCTAAAAGCCTACGCACAAGCTCCTTCTGGTGCTTCCAGCAGAGGATACGCTCAAGGTCTCCAAATGTACCAATACACGGGAGATTCAACCATGACACTGGAAGCGAATGCCTCTTTTCATAGTGTAATGTCAGGAGAAGGTGCTGGACTTTATGGTGCTGCAGCACTTATCGCAGTCGACGAATATACAGACACGTATTCGCTTGAAGATGGCTTCAATTACGCTTATATGGACGATATTCTTCTTGAAGGTTTTTCTGGTACGTTTGACTTAGATAGTGACAGCATTTTTGACGTGTCAGGCGATCAATATCTGGATATGACACTATCTTTAGTTCTTGAGCCAATGGATACATTTTACCTATGGGGCGAAATGACCGCTTTTGCATTATCAGGCAGTAGTTCAGATGCCATGGCTACGGGATTATTTTCGTTTAATACAACTGACGTAATTGCACTTGGTAATATTTCTGCAGTGCCCGTTCCAGCAGCAATCTGGTTATTTTCATCTGCATTATTCGGATTATTTGGCTTACGCCGTAAATTTATCAACCAAGATAAATAACTCTAGAACTTGACGTGCCGTAGAGTATTACGGCACGTTATTCTTGCTGTTCAGACATACAATGTAGTTTACTACTACATTACTTCATGGAGAATCGAGTGATAGCAGATGGATATCAAAATACTCATCATCGATGATCATCAGCTCTACATCGAGGGTTTGAAAGCTATATTCCCACAGCTTTTACCGAATGCAGAAGTTCTGTCGGTCAATCACATAGAAAATTTAGATGAGTTAAATCAGGATTTGGATATGATTCTACTCGATCTGCGGATGCCAAACGGTGGAGCCGTCGCTGTCTTAGATTATCTGAAGACTAATAGATTAACTATTCCTGTTCTGATTGTTTCTGCATCAGAACATAGTTCAGACATCAAACTCGTTTTCGAGCATGGTGCCATGGGTTACTTACCCAAAACAGCTTCTAGTGATGATCTTCTAGAAGCCATTAAAACGATTCAAAATGGCGATAAGTATATTCCCGAACAGTGGGATAAATTTATCTCATCTGAAAATCAAAGTGTCATCCTTAATATCAATGGTCAACAAATCCGACTCTCACCACGGTTATATGAAACGCTTCAATTGATTGACAAAGGATTCTCAAACAAAGAAATCAGCACCATCCTTGGCATCAGTAGCCACACCGTCAGTGATTATGTAAAGGTCTTATTTCAAAGACTTGACACAAACAGCCGGACAGAACTCATACATACTGCACGGGCACTTAATCTGTTTAAATTTCAATAATGACGAAGTCTCCCAAAGTAGCCACCCCAGCTTTCAGTCAGGCAACCAGAGCAGAAGGCATTCGTTTTTTATATCGAAATCTCAACTCTTTAATACCCGGCTTAGCTATATTGCCTTGTGTCATTGCATGGTCTGTATGGGGCTACATTGATCATGTCATTGTTGTTAGCTGGTTATCTATTGCCTTGTTGGTGATCGTTTTGCGATTCTGGTTAAACTATCGTTTTCATAAGCTCACTCCAGACACAAAGCAGGTTTTTATATGGGGGCGATACTTCACTTATACCTCCCTACTCACTGGTGTAGTTTATGGTTCTGCTGCTTTTTTATTATTTGTCCCAGACTCTCTGCCACTGCAATTGCTGCTGTTCACTATCATCATAGGACTCACCTCAGGTTCAATATTTGTCACATCTCATTGGTTGGAAAGTTACTACGCGCTGATGATTCCAGCACTGGGAATGGCCTCTCTCTCCCTTTTTCTACAATCTGATAGTGGTTATCAGCTACTTTCCTTTGCGATTTTTGCGTACTTGCTAATGAGCATTGGTATGGGCAAGCGTTCAAGTGAATCAGTTCTCAACAGCATACAGCTTCGGTTTGAAAATACAGAGTTGCTACATCAACTCACCATAAGTAAAGAAAAAGCAGAACAAGCCAACGCTCGTAAAACTCGATTTCTCGCCTCTGCCAGCCATGATTTACGCCAGCCAGTGCATGCCTTGAATTTATTTACAGATGCTCTTTCTCAAGAACCTCTCACCGATAAATCCAATAAATTATTGAGCTTCATGAGAGAGTCTGTTGAAGCACTCAGCCAATTACTCTCTTCATTGCTCGATATAAGTAAGTTAGATGCAGGAATCGTTACACCAAAGCTCACTTCTGTTGATATGTCGGACTTGTTGAACCGCCTCTACAGAAACTTCCTCCCTCTTGCTGAGAAAAAAAAGCTCGATCTCAGGCTCAGGTGTCATTCTGCCCCCTTTGTTATGAGCGATCCCGTTTTACTGGAAAATATACTACGCAACTTAATCGATAACGCCATTAAATACACATCAGAAGGCGGCATACTAGTCAGTTGTCGAAGTCGGAAAAATCATGAGTTATGGCTTGAAGTCATTGATACTGGAGATGGTATTTCACCAGTCAATCAAGAATTCATCTTCGAAGAGTTTTATCAAATAAATAATATGCAAAGAGACCGCCGTCAAGGACTAGGGTTAGGTCTGGCAATTGTTAAAAGACAGGCTTTGTTATTAGGTCATCAGCTGAACGTCAAATCACGGCAGGGTAAGGGTAGCGTATTCAGATTATGCATAGAACAAAATAATCACAATAACGTTTATTCCTTAGTTGAAGAAAAAGAAGGTAAACCGCTTCTAACTCAAAAGAACGCACATATTCTTGTTGTAGATGATGATCCACTGGTTCTTGAAGGCACTAAAACTATTCTGGAAAATTGGCACTATTCCGTTTCGACTGCAAGCGGACTAGAGCAAGCATTAAAAATTATCGCTGCTACGAAGATCGACATTATTATTTCTGACTTCAGTTTAGAAGGAACTGATGGCATTACTGCCATAGAGGCACTTCGTAAGAAATCGGGTAATGACATACCCGCATTGTTAATTACAGGTGATACAGCACCAGCTCGTATTAAAGCAGCAAAAGACAGTGGAATGGCTCTACTTCATAAGCCTGTTAACGTCGCAAAATTACGGACTGCCTTACATTTCCACTCAGACATTCATTGACGTTGACGAAATGCTTCGAATAAACATACTCCAGCCGCCACTGAAACATTAAGACTTTCCGCTTCTCCCTGCATAGGAATAAAGACGACCTCATCGCAGTTTTCACGAGTTAGGCGTCGAATCCCCTTACCTTCTGCGCCAAGCACAATGGCCAGAGGTCCTGTCAGTTTGGTTTGATAAAGACTGGTTTCACTCTCCCCTGAAGTCCCTATTAGCCACACACCTCTTTGCTGAAGCTCTTGCATCAACCGCGCAATATTGGTGACCTGAACAAAAGGTAAGCGCTCAGCGGACCCACTGGAAATTTTTATCGCTGTTGCTGTTAAGCCTGATGCACGATCTTTAGGGGCAATAACTGCGTGCGCACCCGAGGCTTCGGCTGTGCGCAGACAGGCACCGAGATTATGCGGGTCTTGCACACCATCAAGAATCAGCAACAATGGTGGTTCATCGAGATTGTCGAGTAAGTCGAATAACCCTTTTTCATCGAGACTGTCTAAAGGTCGACACTTCGCCACGCAGCCCTGATGCTGCACATCCGGTGCCAGTTTTTCGAGTGTTTCACGTTCAGAATGATGAACAACGACCCCCTGCTCCTGCGCAGCATTCAGAACATTCTCAACACGACTATCGTGACGTTCGGCAGCAAGCCATATTTCCTTAACTCGGCTGACAGGCACGTCAAGTGCGGCCTGCACAGCATGCAGGCCAAAAATGATATCCGGATCAATCGGGGCGTGATGTGCCGTTTTATTTTTACGGCGTTTGATAGGCTTCAGACTCTTGTCCTTCAATAACGGGTTTAACGAATAGTTCAACACGACGATTTAATTGCCGTCCAGCTTCCGTGTCATTTGTTGCTCGCGGCTCACTTTCGCCCTTGCCGATAGCAAATAAACGATCGGAAGACACGCCTTCCGCTGATAAATAATCAACAACAGACTGCGCTCTTCGCTCTGATAGTTTCATATTGTAACTTTCTGAACCGACGCTGTCTGTATGGCCTACGACATGAATAATGGTATTCGGATATCGCTGTAAGATGTCCGCCACTTTATTCAATGTCGGCGTAAATGCTGACTTCAATGATGCACTGTCAAAATCAAATGAGACTTCGCTAGAAATATCAATTTTGAGGGTTTCGTTTTCTAATTGCTGAATTTTCAACTCATTGCGAGCTTGCTCATCAGCTAATGCTGCTTCCATTTCCTTCTGCTGTTTATCCATGTAATAACCCACACCTCCACCAGCTAATGCACCCACGGCAGCACCTGCCAGCACGCCACCTGTACCGTCATCTACCGCATAGCCTAATAATGCACCTGCGGCAGCACCTACAGCGGCACCTGTTTTTGTTTTTTGATTAGGGTCATTGGCAGCACAACCACTGAGAGTTGCCGCTATGAGTGAGGCCAATACAATTTTTTTCATCTCATTTTCTCCTAGAGAATTTTATGGATTTCTAGACCGTAGACCGGTTGCTGATTATACTTGTTCCGATAGTTTCAATCTTTACAGGTAGCAAATGGGTACTGAATTTATTCCTATCAATATCGCTATTTTGACAATATCCGATACACGAACGAAAGACAATGATGCCTCTGGTGACGTGTTGCAAGATAAGGCCACTGCCGATGGCCACAATGTCAGCTACAGAGATATCGTGGCCGATGATACTTATCGCATAAGAGCTGTTATTTCGCAGTGGTTAGTTAATGATGATATCGACGCCATCATCACGACAGGCGGCACCGGCCTTACAGGACGAGATGGTACGCCAGAGGCCGTGAAAGTTTTGTTTGATAAAGAGATTAAAGGCTTTGGTGAATTATTTCGTGCACGTTCGTATGATGTTATCAAAACATCTACAGTACAGAGTCGAGCTATTGCCGGTTTAGCTAATGGGAAATTTATTTTTTGCCTGCCTGGCTCCAAAGGGGCCTGCATAACAGGCTGGGATGAGATTCTCCACGATCAGTTAAATGCCAGCCATAGACCATGTAACTTTATCGACCTGATACCTCGTCTATTAGAAAAATAATGATAGTCATCCAATACACAACGGCTGGATGTCATTTATGTGAACAAGCTTTAGCGCTGCTGGAAGAAACATCCAAAATAAATGATATCAACATCAAGCTTGTTGAAATTGGTGATGATGATAATTTGGTCAACCAGTTCGGTGTGCATATACCTGTTGTCGAGTTTCCTGATCAGCAACGACTATACTGGCCGTTTGATCTGACTGAGCTTAACCAGAAAATTCAAGAACAATCATCTTCTTACACGTAAACTTCACATGGATAAAATTAAGCTCAGATAAGATTATTATCGGAGCTGATGATGCCAGTGAAACTCATAACCATCGTGTTCGTCCTCAGTGCTTTGTTGACTAATATGGCGACTGCAGGTCAATATCCAAAAGCACCGGGTGTTCGTTATGATGTCGGTGGATATAAACTGCACATGCTCTGTAAAGGCAAAGGCGTTCCCACTGTTCTTATCGATACCGGATTGGGAGACGACTCAACTGCCTGGTTCGATATTCAAAACGACATGGCCAAAACCACTCAAACCTGTGTTTACGATAGAGCAGGCTACGGCTGGAGTGATACAGGCCCTCAGCCTCGCACTAGTGTCAGAATCGCTAATGAGTTAGAGATCTTGGTCAAGAAAGCTAAGCTGCAAGGTCCGTTTATCCTGGTTGGCCATTCATTTGGTGGATATAACATGCGAGTATTTGCTGCCAATAACCCTGACGACGTTAGTGGCATAGTGCTTGTCGATGCCTCTCATGAAAACCAATACGAACAACTCAATATTAAATTGCCGCAAAACTACGACCGAAAGAGAAACATCATCATTCTGCCAAAACCATCCAGTGATCTGCTCACGGCTGAGCAGTCGATGCTGAAAGAACGTGCCATAAATGCAGCACGAACCGAAATTTCCTCACTTTACCAAAGTGCGTTACAAGTCAAGCATCTCGAGCATCTGCCAGATGTGCCTTTGGTTGTCATCAGTCGCGGTCAAAGCGAATGGCAAGGCCAAAAGGATGGTGAAAGTCGCGAAAAGATCTGGGTCCACCTGCAACAGGAGTTATGGAAGTTAACGCCTCACAGCCAGCACCTGTTTGCGTTTCAGAGTGGCCATGATATTCACCTTCATCAACCTGACATTATCACAAGTGCGATTGTCGATATGGTATCAACCAGTCAGGTTATGCATTGAAGAGCAAACTGGCTATACTGTGTTCCTTTTCTAAAGACACAGCATGACAATTCAGTTTGTAAATACACAAGCCGGTCTTGAAACACTTTGCCAACAGCTAGCCGACAGTGACTGGCTTGCCGTTGATACCGAATTCCATCGCGAAAAGACCTACTTTCCACAACTATGCTTAATCCAAGTGGCGAACCATAATGTTATCGCCTGTGTGGATCCACTAGCAATTGAAGACCTCTCAACGTTAATGGCATTGTTTTACTCTGATGACATGACCATTGTTTTTCATGCGGCAAGACAGGATTTAGAATTATTTTTCTTGATGCAGAATGCACTTCCACCAAAAGTGTTTGATACACAACTCGCTGCAACGGTTCTCGGCTATGGTGATCAAATTGGTTATGGCAATTTGGTTAAACAATGTCTAGGCGTTGAACTTGATAAAGGTCAAGCCAGAACAGACTGGCGACAACGGCCTCTTTCTGATGCCCAAGTCGAGTATGCCGCTGATGATGTTCGCTATCTTCGACAAGTTTATTTACAACTCCTTGATGAACTTAACAGAACAGGTCGTGTGGAGTGGTTAAGTGATGACTTTGCGGCATTAACTGCAATAGAAACCTATCAGGAAGATCCACAACAAAGCTGGCTAAGGGTGAAAGGTGCTGGCAGATTAAAAAGTCAGCAACTTGTCATACTGCAAGAACTTGGCGCTTGGCGTGAGAAACGGGCCATTGAGCTTGATTTACCTCGTCGCTGGATTTTGAAAGATGATGTGATGCTCGACTTAGCTCGCTTCGCGCCAATGACGCTCGAGGCAATGAAAAAAATTCGTGGCCTAGAAGCGCGTGATATAGACCGGTATGGCAACACCATCATCAAAGTCATCACCGCAGCAAAAGATATTCCGAAAGAAAAGTGGCCTGTATTGAAACGACCTTCAGCGCTTAGTAATCAGCAAGAAGCACTGATTGATGCGTTGATGGCATTATTAAGAAAAAGTTGTGATGAACAATCCATCACCCCTTCTGCAGTGGCCACACGTAAAGATATTGAATCATTGGTGCGGGGCCAGGATTGTGCTTTATTACATGGCTGGCGCTATAAAATTATTGGGCATACCTTGCAAGCATTCATGCAAGGAAAAATCAGTATTCAGGCCCACCCTACCCATCTAGAAATAAAGGAAAGTTAAGTTATGTCAGTGCTTATTTGTGGCTCATTCGCTTTCGACAATATTATGGTTTTTCCTGATAAGTTTAAAAACCACATATTGCCGGACAAAGTGCACATGTTAAATGTGGCCTTTCTGGTGCCAGAGTTACGTCGTGAGTTTGGTGGCTGTGCCGGTAATATTGCCTATAACCTGAAACTACTTGGTGACAACCCCGTGCCAATGGGTACGGTAGGAACTGACTTTGCTCCCTATGCAGAATGGATGGATGCGAAAAATATTAACCGTGATCATGTCCATGTTAAACAAGGTCATTACACGGCTCAGGCATTCATCACAACTGACCAGGATGACAATCAGATTACAGCCTTCCACCCAGGCGCGATGAACTTGGCTCACGAAACGCCCATTAGTGAAGCAAAAGATATTAAACTGGCTATTATTGCCCCTGATGGTCGTGACGGCATGATCCAACATGCTGAACAATTAAAAGCCGCTGGAATCCCATTTATCTTCGATCCAGGTCAAGGCTTACCGATGTTTAATGGTGATGAATTAATGGCCTTTGCAGAACAAGCCAGTTATATCGCTCTTAATGATTATGAAGCGCAGTTATTCATGGACCGCACAGGACTGCCAGAAGAAGAAATCGCTCGTCATGTTGAAGCATTGATTATCACACGTGGTGCTGAGGGCTCATATATCTATACTGAAGGTAAGCGAATAGAGATTGCCTGCCAAAAAGCTGCCCAAGTGGTTGACCCAACCGGTTGTGGAGATGCATATCGTGCTGGTCTATTACACGGCATTTTGCATGGAAAAGACTGGGAAGAGACAGGCAGAATCGCTTCGACGCTAGGCGCGTTAAAAATCGCTCATCATGGTACACAAAACCACCAGATTGACGCCGCCTCTATTCTATAAAGCAGCAATATTGATGATCGTCGGGTTAGAAAAAATACGCTATCAGCTGAAGTACCAGCAAAGCATATAACCCGGCGATAACATCATCTAGCATCACCCCAAAACCACCATGTAGTTTTTTATCAGCCAGGCTCACTGGCCAGGGTTTCAAAATATCAAACAGCCGAAACAGCACAAAACCCAATACAATCCATAACCAGCCACTGGGCGCGGCGAGCATGGTAACTAAATATCCCACGATCTCATCCCACACAATGGCAGAAGGATCATCTTGCTGTAACCAGTCGACCGTTTTTTGACAAAACCAGACGCCAAGAACGAAGAGCAAGGCGGTCAATAGAAGATAGCTAATAATAGGTAACGGCTGCATCAGGTAAAAAACCGGAATAGCGGCTAGCGTACCAAAGGTACCCGGTGCCTTTGGAGCCAAGCCAGAACCAAACCCATACGCTAAAAATGCTGTTGGTCTTTTTAATAATTGTGTGAAAGTGACTTTAGACAAAATGGTCATACCCTTTGCTTGTGATATCTAACACTGATGGTTGTCCTTGTTCATCTAAGAGAACAATTTTTTGTTCGTCCGTAATTTCACCAATCTGTTGAATATCTAAATTTAGTGTTTCAAGTGCCTGCACATGCTCTGCAGGAACCGTAAAACAAAGTTCATAATCATCTCCAGAACTCAACGCTAATCGCCAAGCCTCGGCTTTATCCAGTTTCTGTAGGCTAGGTGATAATGGTATGTTGCCTAGGTAAATTCTTGCACCCTTGCCACTGGCTTCAAGAATATGGCCAAGATCAGCTAATACCCCATCAGAAATATCAATGGCAGCATTTACAAACGGCTGAATTTCTCGGGAGATGTTTACTTGAGGTATGGGTTGCTCCAGCCGTTTATTTAAAAAAGACCAATCTTCCTCAGATAACTCCTCAGGCTGCCATGATGCTAAACGTTTCTGCAAAGCAGCTCCCGCATCACCAAGCGTACCAGTGACATAGATTTTATCGGCTGATTTAGCATAATTACGCTGAAGCTGAGCCCCTTTTTTCACCAGACCATGCACTTGAATGCTAATAGTCAACGGACCTTTTGTGGTGTCACCGCCAACAAGCTGAATATTATGTTGGTCGGCTAACTCCGCCATGCCTGACGCAAAGGCTGATAACCACTTTTCATCAAGTGCAGGTATCGTTAATGCTAATGTAAACCAGGCTGGTGTAGCGCCCATGGCGGCCAGATCGCTTAACCCCACCGCCAATGATTTATGGCCTAGCGTGTGAGGATCTACATCCGGGAAAAAATGAATACCGGAAACAAGCGTATCAATTGAAATAGCTATATCGCTATCCGCAGGACATGACAACACAGCACAATCATCACCAATATCCACAATCACGTCTTGACGTTTTTGTGTTGCATCAGCAAAAAACTGTTGTATCAGTGAAAACTCAGTTAAAGCCACACAGAAAACCTTTTAATCATCAGGCAAGCATCGTCGACACCTGCCCAGTATGACTTATTTCTTTTGACGTGCAGCTTTCGCTGCTTGGTGCTCATGAGAGCGTAATCGAGCGCCCATCTTATCTAAGACGCCGTTGACGTATTTATGACCTTGTTCACCACCGAAAGACTTGGCTAATTCGACCGCTTCATTCAGCACGACACGGTATGGTATTTCTGGTAGATGAATAAATTCAAATACGGCGAGACGAAGCACGGAGACTTCTACCGGATCAATCTTTGCCAAATCACGGTCGATGACTTGTGTCAGTTCTTCATCAATTTCATTTTGATATTTGATCGTGCCGTCGACCAATGTCACAAAATATTTTTTATCAATTTTGTCAGCATATTCTGCAGTGACAAACTCAAGTGTGTCTTTTTGTGGTGCTTCACCATTGACTTGAGCTTGATAGAGCGCTTGTACAGCAGCTCGGCGTGCTTTTGTTCTGGGTAATCCAGTGGCCATTTATTTGCCAGCCTCAATTTGTTTTATAGACTTAACCATTTAATCACTCCCATGGCTGCTTAAGACCGTTATATCCAAACAGGTTGAACTGTTTCGGTCAGTTTTCGATCAAATTTCTAATAGCTGTATTGCAACTGCCAGCGGTTATTCCCCCACACCGTGTTAAAACAGCGATGTAGATAGTGACATGACTATTATTTTACAAGCCTGAATTTAATCAATATGAAATATATTGTACTCATTTTCCGTCAATCATGGCGAACCATAACTCACAACCAGCGTTTACGTTTTTTGTCTGACTTTTTTGGAAAAGGTAAACCACCAGCATCTGCTTCAACCGTTACCCATTCATAAGGTTCTTGATCAATCCGCACCGCTGTCAATGTTTCGCCCCACACGGCGCCACTGTCCAATGAAAACACATTACCGTAACGACCAACGCCCAGAGTAGACCAGTGCCCAAACACGACTCTGTCGTTGGCCGTCATTCTATTGGGCATTTCAAACCAGGGACGTTGGTGTAATGGTTTATCTTCAGGCGCCCCTTTGAACTTAAGTGCAATTCGACCATCTTCATGGCAGTAACGCAGACGGGTAAAGCAATTGGTGATAAAACGAAGTCGATCCCAGCCTTTCAGCTCAGGCGTCCATCGTTTAGGTTTATTACCATACATATGCTGAAAGAAATCACGCCAATTATCCCCGCTTAAAACCGCTTCGACTTCTTCGGATCGTTGCTGTGATTCTTGCACTGACCACTCTGCAGGTATTCCTGCATGTACCATACTGAAATCTAGGATGGGATCGTGATAAAACAAAGGTTGTTGTCTTAACCAGGTAATGAGCTCTTCTCTGTCAGGAGCAGAGAGAACTTGCTCAATCGTATCCAAATGATGTTGATATTCAACGACACCGGCAGCATTAGCCAGTAAATGTAGATCGTGGTTGCCTAATACGGATATACAACTATTACCTAACTGCTTTGCTAACCTTAATACTTCTGCTGACTTAGGGCCTCGATTCACCAAATCACCAGCCAGCCAAATTTGATCAAGGGCTGGATCGAACTGAACTCGATCCAGCATTTTTACTAACTCATCGTAACAACCTTGAACATCACCTATTGCATATACAGCCATACAGACGTGTGCCTGTGTCTAGCGACGGCGATAAAGTGGTTCAGGACGAAGTACCGTTGCCTGGTAACTTTCGCTGAAGTCATCAAAAGCCTTCAAGGCTTTGTCAATACGGTTGGGATTGGCAAGCTCAAAGCTGTTAATTCCACACTGTGACATATAGAACAACTGGTCATATAACACATCACCTTGAGCACGTATCTCAGCTTTAAAGCCATAACGTTCACGTAGCAGTCTCGCAAATGAGTAACAACGCCCATCAGTAAATGCTGGAAACACCAGAACGATCAATGAGAAATGAATTAAATCTGGCACCACTTCTTCCAGAGGATCATCACCGCTCAGACGAAGGCCTAATTCACCTTCATGTTCAACCAGTGTTTCATGTTGTTCCTGCCACCGGGCTAAAGAAACGGTAATATTGCCTGCAATCAGATCTGAATCATCATCCAGGTGTGTCCAATTATCTTCGATGATTTCACGATCTTTAATTATCTGCATATACACGCTCCTTAAATGGATCAATACCTAAACGACGAACTGTGGCCAGGAATGACTCATCTTCATGGCGTAAATCGACATAGGCATCCAGTAAATGACCAACGGTGTCGACTACGTCCTCTTTAGGTATCGCCTTACCTAGACGCTCTCCAAGAGAGGCATCTGCCTCAGAGCTACCGCCAAGTGTGAATTGGTACCATTCTTCACCTTTCTTATCGACACCCAGAATACCGATGTGACCTACACTCTGGTGAGCACAACCGTTCATGCAGCCTGAAAACTTGATCTTGATATCACCTAAGTCATAAAGATAGTCAAGATCACCAAACCGTTCCGCAATCTGTTTAGACAGAGGAATAGACTTAGCATTAGCCAGACCACAATAATCCAGACCAGGACAGCAAATAATATCGGTTAATGTATTCACATTTGGTGTAGCCAGGTTGTCAGCCTCAAGTCTTAACCATAGGGCATATAAATCAGCCTGCTTCACATCCGCAAACACCAGGTTTTGAGTGTGCGTTGAACGCACTTCACCTAAGCTGAACTCATCAGCCAGATCAGCAATGACGTCAAGCTGATCAGAGGTCACATCACCCGGCGCAACACCTGGCGCTTTAAGTGATACATAAACCGCACGATAACCGGGCTGTTTATGAGCAAACGTATTCTGTTTCGCCCAGCGTGCAAAAGCATTATCTTCAGCCAAGGCTTTATCAAAACTGTCATCCGCTGCTGCATCAGCATCGTATTCAGGCTCTGTGAAATACGCTTTCACACGATCAATTTCTTTTTGATCTAAAACGAGTTGATCACGAATTTGTACCCATTCAGCTTCAACCAGTTCACGGATATGATTGATACCGTGCTCACGAACCGTGATTTTAATACGTGCTTTGTATTTGTTATCACGACGACCCAGGCGGTTATAAACACGCAGAATCGCTTCCAGATAGGAGAGCAAATCCTTTTTCTCAAGGAAAGGTCTGATTTGTTGACCAATGATTGGCGTACGACCTAAACCACCACCGACAAGCACTTCAAAACCGACTTCACCTTCGTGATTTTTAACCAGATGTAAGCCGATATCATGCAATTTAGTGGCTGCACGGTCTTCTTCAGAACCAATAACGGCAATTTTGAACTTACGTGGTAGATAGGCAAACTCAGGGTGGAAGGTTGACCATTGGCGAATAATTTCAGCCCACGGGCGTGGATCTTCTATTTCATTGGCATTGATACCTGCAAACTGATCAGAGGTCGTATTACGAATGCAGTTACCACTACTTTGAATAGCGTGCATTTGTACAGTGGCCAGTTCAGCAAGAATATCTGGCACATCCTCTAACTTCGGCCAGTTCATTTGGAAATTCTGGCGCGTCGTGAAATGCACAAACCCTTTATCGTAACGACGTGAAACGTCTGCAATTTTACGAACTTGTTGTGAAGACATCAGTCCATAAGGAATGGCAACACGTAACATGGGTGCATGTATTTGGATATACAGCCCGTTCATCAGTCGTAAAGGACGGAACTGTTCTTCAGTCAGCTCACCCGCCAAGAAACGACGTGTTTGATCACGGTACTGCTCTACCCGTTGCTCAACCATCGTTTGATCATACTTATCGTATTGATACATTTAAGCTCTCTAAACTCTAAATACCGGACCCGCTATTATAACCGCCGCGGTATATAACGGGAAATTATAAATACCAATATCTATATCGATAAATTCATTAATACCGCGTCATTACTATCATTTAATGCAACCATAAAATACACGGTTATTGTGTGGCATTGTTGATGACTTTTTCATTGTGCGCGTCATTTTCAGTATTCCATTAGATTTCATCTTGAGACTTATAGTCAGATGCTTAAGTGTTATCAGCGTGGGCTCTTTGTCATTGATAAAAATCGTTATACTGACGCATTTATCGCTAAACAGGGTTCTTGGCATGTCTAAAGCAAGCCGACAAAAACAGCGTTTATGGCTGGTTATCGCTTTCGGTTTTTTAATTTGGGGGGCCAGTCATTATCAGCCTCACCAGCAAAACGTTAATAAAGTTGATACAGCATCGATATCATCACTTTATCAACAACAGAAAAGTGACGTTTTAGTTGAAGTAAAAGGGACGGTAAGTCGGATTCTAACTGATGATAATAAAGGCAGTCGTCATCAACGTTTTATCATTACCTTGCCGGATAAACTCACGGTATTGATTGCTCATAATATCGATCTTGCACCTCGCATTGACTCTCTCAACATGGGTGATGAAGTACATATTTTTGGTGAATACGAATGGAATGACAAAGGTGGCGTCATTCACTGGACGCATCATGATCCTGCCAACAAACACCCTCATGGCTGGATTCGCCATAAAGGTCAGCTATATCAATAATGTCTGAGAATCTAACGCGCTGTTATAGCTTTCCGCCCATTGCGGCAACGTCTGCAAAAATCCTGATCCTCGGGTCCATGCCAGGTGCAGAATCATTGCGTCAGCAGCAATATTACGCCCACCCACGTAATGGCTTCTGGCCAATTATGCAAAGTCTGTTTGCTATCTCGACATCATTACCGTATCAACAACGCTGCGAACAACTCACCCACCAACACATAGCGGTATGGGATGTATTAAAAGCCTGTGAAAGACCTGGCAGTCTGGATAGTAATATTGCATCAGACTCGATTGAAGCCAATGACTTTAATGCCTTTTTTCGGCAACACCCCAATATTCATTCTGTCTTTTTTAATGGTGCCAAAGCTGAGCAAATTTATATTAAATCTGTTCTGCCAACATTAGATAAAATATGGCAAAAAATACCAACAGAGCGCTTGCCATCCAGCAGCCCAGCCCATGCTGCTTTGTCATTAGAAGAAAAACAAACCATATGGCTTGAACAGCTAAGTAGTGTAAAAAAGACTAAGCAATAGAAAAGGGGCGTGTTTCACGCCCCTTTCATTTCAGACTAGATTAAGCCTTTAGTGCAGCTGCTACTCTGGCAGCATAGTCCGGGTCAGCTTTTTCAAATTGAGCCAACATACGCTGCTGAATAGATGCATCACACTGTCCAAGACCACCAGCAATATTGTCTGCTAATTGCTGTTTCTGATCCTCACTCATAATACGAAACAAATTACCCGCCTGCGTGTAATGATCATCTTGACCTGTATCAAACCGATCTAACCAAGCACCAGCCTCAACTGGCATAGCAGGTTCCGCTACACTTGTATCTGGCTTAGGCGCATTATCACGATCATTAGGGAAGTAGTTAGCCCCACTCGTCTGATGATGATTACCGCCAGCAGGACTTAACCCCGCCATCGCCCCATCACGCTGATAATGATTAACCGGACATTTTGCCGCATTAACAGGTAACTGATTGTAGTTCACGCCAACCCGATAACGGTGGGCATCCTGATAAGCTATCAGCCGTCCCTGCAACATTTTGTCAGGTGATGAACTGATACCGGGTACAAAGTTACTCGGTGCAAAAGCGGCTTGCTCTGTTTCAGCAAAATAATTGTCTACATTGCGGTTAAGCTCCAGTTGACCGACTTCAACCAATGGAAATTCATCATGTGGCCATACTTTGGTTAAATCAAACGGATTGATCTCAGCATCCCGCGCTTGTTGCTCCGTCATAATCTGTATTTTGGCTGTCCAGCTCGGGAAATCACCGCGGTCAATAGCTTCCACTAAATCCTGCTGTGCTCCATGAGGATCAGCCACTGCAGCTTCCTCGGCTCTCAGTGTTTTGATGCCTTGATTAGTTTTAAAGTGCCATTTAAACCAAAACCGTTCGCCCTTCTCATTCCAGAAACTATAGGTATGTGAGCTGTAACCATTCATATTGCGGTATGAAGCAGGAATCCCGCGGTCAGACATCAAAATAGTCAACTGATGTAATGCTTGTGGGTAATTAGCCCAAAACTCATAAGCCATTCTTGGGTCAGGCACATTAGTACGCGGATTCTTTTTTTGTGAATGAATAAAGTCTGGAAACTTACTCGGATCACGGAGGAAAAACACCGGCGTATTATTGCCTACCATGTCGTAATTGCCCTGCTTAGTATAAAACTTCACAGCGAAACCTCGTGGGTCACGGGCATAATCATGTGAGTCCTGGCCACCACCCACGGTTGAGAAGCGAACAAAGACCTCTGTTCTCTTACCTTCATTCTGTAAGAAATCCGCAATAGTGAGATCTTTTAAGCTTTTTGTGAGGGTAAAGGTTCCGTAAGCCCCGGTACCACGTGCATGGACCACGCGTTCAGGAATTCTCTCACGGTTGAAGTGAGCCAATTTTTCGAAGGTGTAGTGATTGTCATAAGTCAAAGGTCCTCTTGGTCCGACACTGATACTATTATCATCATCAGCGACTGGGGCGCCGGCAGATGTCGTTAAAATTGTTTTGGTCATCGTTCTATCCTTTCTGCTGCATATCATGTTAGGCAAATCAATTGCACACAACAGAGTCTATGGATTTTCAATAGATTTGTATAATTGTTTATTATTGAATTATTGATTGATAAAATCGATTTACATAATTAATGACACGTCAGTCTGAAACTCATTTCACTGTTGCTTAGACATAAAAAAAGCCAGTCAGCAAATACTGACTGGCTTTCTTGAACCACTTTTTGTGAATTATTTGAGAAGTTGACTCAAATCTTTCGCATCCCAATGAGGGAAATGTTTACGAATGAGTGCATTCAACTCCATTTCAAAAGCAGAAAATTCACCTTCCGCGACCACTTCGTGATTACTTGATACTGCATCTGTAATCATGCCAGCGCCAATCGTGACATTGGTCAGGCGATCAATAATGATAAAGGCCCCTGTAGTCCGGTTGCGTTTATATGAATCAAACACAACGGGCTTGTTTAATGAAAACTCACATAAGCCTATTTCATTCAGTTTCAATTCACTGGCTTTATTGTGCTCAAGCGTGTTGACATCAATTTGATAATCAATGCCCGTTAACGCACCACCTGCATCATTGACACCCACTTTGATGCTGTATTGCTTGTTTGGCACCAAGGGTTGTTCTGTCATCCACACGACCATCGCTTTAAACTGGCTTGAGACATGTGGTTGGTGATGATTACTATGTACAAGCATGTCACCACGACTGACATCGATTTCATTTTCTAATGTGACGGTAATCGCTTCGCCAGGCACGGCATGATCCAAGTCACCATCGTAAGTGACAAGCGCCTTCACTTTACTCTCTTTACCCGATGGCAATACGGTGATGTCATCACCCGGTTTTAAGATACCCGATGCCAAAGTACCGCAGTAACCACGGAAGTTCAGATTAGGACGATTCACAAACTGAACCGGGAAACGCATATCATCGAAGTTCGGATCTTTATCTACATCGACGGTTTCCAGTATTTCCATCAGGGTTTGCCCTTGATACCAATCCATTTTCTCACTGCGATTAACCACGTTATCGCCCACCAACGCTGACATAGGCACAAAGTGAATATCTTCCAGTTCTAATTCTCGTGAGAATTCAGTGTAATCATGGCGAATCTTGTCAAACACTTCCTGACTATAATCCATCAGATCCATTTTATTGATAGCCACAACAACGTGTTTAATGCCTAATAAAGAGGCAATAAAACTGTGTCTGCGAGTTTGTGTTTGTACGCCATAACGGGCATCAATCAGGATAACCGCTAACTGACAACTGGATGCACCTGTCGCCATGTTACGTGTGTACTGCTCATGTCCTGGTGTATCGGCAATGATGAACTTACGTTTCGTCGTTGAGAAATAACGGTAAGCCACATCGATTGTGATTCCCTGCTCGCGCTCGGCTTGCAAACCATCAACCAACAACGCTAAGTCAACCTGTTCGCCGGTAGTACCCGACTTGGCACTGTCACGCGTCACGGCTTCCAATTGATCTTCGTAGATCATTTTCGAGTCATGCAGAAGGCGGCCTATCAGCGTACTTTTACCATCGTCCACGTTACCGCAAGTTAAAAATCGCAACATCTCTTTATTTTCATGCTGCTTCAGATACGCTTCGATGTCTGTGGCAATCAGGCTATCTGATTGATATGAACTTGATTCAGTAGTCATCTAGAAGTAACCCTCTTGTTTTTTCTTCTCCATAGAACCCGCTTGATCGTGATCGATAGCACGGCCTTGACGTTCAGATGTCGTTGTCAGCAACATTTCCTGAATGATTTCAGGCAAAGTATCTGCAGACGATTTCACGGCACCTGTTAGTGGGTAACAACCCAAGGTACGGAAACGGACTTTTTCCATGCGCGGCTCTTGGCCTTCAGGAATACGCATACGATCGTCATCGACCATGATGGTCAAGCCGTTGTAGTCAACAACCGGACGTTCTGCTGCATAATAAAGTGGCACAATTGGAATCTGTTCCAGATAAATGTATTGCCAGATATCAAGCTCAGTCCAGTTGGATAATGGGAAGACACGGATGCTTTCGCCTTTATTCACTTTACTGTTATAGATATTCCAGAGTTCCGGTCGCTGTGCTTTTGGATCCCAGCGATGGTTCTTATCACGGAAGGAATACACACGTTCTTTTGCACGCGATTTTTCTTCGTCACGACGAGCACCACCAAAAGCGGCATCAAAACCGTATTTCGTCAACGCCTCTTTCAAGGCATCGGTTTTCATAATATCCGTATAGCGAGGGTGATCGAATGGGTTGATACCGGCTTCTTTGCCTTCTTGGTTGGTATGCACAATCAGTTCGAGACCCAGCTCTTTAGCCTTTTCATCACGAAACTTGATCATTTCCTTAAATTTCCAAGTGGTATCGATATGCATCAATGGAAATGGGGGTTTACCAGGCGCAAAAGCTTTCATAGCCAAGTGCAACATGACGGCGGAGTCTTTACCAATCGAATACAGCATTACTGGATTCTCAAACTCTGCTGCCACCTCACGCATAATATGGATGCTTTCAGCCTCCAATTGCTTTAAGTGTGTTAATTGTTTTTCAGTCATTATCTTTCTCGGTTAGTTAGATTTGACATGCAAGCCGCATTCTTTATTTTCAGGATCTTCCCACCACCAGCGTCCGGCACGAATGTCTTCGCCCATGGTGATAGCTCGTGTACAAGGCGCACAACCAATACTGGCATAGCCTTCATCATGTAATTTGTTATAAGGCACGTCGTACGCTCTCAAATAGGCCCAGACGTTCCCATTTGACCAATCAGTCAATGGACTAAACTTTTGTAAGCCGTGATCATCGTCCCACTCTGACACAGGCAGTTCTGAACGTGTTACAGATTGTGAACGACGCATACCCGTTATCCATGCTTTTTTACCAGATAGGGCTCTGTTTAACGGCACGACCTTTCTAATACCACAACATTGTTTTCTTAATTCGACGCTATCGTAAAAAGCATTCGGTCCGTTATGAGTCACAAACGACTCAACATCCGCCGTGTTAGGGAAATACACCTCTACTTTTTTATCGTAGTGGCTGTTTAATGTTTGCATGAGCTCATAGGTTTCTTTCGGCAAACGGCCAGTATCCAGAGTGAATATGTCGATGCCTGGCGCATGCTTACAGATTAAATCCATCAGAACCATATCTTCTGCACCAAAGCTGGTCGCCAGCGTTGCAGGCAGATAGTTCTGCTCAATGTCTTTTAACACTGCAATCACAGTATCAATTTTGGCGGCTAAAGCCGGTTTTATTTCACTCATTGTTTTCTTCTCACACGAATTGTTGTGGTTAACCCCTCTGAAGAGGTGATCGCACACTCCTGTCCATCCTGAGACAGACTATTAAATACTTCATCAACCGCATCCCCCGTATTGACAAGCAAATCTACCGATTCCTCTATGGCAGTGTGTTTTAATGCTTCACGGGCTTTGATGTAATGCATAGGACAGCCAAACAGGGTCAAATCCACCAACGTTATATCAGACATTTTATGCCCACCAATACCAGTATTACCGCTAATAATGGACGCATTACCTGGTCTGAAATACGCACCCCAAGATGGGTGCCGATAAAAATGCCAGGTAATGAGCCGGCTAATAAATACATCAATAATGTCCAGTCTACTGTACCGACAGCTGAATGCCCGAGCCCTGCAACAAAGGTAAGTGGCACAGCGTGAGCAATATCTGTAGCGACAATTTCTACCCCTCTCAGACGGGGATACAAAAACAATAGAATGACAGCACCAAGCGCACCCGCTCCTACAGATGATAATGTCACCATGACACCTAAAAGCGCACCTGTTATGACCGTAATCATTGCTTTGTTTAGTTCGTTTTCACGAATATCGTAAAGCACACTCACAACGGGGTGGTTTTCCTTGGAGCGTAATAATCTTCCTAAAGGTGCTTTTAATAATAAAGCACTGGATGTCAGGATCAGTGCTACGCCGAGCACTTTAGTAATCAATTCATTATGATTGCCATCATGCATCCCCGTGGCATTCATAAACCATAGAGTAGCTAATGTTGCTGGAATACTCCCCGCAGCGAGGCGCCAGACCACATACCACTTTACGACCCCGTGTCGCCAATAAGACCAAATACCACCGGCTTTGGTGATAGCAGCAAATAATAAATCCGTACCAACCGCAATAGCAGGTTGTATATGAAAGATAAAAATGAGGATGGGCGTCATTAAAGACCCGCCTCCTACACCGGTCATGCCGACCATGATGCCGACAAACAGTCCAGCAAGAAGAAAGCCCCATTCCATCTGTTTTACGCCTTGTATGTTACGAAAATGCTGACAAGTTTACCAAAGGAGAATATTCTATCAATGAATATTATTTACTATCTTTATAAGAAAAACATATATAGATGAAAATTCAGCAATTAAAGTATGTACGCGAAATTGTACGTAGAGGCCTCAGTATCTCGTCAGCAGCTAATGCATTACATGCATCACAACCCGGTGTCAGCAATCAGGTGCAGCAGTTGGAAGAGGAGCTGGGTTTACAAATCTTCGAGCGTCACGGCAAACGCTTGACTGGCATTACGCCTATTGGCCAATCAGTTATCGAGATGGCAGAGCGCGTTTTGCAGGATGTGGAAAATATCCGTCAGTTAGTGGCAGACAGTAAAACAGAACAGTCTGGCACCTTATCTATAGGTACCACACATACTCAAGCTCGTTATGCCCTACCTAGTGCGATAAAGAAGTTCTCTGAGCGCTACCCGAATATACATTTGAACATGGTGCAGGGCACGCCGACTGAGGTAGGTGAAATGGCGGCTACCGGAAAGGTTGATCTGGCAATAGCCACGGAAGGCCTGGCTCAATTCGAGTCACTCGCTATTTTGCCATGTTATGAATGGAATCGTTGCGTTGTTGTTCCGCCAGAACACCCCTTATTATCAGTGAAAAAATTGCGACTGGAAGATATCGCCCAACATGAAATTCTGACTTATGTGATGGGTTTTACCGGTCGCGCCAAACAGGATCAGACTTTTATTGAAAAAGGTCTTCATCCCAATGTCATTTTCACTGCTACCGATGCAGATGTGATTAAAACCTATGTCGAGCTGGAGATGGGTATTGGCATTATCGCCAGTATGGCATTTGATCCGGATAAAGACTCCCCGCTTCAGGCATTGGATGCCAAACACCTATTTCCACCGAGCGTTACACATATGGGTATTCGCAAAGGCAGCTATCTTAGAAGCTATATGTACGCCTTTATCGAGTTCTTTGCTTCACACCTCAATCGAGCAGCGGTGGATAAAGCCATTAACCATCAAGGATAAATTCACATTCCCTCAAGGCAAACACCATGCTAACTTAGCACCTTGCTGTAAACAGCAATCAAAATAACTTAAGAGAAATATCAGGATAATAGAATGAAAAAATGGTTAAATTTACTAGTTGTTTCACTGGCGTTTTTGCCTGCACTTGTGTTTGCACACGGTGCGCCTCGCCTCCAAGTTGAAGAGAGCATTGTCATCAATGCTGACCCAGCGACTGTCTGGAAAGCCATCAACGATTTCGGTAAAGCAGAAGCCTGGATTCCCGTTGTTGAATCAACAGAATCTGAGGGTGGTAATGCACCAGGAGCGACTCGCACTCTCACATTAAAAGGTGGCGCCACGATTTCTGAAAAGCTCAAAAAGTATGATGATGAAAAAATGAGCTTTATGTATCAAATTACCGATATCAGTAGTGCTGGAGAAGTTGATGACCATGGTGAAATGCATGAAGTACCAGCGTTTCCTGTGAGCAAATATAAATCATGGGTCAGTGTTGAAGCGACTGATGGTGGTTCAAAAATCACTTGGTTAGGTAAGTTTTTCCGCGCTTATCACGGTAATGGACACCCACCCAAAGAGCTGGATGACGATACGGCCAAGAAAGCTGTAACGGGTTTATATCAATCCACACTCGCTGACTTGAAAACTAAGTTAGAAAAATAAGTGAAAAAAAGGCATCTTCGGATGCCTTTTTTGTATGCGCTGCATTCTCTAAACTATGCTGATACAGACTAAAAAAGATAACAGCCGTGAATGCCTCCATTGAAAAGATCAAATCGCTACTTCAGCAAACCCTAGCAGAGCTTCCTCCCTCTCAACACCATCTGATTGATGAAGTGTTCAAAGAATTATCCACTCTCAGTCAGACTCTGTCTGGCTCTCAGAGCGATGAGCCTCAGCCTACCATCGATAAAACTACGGGTTGTTATCAATTTGAAGGGGATAACGGCTTTTATTGTCCACACTGCTTTGATAATCAACAACGCAAAGTGTCGACACAACGAATCAACAGCAAACTCCGGATTTGTACCGAGTGCCGTAGTAGTTTGAAACGTCTGAATTAAATACCACTGAAGCTGGTAATAATTGCCGCACTCTTTTAAAATAACGCTATCTCACTAGCAGCAATTGTGATGTGAATTTGCCTCGGGGTGGCGAAAGCCTGAGATGCTTCTCATAAAGCGGACCCGACGAACCTGATCCAGTTAATACTGGCGTAGGGACAGGCTGAAATAGATCTTTCTCTACACCGAATTGGTGTCTCTCGATTTATTCCCCTGTCCTTTTTGATTCAAAAAAGGATAACCATGAAAGCAAAAACACTGGCTATAGCCATAACAACGGCTATGACATCTCCCATGATATGGGCTGAAGTGACGCCTGCTGACTTACCCTCCATGATCGTCAGTGCTGACTTTCGTCCGAACGATGCTCATGACACTCCGGTGAGTTTAACCACGATTGATAAAGACACTATTGATTCTCGTGGTGCTCAACATATCGAAGAGGTGCTCAATCTCGCGCCTAATGTCAATGTCTCTAGTGGCGCCTCACGAGGACAATATTTCCAAATTCGTGGCATTGGTGAACGTAGTGAATTCCAAGCACCGCTTAATCCGTCTGTTGGTTTATACATAGATGGCATAGATTTTAGTCGCAGTGGCGGTGCGGCTACCTTATTTGATATTGAATCTGTTGAGGTATTACGCGGTCCACAAGGCACCCGTTATGGTGCAAATGGCATGGCTGGCACCATCAACTTAAAAAGCACTGAGCCAACGAATGATTTGAAGATGAAGTTTGAATCAACTCTGGCGACCTACAATACCCATGCAGAAGGCATTGCTGTTGGTGGACCGTTAATTGAGAATACCTTACTAGGACGTTTTTCTGTCCACAGCTACAAATCAGATGGCTTCATGGATAACGATTTTTTAGGTAGAGATAATACTCAAAATCGAGATGAAATTACGGCTAGAGGTCACCTTAAATGGCTTGCTACAGATGACCTAACTATCGATCTTAATGTATTACACTTAAACATTGATAATGGCTACGATGCTTTCACACTTGATAACAGCCGTAACAGCTTGTCAGACCAACCTGGCAAAGATGCTCAAAATACCAATGCCTTTGCTTTAAAGGCCGATTATCGTGCGAATGATAAAGTACAACTCCAATCAAACCTCAGTTATTCAAAATCTAATCTAGAGTACAGCTATGATGACGACTGGTCTTATAAATCACAATTTGATGCAGGACTCGATCCATACAGTGGCTTTGATCAGTATAAACGTAAACGTGAAAATACAGCCTTAGAGTTCAGAGCATTATCTAATGAGAATGGACGAATCTTTTCTGACACTACTGACTGGACATTAGGTGTCTATGTATCAAAACAACGTCAAAATCTGGATCGCACATACTACGAAAATGTTCTTACAAGCGATGCCGTTACCGGATATGTGACAAAAAACAGTTATGAAACTGTTAATACAGCCCTGTATGGTCAATTAGATACAGCACTCACCGACAAACTTACGTTGATAAGTGGTCTCAGAGCAGAATATTGGGAAGCTGACTATAAGGATTCAGCAGGTCTTTCCGATGAGCCCGATGATTTGATGTTTGGAGGCAAGCTAGGGCTTGAATATGCTATCAATGAAGATCATATGGCCTTTACAACCTTATCTCGTGGCTACAAAGCGGGGGGAATCAACGTTGAACCTAGAATTAGTGATGACTTACGCTCTTTTGATACAGAGTCATTATGGAATCTAGAAGCTGGCTTAAAGTCATTCTGGCTAGACGGTGACTTAATAACATCTTTGACAGCTTTTTATACACGCCGAAGTAATGCTCAAATAAAAAACTCAATCAGTGTACCTAAAACATCTGGACCTGGAACCGATTTTGTTGACTATTTTGTGAATGCTGAAAAAGTTAGGAATATAGGTCTTGAAGCTGAGTTAGATTGGTTTATTAATGAAAAATATCGTGTTATTGCATCATTGGGTCTCCTAGATGCAAAACTGGAAGATTATGAAAACCCTGAATTATTAGAAGAGGGTATCAAATTGAGTGGCAGAAGAATCGCACACGCCCCTGCCTATCAATTTAATCTGGGAGGAGAGTATTACTTTGCCCCAGGCTGGACTTTTAAAGCCAATATGGAAGGAAAGGATGAGTTTTATTACTCAAACAGCCACAATGCAAAATCGCACTCTTATGTTCTCTACAATGCCAGCATCGAATACAAAAAGGATGAGTGGAAAGTCACATTATGGGGACGTAACTTGTTCGATAAAGACTACTATACGCGAGGTTTTTACTTTGGTATTGACCCGTCAAAATCTTATGCTGAAGAAACCTACACTCAATACGGTGATCCACGTGTCGTAGGCTTAACATTAAGTTACGACTATTAATATCTAAAGAGGGCTTTAAAGCCCTCTTTTTTACGAATTAAGGAAGAAGATATGCGCGTCTCAGTTGATATCAGTTTATACCCTCTGACTGAACAATTTGTCGAACCGATTCTGGCTTTCATCAAAAAGCTGGAAGATAACCCAAAACTAAATATTTCACGGAATAACCTAAGCACACAAATCTTTGGTGAATACCGTGATGTGATGGATGCCATGGATAGTGAAATTGAAGCGGTGTTTGAACAATTACCGCACAGTGTGTTTGTGTTGAAAATGATCGGAAACGATCGTTACCACGTAGAAGATTAAACGAGTTCTCTGATGATAGATGCCGCAATAAATGGTCTGCTGGCCTTATCCGCTTGGGAAGTGACCGCCGCATTACTCGGCATGGCTTATGTCATTCTGGCGGCGCGTGAATCACAGTGGTGCTGGCCAATGGCGTTTATCAGTACACTCATCTACACCGTGTTATTTTGGGAGGGTCAGCTTCCCATGCAAGCCCTGCTCAACTTCTATTACATGGGTATGGCGATTTATGGCTTCGTTTTATGGCGACAACATCAGCAAAACAATAATGAGTTAGTCATTCATAGCTGGTCATTGAATGCCAATTTGCAATTCATCGTAGCAGGCGTCGTGATTAGCTTTTTAGTAGCTTATTACCTGGATATCAACCAAGCATCGCAGCGTCCTTACCTAGATGCTGGCATCACCGTATTTTCTGTGATGAATACCTGGTTGATGGCCAGAAAAGTCCTGCAAAACTGGTTTTATTGGATCATTATTGATGCTGCTTCCGTCGTGTTGTATTACCAGACGGGTTATTATGCAACGGTTGTCTTGTTCTCAATCTACACTGTGCTTGCTACCGTTGGTTTCGCCAACTGGATCAAGCTATATCGTCAACATCCACTAACTCAGACTCACTAAATGCAAGCGGTTATTTTTGATATGGATGGGCTGCTGATTGACTCAGAGCCCTTTTGGAAACAAGCTGAGAAACGTGTATTTTCAGCCATAGGTGTTGAAATCACCGATGCACTGTCTGCCAAAACAATGGGCATGACGACGCGTGAAGCCACTGAGTTCTGGCTTGAACATGCAGACTTGTCGCTAAGTCAGGATTCAATGGAACAAGTCGAAAATGATGTGATCGATGAAGTTGCCTCATTAACCGCTACCAAAGGTCAGGCTCTACCCGGTGTACATACCTTGCTGGAACAGCTAAAACAACACAAACTCAAAATTGGTCTGGCAACTAACGCTCCGGCACGTCTCGTTCCCGTCGTATTAGAGCGGCTAGATATCACGGCATTTTTTGATAATTATGTCGCCGATGATGATGTTGAACAGGGCAAACCCCATCCCGCCATTTATCAACTAGCGCTACAGCGCATCAACGCAAAAGCTGATCACACCCTCGCATTTGAAGACTCTGTCACGGGTATGACGGCCGCAATAGGCGCAGGTATCCGTACTGTTGTTGTACCTTCAGCAGCCAATTATCACTTACCACACTATGATGCTGCCGCGTTAAAGCTGGAAAGCTTGGACGGGCTGGCACTCGAAGAACTGCATGATTTATTTAGCTAACATTATCGCTAAGTAAATCAAACAACGGTGGCTGCTCCAACCATTGCTGCAGCTTGCTCTCACCCAAGACATTCATCAAAAATAACAATACGCGGTAACTCAGACGACAAGCTGAAAGGTCAGGAATGGGTTGATACTGTGTGTATATTTCGACAAAAAGCTTGGCATGTTGTGGGCTGAGTAAATATTCCAGTAACACCCACTCGAGTTCACGCGGCGCTCTGACAAAGGCATCTAAATCCAAGACGGCTATGGTCCCATCATCACACTGACGCAGTTGATCCCAGCGAAAGTCTGGCATGATCGGCACAAACTGCTCTGGTGACAGTGTTTGACATTGTCCATAACTCATTTTTAGGATGTCAGCTGGGATCGGAATACCATTGCGATCTGATAATAACTGAATGGTCTGTTCCAGCCTTATAGGCCAATCATTTGCACTAAATATGGGCTTTTCAATGCTGCCCCATTTTGTAGATATTTGTAGATGCAATTTGCCCCAGTGATGGGCAAGCTGAATCACGGTAGTGTTATCGATAAACTCTGCACTGAGATCCACACCTTCAAGATAACGAACTAAGACGTAATGTCCTGCTTGTTCAGCTATTACCTCTGGAGTAGCAAATCCACCTTCGCGTTGAAGAAACTGACTAATAAATTGGGTGTATCCCAACGAGTTTGGAAAGTCGAGCTGAAACAGATGATTTATTCCCAACCAAAACATGGAGTCTTGCAATCGCTGTTGATGGCAAACCTTTAAGATCATCTTGCCATCCGCGGAGTCACACTGCCACAGCTGATGAGTACTATCAGGAAATTGTGTATCCAAGGGTAATGCCGGTGCATGTAACACCGGCAGACTTTCTTGCTGCTGTCGGCTCAGTTCAGGGTAGGAATACATCTAACAAGACAACTTTACCAAGGCAATATTTCACCATTCGTGTGCCAGAAGGTGCCACTGGTTTCGAGTGATAATTCTTCCATACGCTGGATAAGTCCTGCTGCTGATTCATCGGGATCAATCAAACCACCATGGCCGGTCATATCGGTACGTACCCAGCCTGGATGTAAAATAGCTACAGCAATGCCCTTGGGTTTCAAGTCAATCGACAGAGATTTCCCGGCAGCGTTCACGGCTGATTTAGACATGCGGTAGGCATAACTTCCGCCAGAATCATTATCATCAATCGAGCCCATACGGCTAGTAATAATGCCGACTTTACTACCCTGACCCAAGTGCTTAAGAAGTGCTTGAGTGGTCAGTAAGGGGCCAAGACTATTCACACGATACATTCTGACAAAGTCATCAATCGCCTCTTCATCTATTTGCCCAAGCCCAATCCCACCGGCAATACCGGCATTATTGATAAGCCAATCTATTTTTCTACTTCCTAATGACTCAGCCAGTTTAGCCAAGCTTTTCGGCTGACTCACTTCCACATCCTCAATGACTTCTACATTTAAGGCGTTTAATTCAGATGAAGCTTTGCGGCAGGTTGCAATAACATGCATCCCTTTTTCTTTAAGCTGCCGGCAGAGTTCTAATCCAATCCCACGGTTACTTCCGGTCACTAGTGCTGTTTGCGTCATTATTTGTCCTCCTTTTTTAGTTGCTGCATTTTTTCTTTTGATGGATTACTGACCACGCCCTCTTCCGTCACAATGGCATCAATTAACGATGCTGGCGTGACATCAAATGCCGGATTCGAAACAGGCACCTCTACTGGCGCAATGGCATGCCCACCTATTTCTGAGACTTCAGAACTCATGCGTTGTTCAATCGGAATCAGGCTACCGTTTTCGAGCGACCAGTCAATTGTTGTCGTCGGGGCGACCACCATCACTTTCACACCATGATATTTCGCTAAAACAGCTAATGAATACGTACCAATTTTATTCGCCGTATCACCGTTTGAGGCAATTCTATCAGCACCAACAATAACCCAGTCCAAGCGGCCACTAGCCATCAATGCGCCAGCAGCCACATCAGCTTGCAAGGTCATCGGGATGCCTTCTTGCATGAGCTCCCATGCCGTTAACCGACTACCTTGCAACCATGGCCGAGTTTCATCGACATAGACATGCTCAATTTTGCCATCCAAGAAGCCCTGACGAATAACGCCTAATGCTGTGCCAAAACCCGCCGTGGCAAGTGCCCCCGCATTACAGTGCGTTAACACGATACTGTCATTATCCAGCAAATCAGCACCATACTGCCCCATGGTTCTATTTGCTTTAATGTCTTCTTGCTGTATGCGATCAGCCAGCGCCAACAAAACTGGTTCAGGTGATTCATATTTAGACAATGTACCGCAGGCTTGTTTCATACGCTCAATCGCCCAAGATAAATTCACCGCCGTCGGCCTTGAGCTTGCCAGTCTTTTTAGTGCAGGTTCCACAGCTTCTTGCCAGTTTTCACCAGCACTGAACCAGGCTTCTCTTGCCGCTAACACAACAGCATAAGCCGCAGTGACACCAATAGCCGGCGCCCCCCGCACAACCATTAATTTAATGGCTTCTGCCACGGCATCAGAATCATGGTAAGTCAACCAGTTCTCGGTATGGGGTAATACACGCTGATCAAGCAAATGGAGTTGTTCATCACGCCATAAGATGGGTTCAATTGTCTGTAATAATCTGGTCAAAACAAGCTCCTGTCATGCTTGATGAATCTTTGTTGTGATTAGTTTGTCATGATAAATGTTTAGAATAGGTTTTCATTCAGCTCAACGGTATAATCGAAGTCTATGGAAAATGTCGATCTGATCATCAATGCACGCTGGGTAGTTCCAGTAACAAAAGACCAAACCGTGTTAGAAAACCACGCCATCATTGTCAAGGATGCACGTATTGTAGCGCTTCTGCCACAAGAACAGGCAAAACAGCTTTATTCTGCGAATGTTGTCCATGATCTCAATGAACATTGTTTGATTCCCGGTTTAATCAACAACCATACGCATACCCCAATGTCATTGTTTAGAGGCTTAGCTGACGATTTACCGTTAATGACCTGGCTCAATGATCATATCTGGCCTGCAGAAAATGCCTTTGTTAGTGATGCCTTTGTTGAAGCAGGTAGTGCACTTGCCATCGCGGAGATGATACGTGGTGGTACCACTTATTTTAATGATATGTATTTTTTTCCTGAGGCCACAGCCAGGATAGTTGATAAATCAGGCATTCGTGCCAGTCTGGGCATTGTTGTTATTGAGTTTCCTACAAACTGGGCGAGCTCGGTAGAAGAATATTTGCATAAGGGGCATCAACTACACGATCACTATCGTCACCACCCTCGAATCAATACCATTTATTCGCCGCATGCGCCTTACACTGTGGCAAACAAAACTCTGGAACAGATCATTACCAATGCCGAAGAAATGGATATGCCCATCAGTATGCATATTCATGAGACTGCCGATGAAGTTGCCCACAGTTTGAAGGAATATGGCGTAAGGCCGCTCGATCGTTTGCAACACATCGGACTACTTTCTCCAAGGCTGCTTGCTGTTCATATGACACAGCTGACCTCCGATGAAATAAAGTGGTGCGCCGAAGCGGGTGTTCACATCGCTCATTGCCCTGAATCAAATTTAAAACTGGCTAGTGGGTTTTGTCCGGTAGCTGAGCTGCATAAAAATGACATCAATGTCACTATTGGAACAGATGGTGCAGCATCTAATAATGATCTGGATATGTTTGCAGAAATGCGACAAACCGCTTTATTAGCTAAAGACGTGGCGAGTGATGCGGCAGCCGTACCAGCACACACGGCCTTAGAAATGGCGACGATAAATGCGGCAAAATCATTGGGAATGGAGCAAGAAATTGGCTCACTCGAAGTAGGCAAACAAGCTGATATAGTTGCTGTTCAGTTATCAGATATCGAAACACAGCCGGTTTATGATGTGGTATCTCAGCTGGTGTATGCCAGCAGCCGTGATAAAGTCACTGATGTCTGGGTGGCTGGTAAACAATTACTAAACTCACGCCAACTTCTGACATTGAATGAAACAAAAGTTATTCAAGACGCCCAACAATGGGCAATCAAAATAGGATCACAGGGTCAATGAGCCAAACTCAAGCAAATGTCGACTTAAATGAAGTAGCAAAATTTGATGCTTTAGCATCAAGTTGGTGGGATCTGGAAGGTCAATCAAAACCCTTGCATGATCTGAATCCGATTCGTTTAGCTTATATTGCAGATCGAACCTCGTTAGATAACGCCAATGTGATTGATGTAGGTTGCGGTGGTGGCATCCTTTCTGAAGCACTGGCAAAAAGTGGGGCCAATGTGACCGGTATCGACATGGGTGAGATGCCGTTGAATATCGCCAAACTCCATGCCTTGGAAGCCGGGCTGACCATTAACTATCAACATATCACCGCTGAAGAAATGGCTAGCCAGCAGCCTGAGTATTATGATGTCGTCACCTGTCTTGAAATGCTGGAGCATGTGCCGGACCCCGCATCCATTATTCAAGCATGTGCCGATATGGTGAAACCCGGTGGTGATGTCTTCTTTTCGACATTAAACCGTCACCCTAAAGCTTATCTTCTGGCGGTATTGGGTGCCGAATACGTTATGAAAATGTTGCCAAAAGGCACTCATGACTACAAACGCTTTATTCGTCCAGCTGAATTATCTGCTTGGTGCCGACAAGCTGGTCTCAAGACCAAAGATATCACTGGAATGAATTACAATCCTCTGACTCGACAGTTTAGTCTTGGCAGCGATGTAAAGGTCAATTACCTCATCCACTGCAAAAAAATCTAATATGACAAAATACGATGCTGTGTTTTTTGACTTGGATGGCACACTGGTCGATACCGCCCCAGATTTAGCTTATGCACTTAATCAAGTACTAGCTGAACATCAAGCCCCCTCGCTTTCATTGGAAACCATCCGTCCAGTCGCGAGTGATGGAAGTCCAGGACTGATTAAGCTCGCTTTTGGCCTAACGCCTGACGCTCCTGAATATCAGGCAATACAAGCACGATTTATTGAACTGTATCGTTTGCATATCACTCGTGAATCCAAGCTCTTTAATGGCATGGATAATGTTCTGCAAACAATTGAAAAGACAGGTTCAAAATGGGGAGTGATTACTAACAAACCTGCATTTCTCACCGCCCCTTTGATGCAAGCATTAAGCCTGAGTGGGCGGGCAAGTTGTATCGTGAGTGGAGATACCACAGCCCATAGCAAACCTCACCCAGATCCGATGCTATTTGCATGTAATGTCGCTAAGGTTAAGCCTGAAAACTGCTTATATATCGGTGATGCTCAGCGCGATATTGAGGCAGGCAATGTTGTGAATATGGACACGCTCATCGCCCATTATGGCTACTTAAAAAGTACTGACCAACCTGAAACCTGGCAGGCCAAAGGCACGGTTTATAAACCGGAAGAAATCCTGAACTGGATTTAACTCTCACGTTATGGCATCGAATAAAGACTTGGTTGCAGCGTATGATTTTTGCTTAACACTTGCAAAGTCTCACTACGAGAATTTCCCAGTCGCCTCAGTTTTGCTTCCCAAGCGCCTAAGAAAACCCATTGCTGTAATTTATGCTTTTGCACGCACTGCAGATGATTTTGCTGACGAAGGGCAGTTTACCAGAGCTGAGCGGATAGCAAATCTACAAAGCTACCACAAGAATCTGACTGATATAGATCATAGAAAATATACCGGCACTGATCCAATCTTTATCGCGCTTGATGATGTCATCACGCAGTTTCAGTTACCCATCTATTTATTTAATGACTTGCTGTCAGCTTTTATGCAGGACGTTGTCAAAAAACGCTATCAAACGATGGAAGACGTTTTGGATTATTGTCAACGCTCAGCTAACCCAGTTGGTCGTTTATTACTGCATTTGAATGGTCAGCCCACTCAACAGCAGTTGAGTGAATCTGACGCAATTTGCACATCTTTGCAGCTAATTAATTTTTATCAGGATATTCTGCAAGATAAAGCAGAGAACGACAGGATATATATCCCTCAACAAACGCTTGCCGAAGCAGGACTGACCGAGGATGACATTACTTCCACAAATAGCCGTAAATTAGCTCCCCTTCTTCGTCACCTATTTCAACAAACCATGGATACCATGAATAAAGGTATTGAGCTTGGTAATGCTATTCAGGGACGATTGGGCTGGGAAATCAGAGCAATGACGTTGGGAGGAATAGAAACATTAAACATATTAATGGCTCAAAATGATGACAACATTTTCAGCCGACCAAGGTTGACACGCACAACACAACTTAAAGTTTTATTATTTAGCCTGTCAAAAAACTATTTGAAACGTCACTAAGATCTTATTTACAGATTCTCATAGCGGTTTGCATCGAACACACCGGCATCAATTGGGTTTTGCTCACGTTGCCATTGAGTGAAATCATGGAATATTTGCCAAAACTTTGGATGTGTTCTACGCACGCCCCAATTCTCAACTAAGGCATCAAATGCTTCTTCAGATTTCGCTTCCATTAACGATTTCTCAAAGACTTCCAATTCATCTGTTTCAATATCAAAGATAAAATTAGGATAACTACCAGCAATACCAGGATAGACCGTTAGACTGTCTTTTTCAGGCTTATAGCGTAATGACTCACCAAAAAGAAAGGCCACATTAGTGTGGTAACGATTACGAATTAAAGAATATACCGTTCTTTCATCACCATGCTTCACTCGTATAAAAGTCAGTTCAGGTAAGAACTGAAGCCCCGACTTCTCTTGGAATGAAGAATTCGTTAATCGACTTAACCTTGAATCAGCCTTTTGTTTCCAGTCTGTCTGAGACACCCTGAAGCAATGCTGATTTTGACAACGATTGATAGGATCATTTCCAGCCGCGTTAACCTGACTAAACTGCGTCAATAGTCTATTAGCCAGTTCGTTTTTAATATCATCAGAGGAAAATGTCTCTTCCGTTCTGATATCAATATCAAGCGGCGCGTATGTGAAGTAAGTCTTTACCGCCCCCATTCCCCGATACCAATCATTTAAGACTGATTTGCGTTTGTCTCGTGGTAATAGTCGAAGAAAGTTATGCTCTGCCCCGTTACGGATTAGATCAAAGTAAAGCCGTGTGTGAAGCTGATGAGCGACATTGCCAAACAAATCAAAATTAACAACTAATTCATAATATGTTCGTTCAAACAGAGGAAAATCCATCCACCAAAGTGTTTGAGGAACCTGCCCGACCATGCCCCTGACAACACTAGCATTATCGAAATGTCTGAACACAGTTAAAAAAGCATTAGTATTATCCCCGTCTCCATCCCAAATCGCTTTAGTCGAAGTCCAGTTTAACGGTGCATCTTGATAATGCTGATCTCGTAAAGATAAATAGGCATTGCGTTTATCTTTATATTTATCCCAGTTTTCTTTCGTTTCTGTCAGGTTATCATCTTGTCCAGGCAAGCCAAGGAGTGGTTCTACTTTTTTTCTGTATTTAGCATCTGTGATGAAAAGATCCTTGGCCGGATCTTGATACATGACCCAAAATTGATCACGAATGACATCTGTTGCTATTTGACCGCGACATACAGGACCGCGGATAAAAGTACGTGTGAAATATTCAGCGTGATCAAGTAAGAATTGATAGCGTGCTTTTGCTGGTATAGCTGAAAAAGTAACAAAGGGATTAGCTCGAGCTTCGTAGTCGTAGCCAGGTAATATATCGACATCCCATTTATCAGTGAAAAAAAGTTTTTCTATATGCTTCTTAAGTTTGTCATCAAACAAAAGTGTTATATGCCGTTTATGAACGGTAATACCTTTGACTAATCGCAGTCGATAGTAGATCGGATGTTCAGGCTCAGAGTTCGGTAGACGCGTTTTTACGATAGAAATTGGTTCACCAGGCGGTGAATAGGATCTGACCAGTTCAAAGAAATGTGTGTTGTCTTGCTTATCATCAAAGTAGAGATGAGCTAAAAATAAATGCTCATATAACCACCGACTAACCAGTTTACGTTGGTTTGATGTTTGATTAAGATACGCTTCCCATTCTTCTATGTCCGAAATCTCATTTTTATTTAACTCAACCTGATCCTTAGAAACCTTAGCACCTTGATATAACCATCCGCTGATTGTTGAAAACTCATCATCTGTCAAACCTGATACAGCAAAGGGCATGCCTGTGAGAGGATAACTTTTTTCATACTCAGAAATGGTATCGACGGTAGGGCATTGGTTTTCACGACGAATACTAATATCAAGTTCTTCTGGTAATTTACTATTGTCTTTAAATTGATGAGTTTTACCCAAAGCTAGCATTCGATATAACAATGACGCCTGAGCATTTTGACCAGAAAGTATTGAATAGAAACCTGCGTTACGCCATTCTTCTTCTGAATTGGCGTCTGTAAACAGCCTTGTCGGAACAATAGGCTCTTGCCTTGTTCCGTCATAAGCATTTAATTTTGTTGCACCACGTAGGACCCCCTCTGTTGATTCCATTTTCAATTGACAGGGCGCATCAAAACAGCCGTGACAAACGACGCATTTTTCCTCAATGATTGGTTTAATATCAGAAGCGTAATCAACATCTGTTGCGAGTGGAAGGGGAAGAGTACTATTCAATTCTAGCTCTTGGCTATCGTCTGAGCATGCTGTTATTAAGCAGGCGATAAAAAAGTAAATCAGTGTTTTGTACATCAATCGCCTTGCTTGATTTCAATATTATAAAAAGCCTATTTTACTTCAATTTAGTGACAGACTGGTTAATGACTAAGACGAATTTTGGCTATATAGAAGATATAACAGACACTATTATTATTTCTAAGCTTTATTTGAATAATAAATTCATAAATCCATACATGATACTTTGTTAACAACAACATAGAACAAACCGCTTCATTTCTACCAATTAAATTACTGACTTCAGCTTACTCACAGTTTCATAAGAAGCTTTAGAACTGAGGAATGAGCCGTTATGATGCAATTTCGATGTGGCTGAGTAAGGTGTATAGAAATCTACAATCTACAAAAAAGCGCCCATGTTAAAGGTGCTCTTTACTGATCTATTAAAGCCTGGCCATTATTTACACGGATGTCGTGTATACCGATAAAACAGGAGCCGTTATCGGTGACCTAC
>NZ_DBNG01000013.1:0-11394 GCF_002299105.1 Methylophaga sp. UBA678
ACGACATGCTTGCCGTTTTCGATGGCTTTTATTACCAACTCTTTCGCCACACCGGTACCGCCAATCAATTCAACCACAATCTGAATGTCAGGATCGTTGATGATGTCAAAAGCATCATCCGTTAAATTGATAGCAGAAGTGTCACAGCCTTTAGGTTTATCAAGGTCACGATCAGCAGCGCGATATATTTCAATATCACGACCTGCACGACGACTGATTTCTCTCGAGTTCCGGGTTAATACGTTGACAGTACCACTACCAACCGTCCCTAAGCCCAGAATTCCGATTTTTACTGATTGCACTCTGCCCCCTACGGTTTTCTCATCATGTCACGGATCCCACGGATCGCCTGACGTGTACGATGTTCGTTTTCGATCAATCCAAAGCGAACGTAATCATCACCATACTCACCAAAACCAATACCAGGTGAGACAGCCACTTTCGCTTCTTTCAATAATTTTTTACTAAATTCTAATGAGCCAAGCTCACGATATTTCTCTGGAATTTTTGCCCATACAAACATGGTCGCTTTCGGTTTTTCAACCTGCCAGCCAATCGCATTTAAACCATCACACAAGACATCACGACGACTTCTGTATGTTTCAACAATCTCATCAACACAATCCTGTGGTCCTTCCAAGGCGGTGATGGCTGCTACCTGAATCGGTGTAAACATACCGTAATCCAAGTAGGACTTCATCCGCGCCAGAGCAGCAATTAATGTTGGGTTACCAGACATAAAGCCAACACGCCAACCAGGCATATTGTATGTTTTTGACAGTGTGTAAAACTCCACAGCCACTTCTTTCGCGCCTGGTATTTGTAAGATGGAAGGTGCTTTATAACCATCGAACACGATTTCACCATACGCTAAATCATGCACCACCCAGATTTTATGCTCGCGAGCAAAATCCACAACCTTCTGGAAAAAGTCCAAATCCACGCATTGAGTAGTGGGATTACCGGGAAAGTTAAGCACCAGCATTTTAGGTTTAGGCCATGAATCTTTGACCGACTTTTCTAACTCCGCAAAAAAGTCTACATCCGGGGTAAGCGGCACATGGCGAATATCTGCACCAGCGATAACAAAACCATAAGGATGAATCGGATAAGCCGGATTAGGTACTAACACCGCATCACCTGGGCCTACTGTCGCTAATGCTAAGTGCGCTAGCCCTTCTTTAGAACCGATGGTAACAATACATTCTGTTTCGGGATCAAGATCAACATCAAACTTGCGTTTGTACCAGCCAGTGCAGGCTTTACGCAGCCTTGGAATACCGCGTGATACTGAGTAACGGTGAGTATCTGGCCGCTGCGCCGCTTCGACCAGTTTTTCTACAATATGCGCGGGTGCCGGGCGATCGGGGTTACCCATACCAAAATCAATGATATCCTCACCACGCGCACGTGCTTTTGCTTTCAAATCATTTACAATGTTGAAAACGTAAGGCGGAAGGCGTTTAATTCTTGGAAATTCGTCGTTCAACTGAATACCTGCGATAAGCTAAAACTGTCGGCAAACTAAGCAAAATAACTGAAATTAATAAACACTTCAAATTCATTTATCAGAAGCGATTACTATGAGCCAGCAAGACCTATTTTATAACAAAATCCTGAAAGATCTTGAGGACGGTAAACTTCTTTTACCCACATTGCCAGAAGTGGCACTCAAGGTGAGAGAAGTTGTTGATGACCCAGATGCCACTGCAGTGCAATTGGCAGACATTATTGTAACCGATCCCGCCCTGTCGGCGCGCTTATTAAAAGTAGCGAACAGTCCTTTATATCGTGGTCGTGTTCCGATTGAGAGTATCCACATGGCGGTGCCAAGATTAGGCCTGACCATGGTGCGTAATATCGTCACCAGCCTGATGATGGAACAAATGTTCAATGCCTCCAATAAACGATTGGAGAAGCGTCTTAAAGCGCTTTGGGAACATAGCACCAAGGTTTCTGCGCAAAGTCAGGTGCTCGCCAGCAAAATTCCAAAAATGAATACGGATGAAGCGATGTTGGCTGGTTTAATCCATTCGATTGGTACTTTACCTATTCTGATGCAGGCAGAAGAGGAAGCAGGTTTATTAGACAATCCAAAACGCTTGGATCAGATTATCGACAACCTCTACCCACGCGTTGGCGCTGCTATTCTTCGCAAATGGGAATTTCCGCAAAGCTTAATTGATGTCGCTGCTGAGCATAAAAATCTAAATCGCAACAGTGGTCCAGCGGGTCCTGATTTGGTAGATGTGGTTCAAGTAGCCTATCTGCAAAGCTTATTTGATACGGAAAAAGCCCTGGATCCCCTCACATTAAACAAAGTGATTTCTTTTGAGAAAGTAGGCGCTGATACAGGCCTCACAGTCTATGAAATCGATGAGAATAGTGAAGAATATCTGGAAGCGTTGGCTTTATTCAATATACAACCATAGCGTTGATATGCTGATTATTAAAGGGCAGATCTTCTGCCCTTTTTTGTTTATGTCATTGAGATTGTTCAGGAGCAAAAAGCCGAAATCAGGTAGAGTAACTTTGTCACAGAAAAAATACACGGTTACACATGAACTCTGAGTTTGACACTTTGTTTAATCGATTCAAACGTTACTCGCAGCGGCTTTTATTATTATCTTTAATGTCTCTGATGGCCGCCTGTCAGACAAGTCCCCCCGTATACACTCCACCACAACCTATTGGCACTATTGATCAGCAACACACTCTCAGCCAGCTATATCGTCAGTATCAGCAATGGAATGGCACCCCCTATCGTTTAGGTGGCAATAACCGATCGGGTATCGATTGTTCAGCCTTTGTCCAGCAGACGTATCAACACTTGTTTGGTATCACTATGCCACGCACAACCTCCCAACAAATCCTGCAGGGAAAACACATCAAACGCACTGAGCTTAAATCCGGGGACTTAGTTTTTTTCCGCAAAGGCAGTCATGTAGGTATTTACCTGGAAGAGGACAAATTTCTTCACGTCTCGACGAAAATAGGTGTCACTATCTCGAGTATGCATAATAGTTACTGGGCGCGTTATTTCTGGCAAGCAGTGAGAGTGAAACCGGTAAGCAGCATTTCACCTTAGGCACATTGCTATATCGTCAGACTCACGGCAATATGTGCCAGATTGATTATTCAATCATCAGTACATTTTTAGGAGAACGCATCATGTTCCAACGCGCTTGCTTAATGCTGTCATGCTTCAGTCTTATGGCTGTTTGTTTACCAGCCTACGCTGACAAACCAAATTTAACACCAGGAATGTGGGCTCATACGACCACGACAACGATTCAAGGGCCGATGTCTCTCGAGCCACAAACATCAAGTAATCAGGAATGCCTTACTCAAGCACAAATTGATAAAGGTGTGGATATGTTGGAGATTCCTAAGCAGTGCCTGGTTCAAAAAGTCAACGTATTACGTGACACCGCTGACTTTGCTGTGGATTGTGATATACAGGGGATAAAAAATCACTTTATCGGCCACACTAATTTCCGAGGCGACCATATGGATGGTCAAATGAGCAGTGAGATGAATAGCCCGATGGGCACCATGGTGATGACGATGAACTTTTCTGCAAAGCGTATTGGTGCATGTCCAGCGGCTAAATAAAGGCTGTTAAGTTTGCATCAGATCAAAGCTGGCCTTGTTAACAATATAGTGCTAGCGATGATACTCACACCAGAAACAAAAAAGGCGAGAAACTTCTCGCCTTTTTTGATCAAACCATGACGGCTATTCCGGACGCATATGTGGGAATAACAATACGTCACGGATGGAGGGTGAGTCAGTCAGTAACATGACCAGTCGATCAATACCGATACCTTCTCCCGCTGTAGGAGGCATACCGTACTCAAGTGCACGGATATAATCGGCATCGTAGTGCATCGCCTCATCGTCACCGGCATCTTTTTCTTCTACCTGCGCTTTGAAACGTTCAGCCTGATCTTCTGCATCATTCAACTCTGAGAAGCCATTGGCAATTTCACGACCACCCACAAAGAATTCAAATCGATCAGTGACGAACGGGTCATCATCATTACGGCGAGCCAGTGGAGAGACCTCTGTTGGATAGGCGGTGATAAATGTCGGATCCATCAAACGGTGCTCAACGGTTTTTTCAAAGATCTCGATTTGGACTTTACCCAGTCCATATGATTCTTTTAGTGGGATATCTAACGATTTAGCAATCGCACGCGCCGACTCAATATCATCCAACTGTTCCGCTGTTAGATCTGGATTAAAGTGCAGAATCGACTCTTTTACCGTCATACGAGTAAACGGTTTGGCAAAATCAATATCCAGACCTTGATAGTGAACTTGCGTTGAGCCTAAAACATCTTGAGTGACCGTACGTAACATGTCCTCTGTCAGATCCATTAATTCATGGTAATCAGCATAGGCCTGATAAAACTCCACCATGGTGAACTCTGGATTATGACGCGTAGATAAACCTTCATTACGGAAATTGCGATTGATTTCAAACACACGCTCAAAACCACCCACGACCAAACGTTTTAAATACAGCTCAGGGGCTATGCGAAGATATAAGCCCATGTCTAATGCATTATGATGTGTGGTGAATGGACGAGCGGTTGCCCCACCAGGAATGGCTTGCATCATGGGTGTTTCCACTTCAAGATAATCTTTCGCCATCAAATAACGACGAACTCCATCAACGATTTTAGTCCGCACACGGAATACGTCACGACTGGCTTCGTTCATGATTAAATCAACATAACGTTGGCGGTAACGTGTTTCCTGATCAGATAATCCGTGGAATTTCTCAGGCAGTGGTCTGAGTGATTTGGTTAATAACTGAATGCTATCAACATGCACTGACAACTCACCTTTTTGAGTGCGAAATAATGTGCCTTCTGCACCGATGATATCGCCCAAGTCCCAGCTTTTAAATTGAGGATAAACGCCTTCAGGTAATTCATCACGAGCCACATACAATTGAATATTACCTGACATGTCGCGTACCGTCGCAAAGCTGGCTTTACCCATGACACGTTTGGTCATCATGCGGCCAGCAATCTTCACACGCAATGGGTTCGCTTTTAATTTTTCAGCATCCCACTCGGCATACTCTGCCTGCAGTTCAGCATTCATGACATTACGACGAAAGTCGTTTGGAAAGGCATTGCCTTGTTCTCTCAACTCTGCCAGTTTTTCACGTCTCTGAGCAATTAAACGGTTTTCATCCAGTTCTGTTTCATTTGTCATTCGGGTTTCCAGCTTATAATCCTGATTTGAGTGAGGCTTCGATAAATGGGTCTAAGTCACCATCCAACACCGCTTGTGTATTACCGGTTTCAACACCGGTACGCAGGTCTTTGATGCGAGATTGATCGAGCACATAAGAACGTATCTGACTGCCCCAGCCGATGTCTGACTTCGACTCTTCAGCAGCCTGTTTCACTTCATTTTGTTTCATTAACTCCAGTTCGTACAGCTTGGCACGTAACTGGTTCATTGCGCGATCTCTGTTCTGATGCTGTGAGCGTTCTGTCTGACATTGCACTACGGTATTAGTCGGTACGTGAGTAATACGGACAGCCGAGTCAGTGGTATTAACATGCTGACCACCAGCACCACTGGAACGATAAGTATCCGTTCTCAGATCAGCCGGATTGATATCAATCTCGATAGTGTCATCCACTTCTGGATAAACGAATACAGACGCAAAAGAAGTGTGACGACGAGCTCCCGAATCAAAGGGTGATTTACGGACAAGACGATGTACACCGGTTTCTGTACGCAACATACCAAAGGCATATTCACCTTCAAATCGGACAGTGGCACTTTTGATACCGGCGACCTCACCCGCTGACACTTCCATCAACTCGACTTTATAGTCTTGTGATTCGCCCCAACGCAGATACATACGCAAAATCATATTTGCCCAGTCCTGGGCTTCGGTACCACCAGAGCCAGACTGGATATCCAGATACGCATTATTTTTATCCAGCTTACCGGAAAACATGCGTTGGAATTCCAGCTTTTCCAAACCTTTTTCTAATTCATTCAGATCAGCCTGGATTGCATCAAACGTGGCCTGATCATTATCCTCAACTGCTAATTCGAGTAGTTCTTTTGCATCATCCAGCATTTCACGATGGCCAGATAAAGTCGTGACAATTTTTTCTAAACTGGCACGTTCCTGCCCTAATTTCTGAGCCATGTCTGGATTTTCCCAAACACTGGGAGATTCCAGCTCGCGCGTGACTTCAATTAATCTTTCAGCTTTCTCATCATAGTCAAAGATACCCCCTAAGATCGTCACTACGATCTCGTAGGTCTTTGATTCGCTGCATCGTTGCGCCTAGTTCCAAAGGTAACCTCTAGTAAATTTGATTGAACACCGGCGAATCCGGCAAGCCCCATATTGTAGCTGATTTGTCATAAAAATGGCGTACCCCACTTTTATCGTTTAGGTAAGAAGCGTTGTGGGTCGACAGGTTTGCCATTTCGACGTATTTCAAAATGTAATTGATATCGCTGAGTACCGGTGCGCCCCAACGTGGCTATCTTTTGACCGGACTTGACTATTTGGCCTTCTTTGACCAGCAAACTTTCATTATGAGCATAGGCGCTCAGGTAAACATCATTATGCTTTATAATCAGTAAGTTGCCATATCTTGGAAGTCCATTCCCACTGTATACAACTTTGCCTGAAGCAGCCGCGATAACAGGCTGTCCGGCTTTACCTGAGATATCGATACCCTTGCCTCCAGAGCTGCTATTGGAATAGGAACCAATCACTACACCATCTGTTGGCCAACGCCATTGTAAATTCTGATTACCGCTATAGCTGGACGTCGTCGTTGAAGATTTGGCCGGTTTAGTGGATGTGGTGGGTTTTGTCACTTTGGGTTTTGATGACGTAGAACTCGGTTTTGTGACCGCTTTTCCTTTATTGGAGGTCGAGCTGGATGCTGTCCTTGTGCTGGTAGTGGATCGTTTGAATTTAAGCTTTTGCCCAACGTAGATGGTGTAAGGCGAACGAATACCATTAATTCGCGCCAGCTCCTTATAATCCATGCCATATCGCCAGCTAATGGAATACAGTGTGTCGCCTTTTTTTACGGTATATGAAGAAGGAGGTGAGGTTATTTTCCGTTGACTGCTATCGTAACCATAAGAGCCAACAGGGGCTAATGCTCTACTGCCCCCACCACATGAGGATAATAAAAAAATCAGCAGTAGCGGCCCGATCCATTGCATATGTCTATACGAATATAAAATAACCTATCACCAAACCCAGAACAGTGAACCAACCTAGTCGGTCTACCCATAGATGGAGTTTGGATTCCAATTCAGGCCCACCCCAGCGCATCAGACCAGCCACTAAAAAGAAACGCATTCCTCGACCAACAAACGAGCCGAGCAAGAACGGTATCAGTGCCATATTGGCGGCACCTGCTGCTATAGTGAATATTTTGAACGGTATGGGGGTAAACCCGGCCAGAAATATGGCCCAAATACCCCACTGGTCAAACCACTCTGCCGCATGAATATACGCATCCATATAGCCTAGTGATATCAAGAGTGGTTCAGCCATATTGAACGCAAATAAACCAATAAAATAACCTAACAATCCCCCCAATACCGAAGTCACGGTGGTCAGCATCGCCAAAAACCATGCTCGCTCAGGCCTTGCTAAGGTCATGGGTGCCAACATCACATCAGGTGGAACCAGAAAACACGAAGACTCAGTGAAACTGACTAACGCTAACCAATAGGTCGCATATTTATGTCGAGCCCAAATCATCACTCGTGCATACAAACCAGAAAATAATCGCATTAAATCTGACCACTCAATAATGGGACAAAACTGACAGGGTCTAATTCCGTTTCCTCATACCTGTCACCTTCACGATCTATCACACGCAATGACTGTCCTTGGCTGCTACCGACAGGAATCACCAAGCGACCTCCAGGAGCAAGTTGTTTTAATAACTCTAATGGAATGTGTTCTGGTGCACAGGTCACAATAATAGCGTCATAAGGCGCATACCATTCCCATCCCCAGTTTCCATCACTGTGTTTGAGTTTAATATTATTGAGTTTTAATTGATAAAAACGTTCGCGCGCTTGATTTTGTAACGGCGAAATACGCTCAACACTGTATACCCGTTCCACGAGTTTGGATAACACCGCGGTTTGATAACCCGAGCCAGTACCGACCTCTAGAATTTTTTGACGAGGACCGCCCTCTAATAAAATCTCGGTCATTTTTGCAACAATATACGGCTGAGAAATAGTCTGCCCATGACCAATAGGTAAGGCAGTATCTTCGTATGCCCGGCTAGCTAAGGCTTCATCCACAAATAGATGTCTCGGCATTTCACGAATGACAGACAACACATCACTATTTTTAATCCCTCGCTCCTGCAATCTGGTCACCAGCCGATCACGCGTTCGCTGAGAGGTCATGCCGATGCCTCGGTAGTCGGTTTTCATCTCAAATATCTTTCAACCAGTTGGCAACGCCATCAATAGCATCGTAGCGTGTTAAATCAATTTGTAAGGGGGTGACTGACACAGCTCCCCGGCGAATAGCGTCAAAGTCTGTACCAGGTCCTGCATCTTCCTCTTCACCTGCCGGACCAATCCAGTACATTGCACGACCACGAGGATCCGTTTCTTTGATAACAGGTTCAGCTTTATGACGATGTCCCAATCTAGTACTTTCGATACCTGTAATTTCATCTATCGGTAAATCGGGCACATTGACATTAAGAATGGTATCAGCCGGTAAAGCAGAGAGTTTTAATTGTGCAACCAACTTTTTGGCGACCCAGGCCGCTGTTTCATAATGCGTTCCATTATGTGATGTCAGTGATATCGCAATGGCTGGTAGCCCTAGGAAACGCCCTTCCATCGCCGCTGCCACAGTACCGGAGTAAAGCACATCATCACCCAGGTTAGCGCCAGAATTAATACCTGATACCACCATATCGGGTTCATCATCGAGTAATCCTGTAATGGCCAGATGCACACAATCAGTGGGCGTTCCTTCTACTCTGTATACGCCATCTTCTTGTTTCTCCAGTCTGAGTGGGTTTTCCAATGTCAGTGAGTTACTGGCACCGCTACGATTTCTGTCAGGTGCGACAACGGTTATCTCGCCTAGTTCTGCCATTGCCTTTGCCAGTGTGCGGATGCCTTTCGACATGTAGCCATCATCATTGCTTATCAGGATTTTCATTAGATTGTTTTGGTCTTTAAGCTCTTGTTATTTAGGCGCTCATATCTTAACAAGATTGAGCTGCGATCATTATACATTCAGGTAAACCAGCTATGCCGTGAGGTAATCTTACATAGCCTACCTAATCTGATGTGACGGCACTGTCATCATCATGACGTTTATTCAGCGACTTCCATCTCACTGACTTTTTGTAAACCACGAGGGAGTTTATGTCCTCTTTTGCCTCGACTGCCTTGGTAATGCTCCAGATCCGTGGCTTTCAAGGTTAAGTGGCGTCTGCCAGCGTGTAAGGTCAGGCCCTGTTCATTAGGTACAATAACGACCGCTTGCATCCATTCTTGACCCGAAGTGAATTTTGCCTGTGGAATATTAATGAGTCGGACGCCTTTGCCCTTGTTCATTTCTGGAATGTCATCTGCAGGAAAAACCAATAAACGTCCATCTCCGGAAGCCACGGCAACGCGTGTATCCTTGCTGTTTATAAATAACGGTGGCAGCAGTGAGGCGCCTTTTGGAATATTAAATATGGCCTTGCCCGCTTTATTTTTAGCGATGAGGTTATCGAGTTGAGTAATAAAACCATAACCTGCCGTATTGGTTAGCAGCACCGATTGCTCCGACTCAACCGTAAGAACAGCGACAAACCTGGCCTCAGGAGGTGATTGTAACCGCCCACTCAATGGTTCACCCTGCCCCCTCGCAGACGGTAAGGTATGAGCACCCAGTGAATAACTACGACCACTGTCATCCAGAAACACAATCTGTTGATTACTCCTGGCTTTTACTGACGCAAAATAGCGATCACCTGTACGGAAGTTTAACGAAGCCGGATCCACGTCATGACCTTTGGCTGCACGCACCCAACCACTTTCAGACAACACAATAGTTAAAGGTTCAGTGGGTAATAATTCGGTGGCATTCAGTGCTTTTGCAGCTTGTCGCTCTATAATCCGTGATCGCCGGTCGTCACCATACTTTTCAGCATCTGCCGTCAATTCTTTACGAATAAGTGTTTTCAGTCGAGTATCTGAGCCTAATAATAATTCGAGTTGTTTCCGTTCTTTACTCAACTCATCCATTTCGCCACGGATTTTCATCTCTTCCAGCTTGGCTAAATGGCGTAAACGTAGTTCTAATATAGCTTCAGCTTGTCTGTCCGAGATTCCGAAGCGCTCCATCATCACGGTTTTCGGCTCATCCTCTGTGCGGATAATGGCTATTACCTCATCGATATTGAGGTAGGCCACGAGTAAGCCTTCCAGCACGTGCATGCGATCCAGCACTTTATCCAGGCGATACTGTAGACGACGACGAACCGTTTCAACCCGATAACTGAGCCACTCCTGCAGCATATCCAGCAGATTTTTCACCTGAGGACGGCCATCCATGCCAATCATATTCATATTGACACGATAGCTGCGTTCTAAATCTGTAGTCGCAAACAGATGTGACATTAAACTCTCAATATCCACTCTGTTTGAGCGGGGCATAATCACCAGTCGCACGGGATTTTCATGATCTGACTCATCACGTAAATCAGCGACCATCGGTAATTTTTTGGCCTGCATCTGTGCAGCAATTTGTTCTAGTACTTTGGCGCCGGAAACCTGGTAGGGCAATTCATGAATAATGATTTCACCCTCTTCTTTTTTATAACAGGCACGCTGTTTTATTGAACCATGGCCTGTGGCATATATTTTATGAATCTCATCACGGCCGGAAACGATCTCGGCGCCTGTTGGGAAGTCCGGGCCCTGAATATCTTCTAGCAGATCGTCTAATGTGCTTTTTGGTGATTTTAATAAGCGTAAGCAGGCGTTCACCACTTCGCGAAGATTATGAGGAGGCACATCGGTCGCCATACCGACCGCTATCCCCGTCGTACCATTCAATAATAGATTCGGTAATCGAGCTGGCAATAATGCTGGCTCATCCATGGTGCCATCAAAATTAGGTATCCAGTCCGCAGTCCCCTGTCCTAATTCACTTAACAGTACCTGTGAATACGCTGCCAGACGTGCTTCTGTATAACGCATTGCAGCAAAAGACTTAGGATCATCAATTGAGCCCCAGTTACCTTGCCCATCCACTAGAGGGTAACGGTAAGAAAATGGCTGTGCCATTAATACCATGGCTTCGTAACAGGCAGAGTCACCATGAGGATGGTATTTACC
>NZ_DBNG01000013.1:11681-13546 GCF_002299105.1 Methylophaga sp. UBA678
GCTTCGTAACAGGCAGAGTCACCATGAGGATGGTATTTACCTAATACATCACCCACTGTTCTAGCTGACTTTTTATGCTTGGATAAGGCACTCAATCCAAGCTCAGACATCGCATAAATAATCCGACGCTGAACAGGTTTTAAACCATCACCAATATGCGGCAATGCACGATCCAGAATGACATACATCGAATAATCCAGATACGCTTTTTCAGTGAAATCGCGTAGCGGCATATTCTCCAAATCATCGACGAAAGTAGTCATGGGTTATATCTCTTCATCATTTATAAAGCAGCCAAATCGGCTAAGTCACCATGTTGCTCAAGCCAGGACTTACGATCACCAGCCCGTTTTTTGGCTAGCAGTTTGTCCAAGGTCATCATCGTATCGTCTTCGGCATTAATGGTAAGTCGAATTAAACGGCGGGTATCAGGCGCCATAGTCGTCTCACGTAACTGCATGGGATTCATTTCCCCTAACCCTTTAAAGCGCTGCGTACTGACTTTACCTTTGATTTTTTCTTTTTCAATTCGATCCAGAATAATGTGGCGTTCTTCATCATCCAGGGCATAGAACACCTGCTTGCCCACATCGATGCGATATAACGGTGGCATCGCCACGCAGATATGGCCTGCTTCCACCAGAGGACGGAAATGTCTGACAAAGAGGGCACATAACAAGGTAGCGATATGAGCGCCATCAGAATCCGCATCGGCTAATATGCAAATCTTGCCATAGCGCAGACCGGACAAGTCATCAGACCCCGGATCCACACCAATAGCGACCGCAATATCATGGACTTCCTGAGATGCCAGGACTTGTCCAGGCTCAACTTCCCAGGTATTCAGAATTTTGCCGCGTAGAGGCATAATCGCCTGAAACTCACGGTTTCGCCCTTGCTTGGCACTGCCGCCAGCCGAGTCCCCTTCGACTAAAAATAATTCTGTACGGGATGGGTCCTGTGAAGCGCAATCCGCTAACTTACCCGGTAGAGCCGGACCGGACTGTACCCGTTTCCGGACCACTTTTTTTGCTTGTTTTAATCTGGACTGAGCGTTATTGATCGCCAAATCAGCTATTTTTTCGCCATCTTCCACGTGATGGTTCAGCCACAAACTAAAGGCATCTTTGACTACACCAGACACAAAGCCAGCACATTGACGAGAAGATAAGCGTTCTTTGGTCTGTCCTGAAAACTGTGGGTCCTCCAACTTGACGGACAAGACATAACAACAGCGTTCCCAAACATCTTCCGGTGCTAGCTTGACACCTCTCGGCAATAAGTTACGAAACTCACAAAACTCCCTAAGTGCTTCCAAAACGCCGCTGCGTAGGCCGTTAACATGGGTGCCACCCTGTGCAGTGGGAATGAGATTGACATAACTTTCGGCCAGCTCGTCACCGGCTTCAAGCTGCCACATCAGTGCCCAGTCGACTTCCTGGGACTCCTCACTCATATGGCCTACAAAAGGCGCGGCAGGGACACAGGGAGCATCGGTCAGGGCAGAGGAAAGGTAAGAATTTAACCCATCCTCATAACACCAGCGATCTTCAACTTTTTCCTTTCCGGACAGATCAGTAAATGTGACCACTAACCCGGGACACAACACTGCTTTCGCCCGAAGTACATGTCGTAATCTAGGTACTGAAAATTTAGGTGAGTCAAAAAACGGCTCTTCTGGCCAGAATCGCACTGTAGTACCAGTATTCCGTTTACCAACAGTACCAATTTCGTTTAAAGCTTCGACTAAAGCACCGCTTTCAAAAGCAATCTGATACTCGGTCGCATTTCGACGAATTTTGACTTCCAGGCGAGACGATAATGCATTAACAACAGAAACACCCACACCATGTAAACCACCTGAA
>NZ_DBNG01000013.1:13848-43122 GCF_002299105.1 Methylophaga sp. UBA678
ACACCATGTAAACCACCTGAAAATCGGTAGTTCTTATTGGAAAACTTACCACCAGCATGAAGTCGGGTCAGAATCACCTCAACACCAGGCACGCCTTCTTCGGGATGAATATCCACGGGCATACCCCGACCATCATCACTCACTTCCAATGAATTGTCTTTGTGAAGTGTTACCTGAATTTGTTTAGCATGACCGGCCACAGCCTCATCAACACTGTTATCAATGACCTCTTGGGCAAGATGGTTAGGACGAGCAGTATCTGTATACATGCCTGGTCGTTTTCGGACAGGCTCAAGCCCCGTCAAAACTTCAATGGCAGATGCATTGTATGTATTCGTCATTGTTGAGATATCTACCTAAAATTATTCCCACCGAAGGTTAGCAGGATAAAAGCCTAACAGACAACACAGATACAACATATCTGTGAAAAAAACACGATTTAAATAAAGTCAGTGTGTGATTCCTTCGTGTTAAAGGTGACAAGTTTGTAAAGTTTTGTAAATAAAAACCTGATAAGACTGCTTAACAAAATATCTGGCGTATTATTTCCACCTTAAAATTAACTAAGCTGGCAACCTGATTTAACTTAAATTGACTAAGATCATGTTTTCTTAATTAATGTTGTGGTGGAATAGTGGCGAAGAAATTATTCACTGATAGAAAATTGATTATTGAGCTTAGCATTATGTTGGTCTGCAAGCTCGTGTTACTTTTTTTTATTTGGCATTTGTTTTTTAGTAGCGCCCCCGACGACATTGACCATGACGCCGTCGCTGACGTGATTATTAATCACTCTTCAGATGGAGAAGCACCTTGATTTCTGAACACCTAGTCGATCTATCCCGTTTGCAGTTTGCCATCACGGCAATGTATCACTTCATTTTTGTCCCGCTCACCTTGGGGCTGTCTTGGATTCTGGTTATCATGGAATCTGTCTATGTTATGACCGGTAAAGAAATCTACCGAGACATGACAAAATTCTGGGGCAAACTCTTCGGTATCAACTTCGCTCTTGGTGTGACGACTGGGCTGACTATGGAATTTCAGTTTGGCACCAACTGGGCCTATTATTCGCACTATGTTGGCGATATATTCGGTGCCCCACTAGCCATTGAGGGCTTGATGGCTTTCATGCTTGAGTCCACCTTTGTAGGTATGTTCTTTCTCGGCTGGGACAGACTCAGCAAACGACAACATTTAACCACCACTTTCCTGGTCGCTCTCGGGTCTAATCTTTCTGCATTATGGATTCTGGTGGCGAATGCCTGGATGCAAAATCCGGTTGGCGCACAATTCAATTATGAAACTATGCGTATGGAACTGACCAGCTTCTCCGAAGTATTTTTTAACCCTGTGGCTCAGGTGAAGTTTATCCATACTGTGGCTGCCGGTTATGTCACTGGTGCCATGTTTGTTCTCAGCATCAGTGCTTACTACTTATTGAGAAAGCGTGACATCGGCTTTGCTCGTCGTAGTTTTGCTGTCGCAGCAGGTTTTGGGGTGGCGGCCATATGTTCAGTCATTCTGCTAGGTGATGAAAGTGGTTATGAAGTAGGTGATGTACAGAAAACAAAATTAGCCGCCATTGAAGCTGAATGGGAAACTGCAGAGCCACCTGCCGCATTTACACTGTTTGGCTTGCCGAATGACGAAACAATGGAAACCGACTATGCGGTTAAGATCCCTTATCTTCTGGGACTCATTGCGACACGCTCAGTCACTGAACCTGTTACGGGTGTTAAAGATCTGGTAGCTGAACATGAAGACCGTGTTCGTAATGGTATGCAAGCCTACGCCTTATTAAAACAATTACGCGAAGGTCCTGTCACAGAAGAAACTAAAGCCGTGTTTGATGAAGTCAAAGATGACTTGGGCTACGGACTACTGTTGAAGAAATATACTAACAACGTCACCGACGCGACAGACGAACAAATTAAAGCGGCAGCACGTGATACTGTGCCACCTGTTGCACCTATGTTCTGGGCGTTCAGAGTCATGGTCGCTTGTGGTTTTGCCATGCTGATTGTGTTCTTTTTGTCTTTCTATCACTGTGCAAAAAGACAAGAGTACAAGAAAAAATGGTTGCTTCGTCTGGCGATGTTCAGCCTACCTTTACCATGGATAGCCGCCGAGACAGGTTGGTTTGTAGCTGAATTTGGTCGACAACCCTGGACCATCAGTGGCATTTTACCAACGCATATTTCGACATCGACCTTGTCCGCCGGTGATGTATACAACAGCCTGATAGCGTTAGTTGTCTTTTACACGTTGCTGTTAATTGTTGAGCTTTACCTGATGATCCGGTTCATCAGGCAAGGACCTAGCAGTTTACACACGGGTCGTTACCACCACGAAACATCAGCAGCGAGGAGCTAATCATGGTACTGGATTACGAAACATTAAAATTAATCTGGTGGCTGCTGATGGGAATTCTCCTTATTGGCTTTGCCTTGACTGATGGCTTTGATATGGGCGTAGGAATTTTGCTACCGTTTATCGGCCATACTGATGAAGAGCGCCGTATTATGATTAATACGGTCGGTCCTCACTGGGAAGGAAACCAAGTGTGGTTAGTCACGGCAGGTGGTGCCTTATTCGCTGCATGGCCATTGGTTTATGCCATGGCGTTTTCAGGTTTTTATTTAGCGATGATGCTAACGTTGTTTGCCCTCTTTCTTCGACCTGTAGGGTTTGACTATCGAAGTAAACTGGATGACACACGCTGGCGTTCCAGCTGGGATTGGGGGTTATTTATCGGCAGCTTTGTCCCGCCACTTATCTTTGGTGTGGCATTCGGTAATTTATTACTGGGTGTACCCTTTTATTTTGACGAGATGATGCGTCCAAACTACACCGGTGGCTTCCTGCAGTTATTGAATCCCTTTGCCTTGTTAGCGGGCGTAGTCAGCTTGCTGATGATTGTTATGCATGGATCTGTCTGGTTGCAAATTCGAACATTGGATAGTCTTGAATGGCGAGCCACACAAGTTGCCAAGGCCAGTTCCGTCGCCTTATTAATTGCCTTTGCTTTAGCCGGCTTATGGGTGTCCTTTGGTATTGATGGCTATGTCGTCAGTTCTATGCCTGCGGCAAGTGCTAGCTTTACACCCGACATGAAACAAGTCACCACTCAAGCGGGAGGCTGGTTACTCAATTATCAACAGTATCCATGGATGATGCTGGCGCCCATATTGGCTTTTCTGGGCATGATTGGCGTGTATTTATTTTCTCACTTTTCACGTGCTGGCTGGGCTTTTATCAGCAGTTCCATCACACTGACGGGCATTATCCTGACCGCTGGATTTTCTATGTTCCCATTCATCATGCCATCAAGTGATGCAGTGAATCATAGCCTGACTATGTGGGATGCCACCTCGAGTTTGTTAACATTAAAGATTATGTTTTGGGTGGCGGTAGTCATGGTGCCAATTATTATTTGCTACAGCTTCTGGACCTACCGTCGTATGTGGCGAAGACTCGATGTGAATTTCATTCGTGGTAACCAACATTCAACCTATTAGGAACCTGTTATGTGGTATTTTGCCTGGATACTTGGAATTTTATTAGCTGTGGCATTAGGTATTATCAATGTCATGTGGTTAGAAAACTGCCCAATGGATACGCTGGATGACTGAATCTTGGTTAGATAAAACTATTATTCGTTTGCTTAGCCTATTAATGGCATTAGGCTTGTCTGCAGCGATATTAGTTTTTCCCAACCGTTTGTTAATGGAAAATGGTAAATCTGATCATGATTTATTAATGCTGTTGCTTGTCGGCATTTGCATTGGGTTTATTCATGGTGTGGGCTTTGCTCCAAAAAGGACTCTATGGCACTTTTTACTCAGCCCTTATCTATGCTGGCCCATAATGCTCTATGGCTACTTTCACATGGCGATCAATTAATGCGTCTGGGTCTTCTTTTCCCTCTCATTATTGCAGTGGGTTTCGGCATACCCGCCTATGCAGATAGCGATGAACAAGCGGCTTTCGAGCGTGATGCTCAGGCGGCTATCAAAGATCTATCAACGCATCTGAAAGAAGCATTAATGTCAGCGCTACAGGACGGTGGTCCTGTAGAAGCTATTTCTGTCTGTAAATTGGTCGCACCGACCATCGCTGATGAAATGTCGAAGAAATACAGTCTCGATATTCATCGAACAAGCTTGCGAGTTCGCAACCTTGAGAATGAAGCTGACAGCTGGGAAACAGGTGTTCTACAGAACTTTGAAACGCGCCTAAAAACGGGAGAAGCTATTCAATCTCTGACCTTCATAGAAAAAGTCGACTCTGATTTGGGCTATGACTGGCGTTATATGAAAGCGATCCCAACGGATAAAGTCTGTCTGTCATGTCATGGCAGCAAGATAGCGTTACCTGTTAGCAAGATAATAGACAAGAACTATCCTAATGACATGGCTACCGGCTATAAGATGGGTGATATTCGGGGCGCATTTTCAGTCAAACGTCGTTACTCAAAAATCAACGCAAACTAAGGTATTCGGTACGCCCTTGTTGCTTGATAAGTAGCTTATTCTCTTTAGCTAACCAGCCTACAGCTCGCTGAAACAGCTTTGCCTCAAGCTTGGTCTCTTTGCATATACGTGAAGCTGAGGTCTCACCCTGCGCGTTTAAGAACGTCCATACAACACCTGCCGCTTCACCAATTTCATCATTCATCATCGCTGTAAACTCCGTTTCCTGACTGAATTAATTTGCTTGCTAGTGATTAGGTTCTGACTGCTAGCCAAGATGATGCTTCAGCTTGCACTAATACCATCAATGGCACTAGCGATTCTCTTCATTGCCTGCTGGACAATCTCGAGACGTGTTCCAATATTAAGACGCATAAACCCTGCCCCATTATCACCAAAGACATAACCTGGATTCATACCTACGCCGGCCTGCTCGATAAAGAAACGTTTGAGTGTCTCATTATCCATTCCTAAAGCACGGCAATCGAGCCACAATAAATACGTGCCTTCCGACTCAATCAGCTTGAGCTGAGGACAACGAGTTTGAAGAAAATCTTCTACCCACTTCTTATTTTTGTAAATATAAATATTCAGCTGGTCTAACCAGTCTTCACCATGACGATAAGCCGCTTCAAACGCGGTGATGCTGAAAGGGTTAGAAGGGCTAATATGCCACTGTTCAAACACCGCTTTAATCGCTCTGCGCTGTTGCTTATCACTGACAATCAGTGACGATAAGCCCATACCGGCAATATTGAATGTTTTACTGGGTGCTAATGTAGTGATGACATTATTGGCCTGAGTCAGCGTTGCCAATGCAATATGCTGTTGTTCAGGAAAAATCAGATCAGCATGAATTTCATCAGAGATAATAGTCATCTGATAACGCTCAGCCAGCTCAAGTAACTGTGCTAATTCTTCCTGTGTCCAAACCCGACCAACTGGATTGTGAGGGGAACAAAAAAGTAATGTTTTAGCACCTTGCTGTGCACACTGTTCAAGATGCTCAAAATCAATATAGTAGCGATTATTGTCGAGATAAAGCGGATTTAACACTAACTCCCTGCCACTTTTCTCAACCGATGAAAAAAACGGAAAGTAAACGGGAGGCTGAACAATGACTTTGTCACCAGGCTCTGTGATCGCTTCAATAACGGCATTGATTGAAGGGACAACGCCAGGACACATTATGATCTCGCTTTGCTTTATCTGCCATTGATAACGCTTGGCACTCCAGTCAATCAAAGCGTCATACATGGAGTCAGGATGCAAGGTGTATCCATAGACTGGATGCTTAGCACGTTCAACGAGCGCCTTTGTCACAGCTTCTGGAGCAGCAAAGTCCATATCCGCCACCCACATCGGAATCACATCGCTCCGGCCGAAATAAGCTGCTCTGGCATCAAATTTCAGACTATGACTAAAACTTCGATCTATCTTCTGATCAAAATCTATCGTCATTATTTACGTTTCCAGACCGTCACTTCAGATAAGGTATGTTGGAATTTTCGGCTCGTTTCACGAATAACAAAAGGGATTGCTTCCGGCCCACGAACAAGCTCGAAATGGGGTTCTAAAATCACCTTTAAACCATCCAGCGTGGTAAAGCTTTCGCCATCTTTCTTGAAACCGCCCAACCAATGTGCTTTTTCCGTGTGTTCTTCCAGCCAGGTATAAGGCGAAGCCAGTACCAGCAAGCCATTCTGATTCAACCGTTCATGTACTGTCGCTAAAAATTGTGCCGGTTTGTAGAGTCGATCAATCAGGTTAGCAGCTAATATCAGGTCATACTCTCTGAATATGGGCTTCAGGTTACAGGCATCACCCTGTAAAAATTCGACCTTAGCAGCTGTGTCTTCTAATCCAAGTTGGTCGAGGCGTCGCTCATTGTAGTGAACTAACTCACCTTCATCAGTGATGGTGTATCGCACCACACCTTGCTCAGCCATTTGGGTGCCGAGATTAATAAGACGTGCTGAAAAGTCAATGCCGGTCACTTGTTTGAAATGTTTGGCTAACTCAAAACTCGCTCGACCCACTGAACATCCCAAATCCAGCGCCTTTTTCATTTCTTTGCCCGCCATCATTTCAATAGCAAGCTCAGCCAGTGCTTTAGGGAAATTCGCTACATTAAGGTATTCATCACCATAATGGAATTCTGCATACTGTGACAGCATCGTATCTGTTTCGTAGTTAGAACTGTATTCTTCCAGCTCAGCCTCGGACACGACATAACGGAATCCGGCATGCTGGAAAAAATGTTTACGAAAAGCATAGCGAGATGCTTTGCGGCTTTCGTTACCGGAGGAAATCCACGATCCACCTTTAATCAGGTTGTGGCGACCGTCAAAAGTCGGTGTCGTAAAGTCATCGTAGATAGGATGTACTTTAAACTCATCGAATGGATAAATGGGTGTTTCAGTCCATTGCCACACATTACCAATGACATCATACCAATCACCGTGTTTAAAGAAATTCACCGGACAAGATGAAGCCGCATAGTCCAGATGAATATTTGCCGGTGCGAGATCGCTGGTTAATTCTTGCAGTCCAGCCTCATCATAGAGTCGATACCATTCATCTTCGGTTGGAAGACGCACGGATTGGCCCGTTAGCTTTGCTTTCCAATTACAAAACGCTTTTGCTTCGTGATAATTAACATCAACTGGCCAGTCCCATGGCATATCAATGACCTCAGTCATCAAACGACACTGCCAGCCTTGCTTGGTTTCAAGCCAAAAAGTGGGATGCTGTGCCTGGGTAAACTGACGCCATTGCAGACCGTCCTCAGACCAGTATTCATCGGTGTTATAGCCACCGGCTTCGACGAACTCAAGAAACTCCTGATTACTGACTAAAAACTTAGCAGCCTGAAAGGTCTCAATTTCTGCCTCGTGTGTGCCATATTCATTATCCCAGCCGTATATGGAATCTGAATAAGGTTTACCCAAACTCACTTTTCCAGCAGGCACATCGACCAGGCTATTCTCAGGTGCTTGGTTTGTTTCTTTGAATGGTTGCCAGGCAGAATGGGGTTTTACCCATTCCAGTCGTTGCTGACGAATAAGAACTGAAGAGGTTTCAAGATGGATCTGCTCATGCTCAATCCCCATCATGATAGACCACCATGGATTGTCCCAATCAATAGGTAATTTGAGTGGCGCCTGACGAATCACCTTGTTAACCATCGCCTGTACTTTCTTGCGGTATGCTTTAACCTCTTCAACCGCTGGCCAGTCATAATGATCATCGTTGAGATCATCCCAACTCATTTCATCCACGCCCACCGCAAACATCGATTCAAATTTAGGATCAATGCGTTTATCAATCAGCCCTGCTAACAGCATTTTATTAACGAAAAAAGTCGCCGTGTGACCAAAATAAAAAATCAATGGGTGACGAAGAGGAATCGACTTCTGAAAGTAGGCTTGATCATCGCTTAAGGTAGCAAATAAAGATTCGTAACGTTCGAAAGTGAAATTAAAGTAATCAGCAATTTCTTGACGTTTCTCTGCTGGGTTACCTTCGTCTAGTACTGGCGTTCTTAAATAAGAACTTTCCATCGAAGCATATTTTTTCAATGCGCTTTCAGCAGTCATATTGCTACCTCATCTCTGTATTTTTATTGTGTCGTTATGACTAATGAACTGTGAATTTGTTGCGAAAATAAGTCACACACTTTAGATTTGTTTAGCTAACCATGCTGTTTTTGCTGACAACTCCAGTGAACATGTCCATTTATAGGCCAAATTTATCGTTTCGGCACAGGCATAGACACCATGGCCACTGACTACTGTCACCTTATACTTTTTTAAAGTCTGCGCAACAGCAGCGGGTGCCTTTTCAACATATTCAGCATAATTGATATGAATAATCGGGACCACTGGAAAGTAGTATTGCCCTTCAAAATCGATGGGTGTAAAACCATCACCAGTTAATGTCATGGCGACGGTATGAGGTCCATGGCTATGAAATACTGCCCGGGTTTTGTCGTTTTGTTGATAAACAGCAATATGCAGAGACGCATCCAGAGAAGCGCCTTCCCCGCAGTGGCCATCAAGATGACAACGAACCAAATCATCAGGGCTGAGTGTATCGGCACAACAACCTGTTGGCGTCACCCAGACATCATTATGCCAGCGAAAAGAAGCATTACCACTGTGGGAGTCATTGCATCCGTATTGACGCAACCATTTGTAATGTTGAACCAGTGCCTGTTTTTGCTCATGCAGATCAGGCAGCCGGCTCATCTTTCTTCTCTAACAGACTCTTAATATGTTGCAACCACTGCCCAGCTTGTTTTTTCTGTGCATCAAAAGCCGCGGCTTTTATAAACTGATCCTTTGCCTGCTCTAAATTGTCCAGGTGGTAATAAGCCGTTCCTAACATCAGGTGGGTTTGCCCCAGTTTATTGCCTTTTAATTTATTTATGGTACTGGATAACGTATCTACTACCTTACCCCACTGCTCAGTCCTGATATAGATTTGGCTCAGTTTTAAGTGGCTTTCACCCGTGTTATCCATGGTAATCATGACGTTTAATGTCTCTGCTGCACGCTGATTTTCCCGTGCGGCTAACCAACTGTCAGCTAACTTATTCAGATTGTCATAATTACGTGGGATGACTTTTTGTTGCATACCTTGTTCAAGTAGTTGGCCAGCTTTGAATGGCACGGCCAGATAACGGTACATATCTGACAAGTTGACCAGGGTTTTAGGTTCTGTCAGGTCAAGACGTTTAGCCAGCATTTTTACAGCAAGAGAGGTGAACTCTTTATTCTGTTGCATGTATAAAGCAGACAATTGCTCCCAATACACTTTTTTATCCGGATATCGGGTAATCAATACCTCAAGCACATTAATGGCAGACTTATAGTGTTTCAGTGACAAGTACGAGGATAACAATAAGCGGTACCAGTCCTCTTTGGGAGTTTTATCGTTTTTGATGGCGATGTTGATTCTATCCGCTGCTTTTGAAAAGTTTTCTATTTGATAATAGGCACTGGCCAAAAGCACATAGACTGTGTTGTCAGGTTTTTTTTCTGCAGACAGCCATTCTTCCATCAGCGGAATACCTTTTTTATACTGGCCATCCGCAATTAGTAGCTGCGCCAGATTATAACGTAGCGTGTGCGTTACATCCTTTGGCAAGGCATCCAAGTCCAACGCGCGCTGAAATGTATCCGTCGCTTTTTTATACTGTTCAAGGGAGGAGTATAAAAAACCCAATGTTTGCAGAACAACGGCTTGCTCATAGCTGCCTTTTTCCACCTTATCGAGCAAGTTATTCAGCTGCTGTTGAGCTTGAGGATAGCTTTCTTTCTCCATCAGCTCTTGAGCCTGATTCAGGGCTTTATATGTGTCTTCGCTAAGTAGAAACTGCTCATCTTTCGTTTCGGCAGCAGAGACAGTCCCTATCCCTAGGACAAACAGCACAATCAATATGGTTAGTAATGGCTTACTCATCGTGACAATTTAAACTCTATTTCCTGAGTGGCCTGACGTTCAACAGCTTGTCCATCCACATACTTAGGTTTGAACTTCCATTTAAGGATCGCTCTCAAAGCCGCATCATTAAACACACTAGCAGGTTCAGCTTTAATAACTTTTGGATCACGTACTCGGCCATCTTTAGTGATGATAAATGTCACCGTGACCACACCTTCAATACCCCGTCTGGAAGCCACGCGAGGATATTTAGGAGGAATACGCACCAGTGGCACCACCTCATTATCTAACATTGGCGCATTATTCGGTGCTGGTGCTGGCGCTGCTTTGGGAGCAGCGGCAAAATCGCCCAGATAAGGCCCGCCTGTAATATTCATGGGCACATCAATGGCAGGAATATCCATCTGTGGCGTAGGTGCATCAGGTTTATCTGCCTGAGTGGCGGCCGGTTCAGGTGGTGGTGGCGGCTCTTCCGGTGGTGGTGGTTTTTTGGGTACTTCTCGCTTTTTTGTTTCGGGTTGAGCTTCTTCTTTTTTCAAACGCACAAAGTCCAGAATCTGGACTTCTTCAATCTCACGTCTATCAATGCTTTTACTATTGGTCATGTGTTCCATTAAATAGAACAGACCAAAGTTCACCACTAATGCCAGAAGGATACCTACTACTAATCTCATCAAGACCGCCGTTAGTCGCGTTCAGCAGCAATAGATACATTGGCCACACCCGCCAACCGGGCCTGGTCCATCACCTCAATTAACAGACCGGTTTTGGCTTCTTCATCCGCTAAGATGATCACAGAACCTTCTGGATTTTCAGCATGCATTCGCTCAACATTAGCCCTGACAGCACGACGATCAATTTGGCGTTTATCCATCCAGATTTCGTCATTGGCACGAATCGAAATCAGAATATTTGCCCGCTCTTTTTTCACAGCTGTTTTGGCCGAAGGTCGGTTAACGTCTACTCCGGTCTCTTTGACAAAAGAGCTGGTGACAATAAAGAAGATTAATAAGATAAACACCATATCTATCAATGGTGTCATGTTTATTTCAGCGATACCGCCGCTTTGGCGTCGGGAATGTCGGTTTCTCATGTCTATCCTTTACTCTCTACGCAGGGCGTCAGCCACTTTATCGACTTCGCGTTCTGTACGTTGAGTTAACTGCGTGCTGAAATACAAACCAGATAATGCCGTCAAAAGACCGCCCATCGTCGTAATCAGGGCAACAGAAATCCCACCAGCCATGCCTCTGGCATTACCTGTACCGAAAACGGTCATGACATCAAATGTTTGAATCATTCCACCCACTGTGCCCAGTAAGCCCAGCATGGGCAAGGCGACGGTGAGTGTGCGAATTGTCATCAAATAGCGTTGCAGGGAAATACGACTTTCAGTAATCATGCCTTGACGTATTTGAACAGCAAACCAACTATTTCTGTCCTGACGCTCTTGCCACTCCTGAATTCGCTTTTTCATTTGTTTGGGATGTGTGAACACCACAAACAAATAACGCTCAATAATTAAGGTCCACATTAATACAGACGAAAACAGGATCAACCATAAAACGGTTCCCCCGCTTTCCATCAGTAATTCAATCTGAAAAAGTCCGTCAGACAGATTGGTCATGTTGTTTTTCCGCATTACGAGCAACGATAGCCGCACTTTCTTCATCAAGAATTTGCACTAATCGATTCGACTTGCCTGATAAACCACTGTGAATCAACAATAAAGGAATCGCTACAGCCAGCCCCAGCTCTGTAGTGACCAATGCCTGAGATATACCACCAGACATTAATTTAGGATCACCAGTACCAAATAATGTGATTGATTGGAATGTTTCTATCATGCCTGAAACCGTCCCCAACAAACCAAGCATAGGGGCAATCGCGGCTAGAATAGCTAGTGTAATCAAACCGCGCTCCAACTTAGGCATTTCTCTGAGAATAGCCTCATCCAGTTTTAAAGATAAGGTTTCCACATCATGTGCTAAGCGATCATTGTAAACAGACAAAATTCGTCCCAGCGGATTTTTTTCGCTGACTTCTTTTTGTTTCTGCTGTTTGGCAATGCCATGACCATCTTTGGTCAGCGTTAAAAACTGGATGAGTGCGATAATGAGGCCAATAGCACCAAGCACTAAAATGATGTAGCCAATCCAGCCACCTTGTTGAATACGTTCTTTCAGAGTGGGTGTCTGCACTAACAAGGCCATGATCGCACCACGGGTGGGATCAACAACAGTTGGCATTAACTCACCTGCTTGTGTCTCTTCAAACTCAGATACGACGTTTCTGAAGCGATCCACAGGTTGCCTTGCCAGCTCAACTAAATTGCCGGTCTCAGACAGGTATCTTAGGAAAGTCCCATCAGAAAAAGCCGTAAAGACACCAATGCGAGTGACGTCTTTATCTTCAACATCACCGGTGGTTGTAATAACGGGGGTGGTAAATTTTTCGACTTTGCCCGAAGCCGTCATTTCTTCTTGCAGTGTTAACCACAACTGGCGTAGCTCTTCTATCGTCGGTTGTTGTTTGCTTTCACTCAAGTTATTGAGAAAGTCTACCCTTTCAGGATGTTGAACGTTGGTCATTGAACTTTCCAGGACACCACGACTGTCATTAGCAACCTGTCTGACTGTCCCAAATAATTCACCCAGTGAACCTGATTTTTCATCAAGTAAGTTCTGTTGTTCAGCTAAACGTTGTTCTTGTTCATTAAAAGTGGTGTTGAGCTGTTCGGTACGATTTTCTTGTGCGGCTAACTCTCTTTTGGCTTCCGCCAAAAGATTAGCTTGTTCACTATGTGCTTGGGCAAATTCTGCTTCACGCCGTTGATTTTGCTGCTGCTCAAGCACACGTTCCCGTTTTACCTGTTCTAATAACTGATCCAGGTTAGCAGGTTTATCAGCCGCAAAGGCGGGTAGACAAATGCTGAGTAGTAAAAGAGAAATTAGCTGTTTCATTGTTTCTCTCCTACTGCTTTGACAGGTAATACCATCAGGTCTGGTGGCGACTGCTTTCTCGCCACTTTCAAGCCATCATTAATGGCCTTGATATAATCGTCAGATAAAGTAATCCATTGTTTATCCTCTTTGTCCCACATACCTGCTTCTTTTCCATCCAGTGAGAGGTAATATAGGTTGACGCGACCAATTCTTAAAAAATCGACTGTCTTTTTCGTTTCACCTTCAAGCAGATCAGCTTGGTAGGCTTCAATAGTGCGGCCATATTCCGTTTCAACCTGGTAGGCTTCCATGATGCGGCGATATTTTTCTGCCAAGGATACATCTGCGCGTCCCATCATGGCATTAAGAGCCGCTAAACGTGTTTGCCGTTCCTGCTGTAGAAAAGGGATATCAAGCTCGACGAATTGAGTCAGCACATCTACCATTTTCAGCATTAGCGGGACAATATCATGCTGAGTTGTTTCAATATTATCGAGCTGCTCAGAAATTGAAGCCATTTCTTGTTGTTGAGAGTCAACGAGGGACTCGAGCTGATCATTGTAGGATTTGAGGCTTTGAGTTTGTCGTAATACATCACGATACTCTGCCAACATATCCGTGGTTTCATCAGACAAATTATCAATCTTTTCTTGAGACTTTTGTGCCGCGATATCGGTATTGACCTGAGTATCAATCGCCTCATCTAAGGCGCCAGCATTGGCCAGAAAAGGCAATGCTATAAGAATACTCAACTGCCAACCACATTTGATGGTTTGCTTGAGGTGCATAAATTCCAAATCCCTTATTTGCCGCTTAACGGCAGTAAACGAAAGAGGCATATTAACAAGAGAATGGAAAGTGGGGAAAGCTCTCTGTAAAATTACAGGCAAAAAAAAGCCAGATACAAATTGTATCTGGCGAAACCTTCATAGAAGGAGAGAGAAATATAAGACTATAGAAGCTGAAATTTCTATAAACTTGAGATACATAATACAAATCGCCCGACGTTTGCAAATGAGCGACTTATCCTAATAACTCGGGAAATTATTCCTATTCCTCTTTCCTTCAATATCAATTATTTACGATGCAATGCCATGACTTATCGCAAAGCGCATCAGCTCTGCGGTTTTACTGATATCTAGCTTACTTTTAATTTGCGTCAGGTTATTGGCAACCGTTTTATAACTAATTCCTAACACTTCAGAAATCTCAGTCATACTCTTGCCCTCACCTAACAATCGTAATATTTCCAACTCACGACGCGACAAATCACTTAGAGCACTCGTACCAGCATCTATATTCAACATGGCTAACTGTTGAGCCATATCCGGACTTAAATAAATTTTACCATCAAGTACTTTACTCACCGCTTCCACTAAGTGATCCGCGGCATTATTCTTGGTGATATATCCTCTGGCACCAGACTGCATCGCACGCGAGGCAAAGACGGGGTCTTCGTGCATACTGAACATCAACACTTTCGCATCTTCACGGTTAGCCCTGATACGTCTTAATACTTCCAGACCACCGACACCTGGTAGTGTAATATCCAGCAACACCATATCAGGCTGAGACTCCTGAAAAAGGCGGTACCCTTCTTCGCCTGTTTCAGCTTCGAGAACTGTAGCCGAGGGAATTTGTTGAATCAGTTGACGACAACCTGCTCTGACTATCGGATGATCGTCCACCACCAAAATTGTTAATGCCTGTTTCATTTTTTGTTTCACCCTTTAATGGAATCAACACTCGGACCTGTAAACCACGTCCTTCTTCCGTATCAAACGCTATACGACCACCGAGTGCTGACACCCTTTCTCGCATACCAATTAAACCAAACCCTTTCACCAAGTTAGCATCCAGACCTTTTCCGTCATCCGTCACAGCAACTTTAATTGTCTCAGCTTCCCGGCGTACTTCAACTTTTACATGACTGGCATGGGCATGACGTACGCAGTTGGTCGTACATTCCTGCACCAGACGGTAAATCGTGACCTGTAAGGTATCAGGTAAGGATTCAAATTCACCGACAAAATCCCATTCCCAGTCAATCTCTGGCTGGCGCTCACGCCAGTTATGCAACATATCTCTTAATGCTTCGGTTAGCCCCAAATCATCCAATGTCATAGGACGCAATCGACTTAGCATTTTTCTCACAAGAGATTGAATATGATTAGTGATGGTCTTGACTGACCCCACTTTCTCTTCAATCTCGATCAAATGATTTTCGCCAGCAATTCGTTCAATTTCACCTAAATCAACGCGAATCCCGAATAAACATGGCGCTAACTCATCATGTAGTTCTCTTGCCAGATCGCGCTGCTGGGATTCCTGCAAGCTGAGCATATTACCCGCAAGCGCATGGTTTTCGACCATCGTCTTTTCTAGCACGCTGGCCATATGGTTAAAACGAATCTGGATAGGATTAAGCTCTTTTACGGCAGAAGTATCAACACGAGCTGTAAAGTCACCCTGTTCAAGATGGCCTAAGGCATCAGACAATTGCGACAATGGCCGTAAGCCTTGACGCAGAGCGAGATAAATCAGACTCAAGATCAGTAATAAGAAGAATACACCCAGCCAGAATAACGTTTGAATATCCTGCCAGACCTCCGTGACTTCATCGCTGGGATCGGCTTCAACCACCAAATAACCATAGGATTTACTGCCTTTGGTAATAAGGCGTCTAAAGGCCACGGCCTCAGGCTCCATCATACGAATGAACCAGTCCGGTGCATCAGGTTTATTAAAAAAGCCGGTTTGATCTTCCTGACCAATTAGCGGTTGGCCATGCATATCTTCAAACCAGGCTCGTATATGGCGGGTATGTCTGACACTATCGACAATCAATGTCAGTCGCTCACTCAGATCATTAGAAAAACGTAATGTCGGAAGCGCATTTACCAGCAAACCTTTCGCTAATTGCGTACTGGAGGCCATTTCTTGAGCAAGCGCTAATCTGGCGTTTTGCACCATGAAATAACCGGCGGCAGCAAAGTTAATCAGCAAAATGATGCTGACTATAATCAGTAATCGTAGTTTTAAACTCATGATCATCAGTACAATAGATGAGATAAGTTTAGAATTATCGCACAGTTACAACGGAGACGATTAGGAAACAGCATGCAAAATAACCACGATTTGTTCCAAAAAGCCCAAAAACATATCCCAGGTGGCGTCAACTCGCCTGTTCGTGCATTTAAAGGTGTAGGCGGTGATCCCGTGTTTTTCCGTGAGGGAAAAGGCGCATGGCTAACAGATGCGACAGGCAAAAAGTATGTTGACTACATTGGTTCTTGGGGACCGATGATTGTCGGTCATGCACATCAGGAAGTACTTGATGCTGTCAAAGAGGCGGTAAATCATGGTTTAGGTTTCGGTGCCCCAACAGAAATCGAAACAACGATGGCTGACTTGGTATGTGAGATAGTACCTTCAATGGAATTAGTCCGTATGGTCAGCTCTGGTACTGAAGCGACAATGAGTGCTATTCGCTTAGCTCGTGGCTATACCGGCCGTGACAAAATCGTCAAGTTTGAAGGCTGTTATCACGGTCATGCTGATTCCCTACTAGTGAAAGCCGGTTCTGGTGCGTTAACTTTAGGTGTTCCTTCTTCTGCCGGCGTCCCTGCGTCATTGGCAGAACATACCCTGACTTTGCGTTATAACGATCTGGAGTCTGTCAAAGCCTGCTTTGAAGAGGCCGGTGATCAGATTGCCTGTATTATCATCGAGCCTGTTGCCGGTAATATGAATTGTATTCCACCCGTGCCTGGATTCCTTGAAGGGCTGCGCGCCATTTGCGATGAGTACGGTACTGTATTGATTTTTGACGAAGTGATGACTGGATTCCGTGTTGCCTTGGGTGGCGCGCAAGCCCATTACAATGTCACTCCAGATTTAACGACATTTGGCAAAATTATCGGTGGTGGTTTACCCGTTGGCGCCTTTGGTGGCAAACGAGAAGTCATGGAGCACATAGCTCCATTGGGACCTGTTTACCAGGCAGGAACCTTATCCGGTAATCCCATCGCCATGGCAGCGGGCCTGACCACATTAAAACTCATTCAGCAATCAGGCTTTCATGCCGCGTTAACCAGCACCACTGAAACGCTAGTCTCAGGTTTGCAGGAACTGGCTGATAAAGCCGGCATTCCAATGACAACGAATCAGGTCGGCGGTATGTTTGGCCTGTTCTTTACCGAAGATAGTGAGGTGAATTTTTACGAACAGGTCGTGGCCTGTGATCAAGAGCGTTTCAAACACTTCTTCCATTTGATGCTTGATAACGGCGTGTATCTGGCACCATCAGCATTTGAAGCAGGTTTTGTCTCTGCGGCCCATGGTCAGCAAGAAATTGAACATACCTTATCTGCAGCAAAAACCGCATTCGCCGCTTTGTAATCGGCAATCAGTGATAAAGCCATACATCGCTCACTGGTGTATGGCTTTTTACGTTAAGATGGCTTCACATCACCGGAATCAACCTAAGATATTGAATTAATTATGAATACGCTTTACTGGCATGACTATGAAACTTCTGGCACAGATCCCCGTTATGACAGACCTTTGCAGTTTGCCGGTATTCGCACCGATGAAGATCTCAATATCATTGGCGAACCGTTGATGATTTATTGCAAACCCGCCAACGATTTTTTACCTCATCCACAAGCCTCTTTAATCACCGGCATTACACCACAAAAAGCGGAAAAAGAAGGCTTGACTGAGGCCGAGTTTATGGCGCGTATACATGCTGAACTGGCAGAGCCAGGCACCTGCGGTGTGGGTTATAACAGTTTACGGTTTGATGATGAGTTCACCCGTTTTAGTTTGTTTCGTAATTTTTATGATGCTTATGCCCGTGAATGGCAGAACGGTAATTCTCGCTGGGATATTATCGACATGGTCAGGCTGACTCGGGCACTCAGACCAGAAGGCATCAACTGGCCAGATCGCGAAGACGGCAAACCCAGTTTTCGATTAGAGCATTTAACCGCAGCCAATAATATTGAACAAATTGGTGCTCATGATGCCCTAGTAGACGTTTATGCCACCATAGAAATTGCTAAGCTCATTAAAAATGCACAACCCAAATTATTTGATTATGTTTATCAGAATCGTCGCAAAACTGCGGTTGCCCCCCTACTGAACATCCGTGAGCGCACGCCTGTCATTCATGTATCTAGAATGTATCCCAGTGAGTATTGCGGCGCGGCAATGGTGGTACCTTTAGCAAAAGATCCGACCAATCCTAATGGCGTTATTGTCTACGACTGTCGCTACGATCCTACCGATTTAATAGAGCTTGATGCTGAGACCTTACAACAACGTTTATTCACCCCTTCGGCTGAGTTGGCTGTCGGCGTGGAGCGTCCTGCACTGAAAACAATACATATCAATAAATGCCCGGTGGTGGTACCGGTAGCCACGTTAAATGCTGCTGCAGCCCAGCGCTTGCATATTGATCGTGCTCAACATCAAAAACACATGGATATGCTTAATGCAGCTGGTGATTTAACAGAAAAACTCTCGCAAATATTCAGCCCTAAACCATTTGATCCCGTATCCGATCCTGATGCCAGTCTCTATAGCGGTGGTTTTTTCAGTGATAATGACAAACGCAAAATGGAGATAATTCGTTCAGCTGAACCTGATATGTTAAAGACCTTATCTATTCCGTTTGAAGATCCACGCCTGACGGAAATGTTATTTCGCTATCGTGCACGAAACTGGCCTGAGTCATTGAGCTCGGATGAGCAAGAACAATGGCTGCAGTACCGTCAACAACGTTTGGCAGATGATACAGCCAACCCTATTCTGAATTTTTCAGCGTTTTATGCCGCTCTGGCCGAGGCCAGACAACAAGATTTATCTGAAAAACAGCAAACGGTTCTCACCGACTTAGCTCATTACAGTGCGCAATTAGCCGCTGAGTTGGGTTATCAGACAACATAAAATATGACTCAGCAATACGACATCCTGCTTACCACGCTTAATGCCCGCTATATGCACTCTGCATTTGGGTTGAGGTATTTACTTGCCAACTTGGAAGAACTTGAATCAAAAACCAAAGTGATCGAGTTCACTATTCAGGAACAAACACTCAATATTGCTGAGCACCTGTTGCAGCATCAGCCTAAAATTATTGGCTTTAGTGTTTATATATGGAATATTCGTGAAATCAGTGACATTGTTACCGTCATTAAACAAATATCACCCGACACCGTTATCGTGCTTGGTGGGCCGGAAGTCGGCCATTACCCGGATGTACCAGATATCTGTGAATTAGCTGATTTTGTGATCAGTGGTCCGGGTGAAAAAAGCTTTCGTGAGCTGTGCCGCCAAATTTTAGATAAAGCACGGCCTGAAACAAAATATATTGATGGTATCGCTACTGAGTTAGCTGAATTACAACTGCCCTACCATCTCTATAATGAAGAAGATATTCGTAACCGGCTAATTTATGTCGAAGCATCACGCGGCTGTCCATTTAAGTGTGAGTTTTGTTTGTCGGCCTTAGATAAAACAGCAACCGCCTTCCCGCTGGAATCATTCCTGGCTGAAATGGATGCCTTATGGCAACGCGGCGTGCGTAACTTTAAATTCATCGATCGGACCTTTAACCTCAAGGTCTCCACCAGCATTCGCATTCTGGAGTTTTTTCTGGAGCGTATGACAGATGATTTATACCTTCACTTTGAAGTCGTGCCTGATAATCTACCTGATAAATTAAAAGAGGTATTAACGCGCTTTCCCCCACAAAGCCTACAATTTGAGATTGGTATTCAGACGTTTGATAGTGATATCCAAACACTGATCAGCCGCAAACAAAACAATGATAAGACTCGCGAAAATATCCGTTGGCTACGCGAGCATACTGGTGCTCATTTACACACCGATCTGATTTTTGGCTTGCCCAGTGACACATTAGATAATTTCGCTGACAGCTTTAATCAACTGGTCTCACTCAATCCTCATGAAATTCAACTAGGCATTCTCAAACGTTTACGGGGCGCACCACTCAACCGTCACAATGATAACTATGCCTTAAACTATAACCCGCAAGCACCCTATAATATTTTATCTACTAACACCGTCGACTTTATGACGATGCAACGGGTCAATCGCTTTGCTCGCTTTTGGGATATGATTGGCAACTCAGGTCGCTTTATTAATACGTTGCCCTTGATACTTGCTGATGAGGCCTTTGCTCGCTTTATGCTGGTGTCAGACAGACTTTTCGAGATTAGTGGCAGTACGTGGAAAATTGCACTCAAACGTCTGTTTGAATTGTTATTTGTTGTACTCACAGAAGATTTAGCGATCGATGAGTATACGGTTAAGAACCAATTAAAGCTCGATTATGCTCGCGCGGGCGTCAAGGGTGTTCCGGATTATGAGAACTTGCCTAGCATTAATAAGCCGGCCAAAGCAGGTATTGCCAATAAACGCCAGCGTTATCATGCATGAAAGGCTTACTGACCGCTTTTCGAGTCAATAATATAGATTCCAACTATGGCTAAACAATCTACATCATCCAAAAACGTTATTCCGAGTCCATGCTTGCGGAAATGCTGTCTGGATGAGCGAGATGTCTGTTTGGGGTGCTTTCGTAAAATCGATGAAATTACTGGCTGGTCTGCCATGAATAATAATGAAAGACTAAAAACATTAGACCTTTGCCAGCAGCGAAGAAAACTACGTCTGGCACAAAAACGAAAAGCTAGATAATCAACTTAGACAGTGTTTTAAACTCGGGATGCCGTGCATCACCAAGGCATTCAAATAGCAGTGACTCAACATTGGTGATGATGGCCCCAGCCTCCCGCAGACGACTTAAGGCATTTTGATGTTTTTCCTTATGGCGTGAGCATACTGCCTCTTCAATCACAAAGACTTCATAGCCTTGCTTTAATAAGTCTAAAGCTGTTTGCAAAATACAAATATGGGTTTCCATACCCGTTAAGAATACCTGCTGGCATTGCGAGCTCTTCAGAGTTTCAACGAACGCGTCAACCTGCCAGGCTGAGAATGCTGTTTTCTCATATATCGGCGTGTTGCCAGGTAACAGAGCCTGTATATCAGAGTTTGTATGACCTAAGCCCTTAGGATACTGCTCGGTGACGACCACGGGCAGTGTTAATGCATCAGCCGCTTTGAGCAAGGTCATCACTGACTTCTGAACGTGTTCTTGTTGCTTTTGTGGCATCGCTGACAATAGCCGATCTTGAATATCGACTACTATCAGCATCCCCTTCCCTGCATTAGCTTTGGTGAGTTTCTGACTCACTTATGACGTCCCTTTTCCTAGCCAGTTATTTATATCGACTAAATCATTCACGCTTAAAATACCTGCCGCTTGTTTTAGGCGTAGCGTATCTAAAATGTAGTCATAGCGAGAACGGGCATAATCACGTTTTGCACTGAACAGATTACGACGCGCATTCAGTACGTCTACCGTTGTCCGTGTGCCAACATCGTATCCTGCTTCGGTTGACTCCAGGGCTTTTTCATTCGAAACCACCGCTTGTTTAAGCGCTTTAACACGGCTGATGCCCGACATCACACCATTGTATGACTCACGAGTTTGACGTGTCACCGCTCGACGCTGCTGTTCTTCAACTTGCATTGTCTCATCTAGACGATGGCCTGCTTCACGCGTTCTGGAAGAAACTGCACCACCAGAATAGATGGGTAGATTAAACTCAAGACCTATCGTTTCATTGCTCGCATTACTGCGACCGTTAATACCATCACTATCAGAGTTATAATTCTTCTGTGCCACAATACCTAATGAAGGGTAGTGACCACTACGTTGCAGTTCAATGGTTTGTTTTGCAGCTTCAACATTAATATTGGCGAGTAATAATGATGGGTTCTGTGAAATCGCTGTATCACTCCAGGCATCAATATTGGCTGGCTCGGGTTTGACCAACGGCGACTCACCGTATAAACCAACTAAGTCATCAATATATCTGCCAGCCGTCTCACGAAGTTGCTCTTGAGCATTAGCCAGATCGTTTTGCGCCTGAATCACTCGGGCATTGGCCAAATCATAAGCCGCTTGTGACTCCGTGATATCAGTGATCGTTGCCATGCCAACATCAAAACGCTGCTGCATTTGTTCTAATTGTTTGGAGATCGCTTCACGTTCAGCCAACGCAAAAGTGAGATCGTCCTGCGCACCCAAGACACCAAAATAACGCTCAGCTACACGTAACGTTAGCGCTTGCTCAGCGACTACGTAACTGGCATCAGCCCCTTTCATCGCGATTTCAGCTTGCGTTTTCTGAACAAAATTCTCACGTTTATACACTGACTGATTCAGACTCAATGTGTAACCATGACTGGTATAGTCCGTTTTACCTGCAAATAGACGGGATGATGAATCCAGCCAGGTTTTATTTTGATTCGCGGTTAATCCTACTTGTGGCAAAAAGTTAGCAATTGCCTGATCATCTAATTCTCCAACGGCCTGACGAGAGGCGGCCTCAGCCAGCAATTGAGGATCACTGTTGAGGGAGAGTTTATATACATCTAGTAAATCTTCAGCCCACACTACACCTGAAAATAATGTTGAGGCTATCAATGCGCTTAACGCAAATTTTTTCATTTTCCTTCCTTAGGAGTCATTCAATTAAATGGTATTCAATTGACTAATAAGTCGACATTGAATTATCAACATCCACAGCCCAGCTGTTCATGCCACCTTCAAGATTAATCACATCATTAAAGCCAACATGTTCGAGAAACTGACCTACTTGAGCACTTCGCTTGCCACTTCGACAAATAATAGCCACTGTTTTATCTTGATAAGAGCCTAACTCTTCGAGGCGTGATGGAATCTCATTCATAGGAATATGTATGGCCCCTTCAATCATTCCATGTATTAGCTCATGACTCTCTCTGACATCAATCATGACAGGAGGGACATCACTTAGTAATAAGGTGCTAAATTCAGTGGCGGTCATGTGTTTCATATTGTTACTCTGTTTTAAAATTCAAATGGTTGGCTGGGTTCAGCGTTAATCAAATATGGGATAACGGTCTCAAACAGAACTATGGTTTGCCATTCCCGTTCACTTGTTCGCGTGATTAATTGAACTGGCATTGCCGGTGCTTTACCAGTCGCGATAAGTAGTTTTCCGCCCACTTTCAGACTTTGTAAGTAGTCATCAGGAATATCGGCGCAAGCTGCTGTTAAGACAATGGTGTCCACACGCTCGACTAACGACCAACCTTGGCTGGCATCGCCCACCGTTAAGGTCACATTGCCGATACCTGCATGAGATAAACGTTGTGCTGCTCTTTCAGAGAGATCTGAATAAAACTCAACAGATATCACGTGACGTGCCAGTTTAGCCAATAAAGCGGTGAAATACCCGGAGCCGGTTCCGATTTCTAGGACATTTGTTTCAGGAGTAAGGCGTAAAGCCTGTAAAAATCGGCCTTCTAATATCGGTGATAACATGGTCTGCCCATGAGAGAGAGGCAGCATTGTATCGGCATAAGCCATCATCGCTAAATGCTCATCAACAAAATCAGCTCTGGACACCTCTGTCATCACGCTTAAAACGGCGTTATCAAGCACTTCACTGGGACGAACTTGCTGAACGACCATATTATGATGAGCATGATTTAGCAACGACACATTATTGCCCCTATCTTTGAGCTATAGCTGGTTAGGAGAATAAGGATAAGTGCTTTCTTATATAGGTGCAACCATAGAAGAATAAGGGAAATATCCAGTCACTTTGCCTATTCATGACTTTATAAAAGCAACGGTCGTGTGATTTTATTTTTTACCAGTAACACGATGGAATAAAGGCTCGTGGACAGATTCGCGAGAAAAGCGCCAGCAAGCAAGACTAATCGCCATAATGGAAAATCCTGTCACCACCATCACATCCGTCATAATAGAAAAATCACTGGTCGCACTGGGGACCGCATGTTTCATCAAGTCAACACCATAACTAAATGGATTGATTAAGACGATATACTTCAGCATCTCAGGTAATTGGGTGACGGGATAAAGCGCACCGCTTAAGAAAAATACCGGGAAGATGAAAAAATTCATAATCACGGCAAAGTTATCTAATGTTTTTGACCATGCAGCAATTAAACCACCTATTGCTGCACAACATACCGCTGTTGCTAGAGCGGGCAATAATAACCATAAGGCCACTTCTACCTCGATTAAGCCTATCACTGCCAGTATGATTAATAACAAAATGGCCTGAACCATCGCCGTGATGGCTGCAGCGATTAATTTGGCAATCACAATTAAATAATGCGGAATAGGGGCAATTAACATCATTCGCATCACACCAAATTCTTTGTCATAAACCAGGGTCAAGGCTGACAATAAAGCGGCAAATAATAAGGTCATCGCTACAATACCAGGCACCAGAAAGCTCAGATAACCCGCTTGTTGCTCACCCTGCAACATACTGCCCACACCAGAACCTATCACCAGCAACCATATCATGGGTCTGACCATGGCACTGAGTAGTCTTGCCCGTTGACGAAAGACTTTTGTCAGCTCTCTTGCTACGACAGCCTTAACCGCAAGCATATGTGTCATGTCACGACCCCATAATCAGGTGGACATACTGTCCATAGATACACATCATTCAAATTTGGTTTACGCCATTGCATCGCATTAACGGCATGACCAAGCGTTTTCTGCAGCTGATAAAAATCCGTTTCTTTGTCTTGGATACGATACGTCAGATGTTGATCTTCCCATAATGGCTCACCAAATTCTGAGCGCATCTGCTGACTGACCGCTTCGGTATCAGCACAATCAATTTCCAACATATACGCGGCTAGATTCTTAATCAGTTTTTTGGGAGAGCCACCTTTCTGTAGTTGCCCTTTTTGTATGAAGTCAACATGGTCGCAAGCTTCTGCTTCTTCGAGATAATGCGTGGTCAAAAAGACAGTCATCCCCTCATCTTTTCGAAGTTGTTCAATAAACCGCCAGATTGCACGCCGGTTAGGCAAATCCAAACCAATCGTCGGCTCATCCAGAAATAAAACCTGAGGTTTATGCAAGACACCTCGGGCAATATCAACGGCGCGTCGCTGCCCTCCAGATAGAGCGACTAATTTCTGATGTCGTTTTTTTTCTAAGCCAAATACCGACAGTAACTCAGCGATACGTTGTTCCGCCTGCTGTTTATTCAAATGATACAAAGCGGCGGCAAACTGTAAGTTTTCATCCACCGTCATCATCCGATCAAGCGCTGAATCCTGAAACACCAAGCCAACAGCAGCTCGGGTTTGAACGGCGTTTTTACTAACATCCAGCCCAGCAATCCATGCTTGACCCGATGAGGCAGACGTCATGGTGGTTAGCATATGAATGGTTGTACTTTTCCCCGCTCCATTCGGACCAAGCAATCCATAAAACTGTCCTGGTTCGATACTTAGATCGAGCCCATTAACAGCAAGGGCCTGACCATATTGCTTGGTCAGGCTCTTGCTTAGAATCGCATATTGATTTTTATAAGCCACAAATTTCTTTTGAGTTTTTCGGGTTTCTGAATACGAGCGGTTTAGCCGTATCAGCTGGTTTTTCAGCTTCCTGCCGCCCTTTTTCTATCGCTTCCAGGATCAGGTGATGATCAGGTGATTTAGTACAGACTGGATCGGCCATCGCAGGATCACCTGTCAGCATATAGGCTTGACAGCGACAACCACCAAAGTCTTTTTCTTTTTCATCACAACTGCGGCAAGGCTCTTTCATCCAGTCAAAGCCACGGAAACGATTAAAATCATTCGAGCCTTCCCAGATTTCCTTCACACTCAGTTCTTTGACATTCGGTAGTTCCATGCCTGGTAATTCACGAGCCGCATGACATGGTAGAGCGGTACCATCTGGTGTGACGGTCAGAAATACATTTCCCCAACCATTCATGCAGGCTTTTGGCCTATCCTCATAATAATCAGGGACAACGTAATAGATCTTCATATTACCTTTTTGCTTTTCCTGATATTCATGCGCAATAGCTTCTGCACGAACTAATTGTTCTTTCATTGGTAATAGTTGATCACGATTATGCATGGCCCAACCGTAGTATTGGGTTGTTGCCAGCTCAACATAATCGGCGTCAAGGTTGATAGCTAAATCCAGAATCTCATCGATCTGATCAATATTCTGACGATGTGTCACAAAACATAGCACCATCGGATAACCCGCAGCTTTTACTGCTTTTGCCATCTCAATCTTATGCTGAAAAGCATCGGTACCAGCAATCAAGTTATTAAGATCTTCTGAACTCGCCTGGAAACTGACTTGGATGTGATCCAACCCCGCCTCTTTAAATTCTTTTGCCTTGTCAGCATTCAACCCTACGCCTGAAGTAATCAGATTCGTATAAAAACCCAAGTTTCTGGCTTCACGGATAAGCTCAATCAGATCGGGGCGAGTTAATGGCTCACCACCTGATAAACCCAATTGGGTTGCGCCCATTTCACGGGCCTGGCGGAAAACGTTGATCCATTCTTCGGTTGTTAGCTCTTTTTTAACATTGGCAAAATCCATCGGATTGGAACAATAAGGACACTGCAATGGACAAGCGTAAGTAAGCTCTGCCAATAACCAAAGAGGCTGACGAATGCTGTCACGAACATTCATTCCGATAGCACCACCAGTACTGCCTGGTGCTTTATTCTGGTCTGATCCAGTCGTTGTCATGAGCTTCCTCCAAAAACTGATAGACGTCATCGTCTAAGTCAGCGCCATTAAAGGCTTCTTTAAGTTCAGCGATAAGCTCGCCGACGGTCTGCTTTTTTTCACTTACCCGCTTCAGAATTTCACCTGCAGCAGGATTTAATTTCACCATGCCTTCTGGGTAAAGCAGTACATAACAGTCCTGCGCTGGCTCCCATTGGAAACGGTAACCCAGAGCCAGAACAGGAATCGTGTCTGCATTAAAAATGCGATCGGTCATTTTTCAACTTCCATAAAATAAGGGGGACGTCCTTCAATATACGCCATCCACATCGCATCTAACATGGTCCATAGGATATCAAGCTTGAATTGCAGTAAATCAACAGCGCGTTGTTGTTTCTCACGAGTATCACAATAATCCAGTGTGATTTGTAAGCCATGGTCGACATCACGACGCGCTTCACTTAAGCGTTTACGGAAATAGCGGTAACCTCGTTCATCAATCCAGGGATACAAGTCAGGCCAGTTGTCTAGTCTTGCTTGATGAATCTTAGGCGCAAATAATTCTGTTAACGAAGACCCTGCCGCTTCCTGCCAGTTAGCCCGGCGCGCAAAATTAACATACGCATCTACCGCAAAACGAACACCTGGCAACACATGTTGATGTGATTCCAGTTCTTCTCTTGTTAAACCAACGGCTTCACCCAGTTGCAGCCAGGCTTCAATGCCCCCTTCTTCCCCATCATAACCATCGTGATCAAGAATACGTTGCACCCAATGTTTACGGACAGATGCATCTTCACAATTTGCCATAATGGCAGCGTCTTTAATTGGAATCGCCGTTTGATAATAAAAGCGATTAGCAACCCAACCTTGAACTTGTTTTTGGTCCAGCTTGCCAGCATGCATCAGTTTATGAAAGGGATGGTTAATATGATACAGCGACTCTTTTTCGCGTAATTTTTGTTCAAACTCTTCGCGTGTCCATGGTGCTGGTTTTTCTGACATGTCATGTTCCTCTAGAATCATCTTAGACTGTTAAAGCTCGATATCCATGCCGTCATACGACACTTCTATTCCAGCCGCTTCCAACGTTTTCCGCTGGGGTGATTCCTCGTTGAGTATTGGATTAGTATTATTAATATGTATCAGGAATTTGCGTGGCTTATCCATGCCACTTAGGATCTCCATAATGCCACCTTTACTAGACTGGTCCAGATGTCCCATTTCCTGCGCCCGTTTATTGCTAATGCCTTCGTGTGACATCTCGTCATCAGTCCAAACGGTACCATCAACAAGTACGACGTCAGCATTCGCCATATATTCCATAACGTGCGGTTCTGCTACACCTAATCCTGGTGCATAGAATAAATTTTTACCGGTACGCGTATCTTCTATACGCATGCCAATGTTATCGCCAGGCACCGTGTTATGACGATGCGGTGAATAAGGAGGTGCCTCACTCTTCAAAGGCACGGCAGTGAAAACTAATCCTTCTGCCGTGGGAATGGTGAAGCCTGACTCATCCGTCGCGATCTCATGATGATTAATGCCACGGAAATGTCCGAGAATGTTGAAAACAGGGAATCCTGTGGTGAGATCTTCGTATACGGCATTAGTGGTATATACATCCCAAGGTTTATTATGTTCTCTGAGAGTAAGCATGCCGGTGACATGATCAATCTGTGCGTCTGTGATGACTATCGCGGTGATGGCTGTATCTCTGACTTGTCTAGCTGGTTGTAAAGCAGGGAAGTCATCCAGTTGTTTTTTAATATCAGGGGAAGCATTAAACAAAATCCAATCTGTTCCGTTTGCACTGATAGCAATGGAGGATTGTGTGCGAGGACTGGCTTTAATTGTGCCCTCTCTTACACCTTTACAGTTAGTGCAATTACAATTCCACTGAGGAAAACCACCGCCGGCTCCCGAACCTAAAACATGTACAAACATAAATATCCTTAGAAACTTGCATTAGACCAGATAAGACTTTAACAAATTTTATCTGGTATAACGTTGCCCGGAGCAGAATGCCCCGGGCATACATCAAAACCGTGATTAACGGTTGCAGATGTACATGGTTACTTCAAAACCAAAACGCATGTCTGAATATTCAGGTTTAGTCCACATAACTATATCCTCTCTAAAATTGTTTTATTTAATGTCATCCAACCTATTTGGAAGACGATTAGATAGTACACAGCGAATAAACTTGTTTCGTCAGGATTCCCCGCCTTGCCATTCAGGATTTTCCTGATTCAAGGATCGCCGGGAAAAGCTTTACCTGCCTATAATCCACAAAAATGGCTGTGTTAAAAACCGTCAAAATTAGCTCAATGCTCGGGAAGATCTTCTTACCTGTCTCAGGTAAAAAACACCCAGTTAAAAATGCATTTATGCTCACGACTATTCTTGGTTGTCTTTATACAATATGTTCATTAGAGAATTTTTCAGCTTCTTTAATGATTTTGTGGTTTACCACATGATTGCATTACCTATATTTCATTTTAACCAGGCCTTGTGCCTGGTTTTTTTTTTCAAAAAAAAGACCCGACATCAAAAGATGCCGGGCCTTTTTATTCAGATTAAGATTACAAAATAATCTATATCATCTGGGTCTTACAGGCTGAATACACTCAGAACACCACCCAGATTAGTCCAGCTAGACAATGCACGGTATGCACCGACTGCGCCGAGACCATCTGTTTCGTTTTCTAAGCTTGGGATCGCC